>NZ_JBIRFA010000010.1:0-236988 GCF_044327205.1 Kitasatospora sp. NPDC018058 | reverse complement strand
GCGCGACTCGTCGAGGGACAAGGCGGTTGCCATGATTTCGTCGAACGCCGCCCGATAGATGTCGACTTGGTCCGGATCCTCCACCCAGTTGCTGCTGAGCATTCCGCTGAGCAGAACCAGGTCGAGGTCGCGCTGTCGAAACTCCAGGAGTGCGAATGGCCCTGTCATTCCGGGATGCGGAGGAGCCAGGGCCGGCATGACCTGAATCCTGATGTTGGGGAGCTGGCTGAACTGCAGCAGCTTGTCCAACTGATCTGCCATCACACCCGGGCCGGCACTCATCGTCAGGGCAGCCTCGTGGATCACGGCCCACAGCTTCAGCGGGTTCTCGGATCGAGTCAGGACGGATTGCCTGTTGATTCGGACCTCGACACGCTCTTCGACGCTGGGCTTGTTTATCACGCCACTGGAGATGATGGCGTGCGCGTACTGGCGTGTCTGAAGCAGGCCGGGGATGTAGGCGGACTCGTACGACTTATTGCCAACGGCCGTCTCTTCCAAGCGGATCAGATCTGTGTAGAGCGGGTTCAGTTGTTCGTAGCCCGCCATCCAGCCCGGGCGGCGCTTGTCTCGGAGGATCTCGACGAGGACCTCCTTGAGCTCCTCGTCGCACTCGTAGAAATCGAGCAGTGCGCGGACGACATCGGGCTTCAGCTGGACGCGAGCGTTCTCGTACCTGCTGAGCTTCACCAGGTTGATCCCGTCGACCTGGCAGGCGACCTCTTCGGCTGAGAGGTTCTTCAGTTCGCGAAGCCTCCTCAGCTCAGCGGCGATGCGCCGGTACCGCACGGCTGGCACTGCGACTGCCATCTACGTAACCCCTCCAGAGCGCTCAGGGACCAGTGTGCATGCGTGTGGTGACGGTTCGCCACCACCGTCGAGAGCCTAGAGGGCGTGCCTTGCCCTCAGATCTGAAAGTTTTCATATTTCACGGAGCTGCCTTGCGATCTCCCCTGGCAATGCTCCATGCTGTGAGTGACGGAGCGCTGCCTGTGTGTGACGCATATGGCATGTGGCTGTGGCGCACTTTCATGGGTGCTTCGTGTTTGACGTGTGTGGGCCGCCGCGACGGCCGCCCGCCCGGCCTTCTCACTCATGTGCCTGGAAGGTGACTTCGCCATGTCTCGAAACTCCTCCACCATCTGGCTGCCGCGCAGCCGCCGTTCCCCCGCGATCGCGCGCCAGCGGATCGCTGTCCTCCTCTCCTCCCTCCCGGACGGGGAGCGCTTCCTCGACTCCGGCCTCGTGGTCGCCACCGAGCTCGTCACCAACGCCGTCCTGCACGGCACGCCGGTCGGCCGTCTCATCTACTTCGCGCTCGACGTCGACCCCGCCCGCCTCCGTATCGAGGTCCACGATGCCCGGGGTGACCGCATCCCCGTCATCTCCGCGCCCGGCCTCGACGGCGAGACCGGGCGCGGCCTCCGGCTCGTGGACTCGCTCACCAGGCGTTGGGGCTGCTGCCCGCGCCGGCCCGTCGGCAAGATCGTCTGGGGCGAGGTGGCCGCGTGAGGGCCGATCACGACATCCTCGTGGAGATCCCCGGCGTCAAGCCGCCGGCCGTCCACGTCCTCGACCCCTGGACGCTGGAAGCGATCTGGGACTCTATCCGCTTCCTCCCGATGTCCCGCTCCCAGTTCCAGATCCTGGAGCGCCGCTTCACCGGCCCCTGCGCCGAGCGTGATGTCATCCGCCACCTCGCCGCGAACCCCGCCCTCGTCCTCCCCGTCGGCGAGTGCGAGGTGCGCATCAGCTGGGCGAACCCGACCGAGGAGCCCGCGTGATCGGCTGCATCCGGGACTGGTGGTTCATGCGCTGCTCTCCCCGTCGCATCGCGCGGCTCCTCCGCGCCGAACGGCGCCGCCTCGACGCGGAGTTGGCCCCCTGGCTGCCCGAAGCCTCCGCCGCCGTGCGTCGGCGCGTGCTCGCGGCGATCGCACACGACGCGTCCGGTTGATGGCGCTTACCCCCTGCGTGCTAGGTTTGAACGTGTTCAAATGCATGAACGCGGGGGGAATCATGACTGTTGTGCCTGCGAGTGCCCGATGGCTGGCCGGGGTGGCGGTCGCCGTGTTCGTGCCGCCGTTGGTACTCATCGGGTCGGTGTTCGGCATCGGTTGGCCGTACGTCCATCACCTGGTCGGGCTGGTCTCGGCCGCCGCATGCGCCGTGCCGGTCGCCGTGCCGGCCTGTTCCCGTCGGCGGGATCACTTTCGGGTCGCCTGTGCCGCGGCCGGGTTCACGGTCGCGGCGGTGTGGGTGCCGCTGACCGTCCTGGCCTTCTTCGCGGTGCTGGTGTTCGGAGGCTGGGCCTGGTTCCTGACCTGCCTGTCCGTGCCGGTCGCGGCGATCACCGCGCTGATCGCCGCCTTCCAGCGAGCCCGTGGGCCCGAGTGCGGTCGTACCGCCGCCGTGCTCGGGTGGTCGGCCGCGGCCGCCTCGGTGGCCGGCTGGTTCCTGCTGGTCGTTCAGAGGGGTTGACCGCTGTTGCCGCTTCTATAGGGCGAGTCTCAGCGATTCGGACATTTCGGCTGTCTGTCAGTGCTGTCCGGTACGGTCCAGGGAGTTGTTGGTTTGGCTGGGGTTGGGGGTGCCTTGTGCGGGGATTCGAGGCGCGTCCCGGTACCCGTCCAGCAAGACCTGCTCGACGTGCAAGGCAGTGAAAGCCAAACTGCCGCTGCATGTCCGAGTGTTCACCTGCGACGCCTGCGGCCTGGTCATCGACCGGGACGAGAACGCGGCCCGGAACCTCGCCGACCTCGCGTCGGCCGGCATCACGGGTACCGGAGTGGCCGGAGGCCCGGACGCGCAAGCGTCGAAACCGCGTGGAGCCGACCAGAAGACCCGCGCCACCCGCACCCGTCGCACGATGGATGCGGGGCGGGCAGGTGGCGCAGTACCGCAGCAGCGGAAGGAGACGCGAGACCGTCATCAGGACATCCAAGCCCTCACGCTTCGGTGACACCGTTACGGACCTTCTGGGCGGAAACGTCCGGAATGCTGAGACCTGACTATGGAATCAGCAGCGGAGTTCTCATCGGCGCTGCGAGTATCGCGGTCGAGAACGTGTGCGTGCGTGACGGCGGCGTCGACTTCGTGGTCAACGTGGACTGGAGTTCCCCGCTCAACGTCTCCACTGACATCACCATCCTGGATCCCCCCGCGCAGTACATCGTCGGAAGCTGACCGGGCGGCTCCTGGGGCGCGTGTTCGAACCGCCGCTTGACCACGACCACATACGCGCCCTGGCCCCGGCCCCGCCCCTCAGTCGAGTGCGTCCAGGGCGGTCAGGATGTCGGCGGGCTCGGCGCGCAGGGAGTAGTCGGTCTGGACGAAGGTCCAGCGGATGGTGCCGGTGCGGTCGATGACGAAGGTCGCGGGCAGCGGCAGCGTGCGGGAGTGGCCGGCGTTGACGCGCTTCAGGTCGAAGCCGAACTGGTCGTAGAGGGTGCCCAGTTCGTCGGAGAGGTCGAAGGCGATGCCGAACCGTGCCGCGACCTCGGAGCCGATGTCGCTGAGCACGTCGAAGCCGAGTCGCTCCTTCTCGGTCAGGGTCAGGGACTCGTCGGGGATCTGCGGCGAGACGGCCACCAGGCGGGCGCCACGGGCGGTGATCGCGTCGTGCCGCTCTTGGAGGGCGCGCAGTGCGAGGTTGCAGAAGGGGCACCAGGCGCCACGGTAGAAGGTCAGCACGACCGGTCCGTCGGTCAGCAGCCCGTCCAGTGTGACGCGCTGCCCGGTGGCCGCGGGCAGCGTGAACCGCGGAGCCGGGGCGCCCACGCCGAGCGCGCGCTCCGCGAGGCCGGACGCGGCGAGCTCGCGCCCGTTGCGGTCCATGACCTCGATGGTCTCCGCCGGGATCCACTGGCCTCGGTTCTCGTGCACGGCGCGCAGCTGGTCGTGAAGGCTCACAGGGGTGGCCCTTTCTCGGGTTGGGATCTGGGTCGCTGAACTTGAACCAGTCGTTCCAGGATGATGGCCTGTCAGATACGCCGTCAAGGACTATCTTGGAACAACCATTTCAAGCACCCGGGAGCGATCCGCCATGCCCGACATCAAGCACTTCGACCCGGAGCTGGCGCTGGAGCGCGCCGAGCGGCTGTTCTGGCAGCACGGCGCGGCCGAGGCGTCGATCCAGGACGTCGTCGCCGCGACCGGGCTGAACCGCTCCAGCCTCTACGCCACCTTCGGCGGCAAGCGGCAGCTCTACCGTGCCGCGCTGCGCCGCTACCTGCGGCACCGCGCGCAGCCGGCCTTCCGCCAACTCGCCGACGACGGCCGGGGCCTGCCCGCCGTGCGGGACTTCTTCGGCGGGCTGATCGCGGTCCGATGCTCCGGCGAGCACGCGGGCTGGGGCTGCATGGTCGTCAACGCCCATCTGGGCACCGAACACCAGGACCCGGAGGTTCGGGCGCTGCTCGACGACCACCACCGCCAACTCCGCGACGCGCTGCACGCCGCCCTCGACGTCGCCCGCCGCGATGGCCAGTTGCCTCCGCACCTGGCCACCGGCGCCGCCGCTGAAACCCTGGCCCTGCTCGCCTACGGCGTCAACCTCCGCTCCCGCAACGGTGCCGACGCGGACAGCCTGCTGGGGACCGTCACCGACACCCTCACCCTGCTCGGGGCCTGACGCGCGGTAGCCCCCTCGGGACCGTCCCCGCCGTCAGTTCGCGAAGTGCTCGCGCAGGGCGGCGAGGCCGGAGGTGAAGACGCCGTGCACGCGGCCGGTGGACTCCTTGCGGTGCTCGGGCTCGATGTCGTAGGTGACGCTCCACTCGACGAAACTGGCGTCCAGCTCGGTGACCGGGCTGACCCGGAGGGTGGCCCGGTAGTCGTCGAAGTGGAAGGTGCCGTCGGGGAAGCTGTAGGTGTAGCTGCGGGCCTCCTCGTCGTAGGCGAGCAGCGTCTCGTTCAGTACCACGCCGTCGAGCTCGAAGACCCGGATCGAACCGATCGCATTGCCCGCCAGCTCGTTGCCGAGCCGGCTCACCGGGAGGTGCGGGTGCCAGCCGCCGAGGCCGTGGAAGTCCCCGACCAGTTCCCACACCCGCTCGGCCGGGGCCTCCACCACCGTGCTGACCTTGATGCCTGCCATGCTCGTCACCACCGTCTCTGACGTGTCGTTAGGGCGGGTCTCATCCTCGGGCCGGGAGCCGCGCGGGCGCCAGGGGGCAGGCCGGTCAGGGGCGGTTCAGTCGGCGCGGGAGGCGGACAAGGGGGCTCGGCGGGCGGGGGAGGCCACGGTACCCCCGCGCGCCGAGGTGCCCGTCGAGCGCAGTGCGGTCGACCGCTGCGCGAGGGGCGGGCCGTAGGATCGCGATCATGGATGCCCGCACCGGACTGATCACCGTCCCGCCCGGCCGAGTCACGCTCTCCGACCGCCGCACGCAGCGGAGTTGGAACGTCGACCTCGCTCCGTACCAGCTGGCGTCCTGTCCGGTCACCCGCGAGCAGTACGAGGGCGTCGCGGGCGACCGCCGCCCCGCGCACAACGTCTCCTGGCTCGACGCCGTCCGCCACTGCAACGATCTCTCGAAGCGCGAAGGCCTGAACCCCGCCTATGAGTTGGACGGCGAGGAGGCCGCCTGGGACCGTACCGCCGACGGCTACCGGCTGCCCACCGAGGCCGAATGGGAACACGCCTGCCGCGCCGGCACCGACGGGCCGCGCTACGGGCCGCTCGACGAGATCGCCTGGCACCGGGGCAACTCCGGCGAGCGCCCGCACCGCGTGGGCGAGCTGCAGCCGAACGCATTCGGGCTGTACGACCTGCTCGGCAACGTGTGGGAGTGGTGCTGGGACGTCTACGACGCCGAGGTGTACGGCAGCTACCGCGTCCTGCGCGGTGGCGGATGGTTCGACGAGCACTGGAGCTGCCGGGCCTCCGTCCGCCGCCGCAGCCACCCCACGCTGCGGATCGACGACGTGGGGTTCCGGCTCGCGCGGTCGATTTCCCGCTGAGGCACCGGGGAATTCGATGGGCGCAGTAAACGGTTCCGCATGTGGCGCAGTAAACGGCGATCGGGTGCTGGCATCGCGAATTTCTCAATCATTTCCATGAAATGAGGAACCGTCATGCCGATGCGGGCGTTGCTGGTGGCATGAGTGAACAGAGGATCTCCCTGCGTCCGATCTCCGAAGCCGACCTCCCGCACTTCCTCAAGCTCCTCAACGATCCCGAAGCCATGGGCGAGCACCTGTGGTTCGGTTGGCGGCAGCCGGACCGGATCCGTCGCGTCTGGGCCGAGAACGGGCTGCTCACGGACGAGCAGTGGACCCTCGCGATCACCGCCGACGGCGAGTTCTGCGGCTATGCCGCCGCCATGCGGGAAACGGCGACGCCCACCGCCTGGCACTGGAGCATGGGCGCCCAGCTGCTGCCGGAGGCCAGGGGGCGGGGAATCGGCACGAAGGCCCACCGGCTGTTCGCCGACTACCTGTTCGCGCATTCGCCGGCGATGCGGCTGGAGGCGGAGACCGAGTCGACCAATGACGCCGAACAGCGCGTCCTGGAGAAGGTCGGATTCACTCGCGAGGGCGTGCAGCGGGCGCAGACCTTCCGGGCCGGTGAATGGCGCGACGTGGTGCTCTACAGCCTGCTGCGCACCGACCCCCGACCCGCCGCGGTCTGGGGAACTGTTGTACCGGCCCGGCCGTTGGCGCCTGCGTGAGCGATGAAATGATCTTCCTGCGTCCGATAGCCGAGGCCGACCTCCCGGAGTTCGGCCGTCTCGTCAACGATCCCGAAGCCATGGGCGAGTTCCAGTGGTTCGGCTGGCAGGATCCGGACCGGTTCCGGCGCCGATGGGCCGAGAACGGGCTGCTCGGGGAAGACCAGTGGATCTTCGCGGTCGTCGTCGGCGACGAGTTCTGCGGCTTCGTCGCCGCCAGACGGAAGGGCGTGCGGCCGGCCGCGCCGTACTGGAGCATCGGCATCCAGCTGGCGCCGCAGGCGCGCGGGCGGGGGATCGGAACGCAGGCCCAACGCCTGCTGGTGGACTACCTGTTCACCCACACTCCGGTGATGCGGGTGGAGGCGGACACCGATCTGGGCAACCTCGCCGAGCAGCGCGCCCTGGAGAAGATCGGCTTCACGCGGGAGGGGGTTCAGCGCTCGGTGACCTTCCGGGCCGGGGAGTGGCGCGACGCCGTGATGTACGGCCTGCTGCGCACCGATCCGAGGCCTTGAGCGCCCAGACCTCAAGCGCCCAGACCTCAAGCGCCCAGGCCTCAAGCGACGCCGAACCACTCCTCGGCGAGGTCGTCCAGCGTCCGCGCGGTCGGCTTCAACTCCCTTAGGTACCACGGCAGATTGCTGTACACATGCAGCAGCGTGTACGCCATCAGTAGCCGAGGCTCGAAGGAGCGGCCGTACGCGCCCAGCAGCTGTCCGAGCAGGTGCGGGTCCGCGCGGGTGGTGAACAGGGCGACGGCGACCAGGTCGTAGGCCGGGTCGCCGATCATGGCGGGCTCGAAGTCGATCAGGCCGGTGAGGCGCCACCCGGCGGCCGGGTCGGTGATCAGGTGTTCGCGCATGAACTCGGTGTGCAGCAGGGCGCGGTGCCGGGTGCGGGGGAGCGGGGCGGCGGCGAGGAAGTCGGGGATCTGCTCCAACCAGGCCTCGGGCAGGCCGTGTTCGCGCTGGCGGGCGACGGCGTCGGCCCGCTGCTCGTCCTGGAAGGCGATCCAGTTGCCGGGGGCGAGTACGTCGGCGAGCGGTTCGGCGTCGAGGGCGTGCAGGGCGGCGAGCGCCTCGCCGCAGTCGCGGACGATCCGTTCGCGGTCGGGCCGGGGGATGCGCGGCCAGGCGGGGGCGAGCCCCTCGCCGTGCAGCCGGGACATCAGGACGTAGCGCCAGCCGTTGACGTACTCGCCGGCCGCCCGGACCTCGGGGGTGGGGATCGGCAGCGCGTCCCGCAGATGGGTGAGGACGCGGGCCTCGGCGAGGCCGTCGTGGGCACTGGCCGCCGGGAACAGCTTGAGCACATGCGCCCCGCCCACCGCGTACACCGGGACGGAGCCCTCCGCGAAGCGTTCCAACGGCAGTCCGCCGACGCCGAGTTGCGCGCAGAGCGCCTCGGCGCCGGGGCGCATCACCGATTCGTCGGGGACGACCGCGTCCCACTGCTCGTCGGTCTCCACCACAGGCAGCATGGCCGTACGGTAGGCGGGCCGACGGCCGGGCGGCAAAGGGTTTCGGCGCCCGGCCTTTCAGTGCTCGGTCTTTCAGCACCCGTCCTTTCGGCACCCGTCCTTTCGGCGCCCGCCGTCGAGCTCGGCGGCCGGATCGTGGGTGCGCAGGTAGTGGGCGCCGGGGCCGGCCCGGCCGAGCCGGTCGTCGGCGTTGTGCAGGGCGCAGCGGGTCAGCGAGAGGCAGCCGCAGCCGATGCAGCCGGTGAGCCTGGCCTTGAGCCGTTCGAGTTCGGCGATCTGCTCGTCGATCCGGTCCTGCCAGGCGATGGCGACCCGGTCCCACTCGGAGCCGCTGGGGGCGGGGCGCTCGGGCAGGCGGTCGAGGGCGTCGCGGGCCTCGTCCAGGGAGAGGCCGACCCGCTGGGCGGCGCGCACGAAGGCGATCCGGCGCAGCATGGCGCGGGAGTAGCGGCGCTGGCCGCCGCTGGTGCGGGTGGCCTGGATCAGACCGAGACTCTCGTAGTAGCGCAGCGCGGAGTGGGCGAGGCCGCTGCGGGCGGAGAGTTGACCGATGGTGAGCAGGTCCCCCGAGCGCGGGCCGGCGGCGCGGGTGTCGTCGGAGTTCGCCGTCATGGCTGCTCAGTGTAGCCGCTTGACTTAAAGTTCGCTTGAAGTTGCACGATCAAGGCATGACGACGAAGACAAGCACGGGAGCCGTCGGCCCGGCCGGTTTCGAGGACCTCCAGGCCCTGATGGCGCTGATGACCGGTGACGAGAAGCACGACGTCGCCGCCACCTCCACGCTGGACGCGCTCTGGGTGCTGTACGACCGGGTGCTGCGGGTCTCCCCGGACACCGCCGAGGCGCAGGACCGCGACCGCTTCCTGCTCTCCAAGGGGCACGGCCCGATGGCCTACTACGCGGTGCTGGCCGCCAAGGGCTTCATCGACCCGGCCGTGCTGCCCGGTTTCGGGGGCTACGACTCGCCGCTGGGCTACCACCCGGACCGCACGCTGCTGCCCGGGGTGGAGATCTCCTCCGGCTCGCTCGGCCACGGCCTGCCGCTGGCCGTCGGCACCACGCTCGGCCTGCGGGCGCAGGGCCTGGCCGACCCGGCGGTGTGGGCGCTGGTCGGTGACGCCGAGTTCGACGAGGGCTCCAACCACGAGGCGGTGGCCTTCGCCGGCGCGTACGGGCTCGACCGGCTGAACGTGGTGGTGATCGACAACTCCTCGGCCACCCACGGCTGGCAGGGCGGGATCGCCCAGCGGTTCGCGGTCGAGGGCTGGTCCACCGCGACGGTGGACGGCCGCGACCACGAGGCGCTGCTCCGCGCCTACACCGCCGAGCACCCGGGCCGCCCGCACGTGGTGGTCGCCCGGGTGGAGCCGAAGTACTCCTGAGCGCCCCCGAGGGAGCGCCACCCCGAGAGCGCCACCCCGAGAGCGCCGCCCCGAGCGCGCCGCTGCGAGAGCACCACCCCGAGAGAGCGCCACCCCGAACGCCCCCGACACGCCGACACGGAAAGGCACTTCCCCGATGGACACCATGCGCGAGCGCTTCGTCGCCGTCACCTCCCGCCTGCTGGACGAGGACCCCCGACTGGCCGTCGTGCTGGCCGACATCACCGCCGCCGCCTTCGAGCCGGCCCACCGGCGCCACCCCGACCGGGTGGTCAACGTCGGCATCCGCGAGCAGCTGCTGATCGGCGCGGCCGGCGGCCTGGCGCTCAGCGGGATGCGCCCGATCGCCCACACCTTCGCCAGCTTCCTGGTCGAACGGCCCTTCGAGCAGCTCAAGTTGAGCCTGGTCCACCAGGGCGTCGGTGCCGTGCTGGTCAGCGCGGGCGGCTCCTATGACAACCCGGCGGCCGGCCGCACCCACATGTCCCCGGGCGACGTCGCCCTGCTGGACACCCTGCCGGACTGGACGGTGCACGTCCCCGGCCACCCGGACGAGGCCGAGCAGCTGCTGGCGCACGCCGTCGCGGACGGCGACCGCAATGTGTACGTCCGGCTCTCCAACCACCAGAACGCGGCCCCCGTCGCGGTCGAGCCGGGCCGCTTCACCACGGTGCGCACCGGCTCGCGCGGTGTGGTGCTCGCCGTCGGCCCGATGCTGGACGCGGTGCTGGCCGCCACCGAGGGCCTGGACGTCACCGTGCTGTACGCGGCCACGGTGCGCCCCTTCGACGCCGAGACCCTGCGCGCCGCGGTCGGCGATCGGGCGGACGTGGTGCTGGTGGAGCCGTACCTGGCGGGCACCTCGGCGAACGAGGCGCACGCGGTGCTGGCCGACCGCTCGCACCGGGTGCTGGCCCTGGGCGTGCCGCGCGAGGAGCACCGGCACTACGGCTCGATGGCCGAGCACCTGACCGCCTACGGCCTGGACGCGCCCGCGCTGCGCGAGCGGATCGGCACGTTCCTCTGGTGACCTACACGGCGACGACCGCCACCGAATCCGCCGCCAGCCGCACCGCCACCCCCTCCAGCGCGGCCGCCCCGAAGGCCGCCACCAGCTCCCGCCCGGCGGCGCCCAACGGCAGCGCGGCCTCGGTCGTGCCGAGGTTGACCGCCACCCGGTACGGCCCCCGGTGCACCACCAGCCAGCCGGCCGCTTCGTCGAAGTCGACCCGCACCGCGCCGAGGTCCGGGTCGGACAGCTCCGGCCGCTCGCGCCGCAGCCTCAGCAACCGCCGGTACCAGTCCAGGAGTTCGGCGTGCGGGGTGCGCCGGGTCTCGGTCCAGTCGAGTACGGAGCGCAGCACGGTCGCCGGCTCCTGCGGGTCCGGGACGGCCTCGGCGGCCCAGCCGTGCTCGGCGAACTCCCGCCGCCGGCCCTGCCGGACGGCCTTCGCCAGGCCGGGGTCGGTGTGGTCGGTGAAGTACTGCCAGGGGGTCGCGGCGGCCCACTCCTCGCCCATGAACAGCATCGGGGTGAACGGCGAGGTGAGCACGAGTGCTGCGCCGCAGGCGAGTCGGCCGGCGGGCAGGGTGGTGGAGATGCGGTCGCCGAGCGCCCGGTTGCCGATCTGGTCGTGGGTCTGCAGGTAGCCCAGCAGCCGGTGGCCCCCGCCCGGCGGGAACGGCCGCCCGTGGCAGCGCCCCCGGAAGGAGGACCAGGTGCCGTCGTGGAAGTACCCGCGCTGCAGCGTCTTGGCGACGGCGGCGAGCGGCGCGCGCGCGAAGTCCCCGTAGTAGCCCTGTGATTCTCCGGTGAGCGCGCAGTGCAGCGCGTGGTGGAAGTCGTCGCTCCACTGCGCGGTGAGGCCCTGGCCGCCGGCCTCGCGGGCGGCGGTGGTGCGCGGGGTGTTGAGGTCGGACTCGGCGACCAGGAACAGCGGCCGGTTCACGGCCACCGCCAACTTGTCGACCTCGTAGGAGAGTTCCTCCAGGAAGTGGACGGCCCGGTCGTCCGCGAGGGCGTGCGCGGCGTCCAGCCGCAGCCCGTCGATCCGGTAGTCGCGCAGCCAGGCCAGCGCGCTGTCGATCAGGTAGCGGCGCACCTCGTCCGAGCCGGGGGCGTCCAGGTTGACGGCCGAGCCCCACGGGGTGTGGTGCCGATCGGTGAAGTACGGCCCGAAGGAGGGCAGGTGGTTACCGGACGGGCCGAGGTGGTTGTGCACCACGTCCAGCACCACCCCGAGGCCCTTGCGGTGCGCGGCGTCCACGAAGCGCTTGAGCCCTTCGGGCCCGCCGTAGGGCTCGTGGACGGCCCACGGCGAGACCCCGTCGTAGCCCCAGCCGTGCCGGCCGGGGAACGGGCAGACCGGCATCAGTTCGACGAAGTCCACGCCCAGCTCGACCAGGTGGTCCAGGTGTTCGGCGGCGGCTTCGAAGGTGCCGCGGGCCGTGAAGGTGCCGATGTGCAGCTCGTACAGCACCGCGCCGGGCAGCGGGCGGCCGCGCCAGCCGGTCTGCGACCAGCGGAAGGCCGTGTGGTCCACCGCGCGGCTCGGGCCGTCGGGGCCGTGTGGCTGCCGGGGGGAGCGCGGGTCGGGCAGCGGCGGGCCGTCGTCCAGCCGGAAGGCGTAGTCGCCCTCGGGGGCCTCGCCGGACCACCAGCCGTCCCGGTCCGGGCAGCGGGCCAACGCGTGGTCGGACCCGTCGACTCGGACGGCGACGCGGGAGGCCGCGTACGGCGCCCACACCTCATAGCGCGGCATGCTCAGCCCCTCCTCGTCAGCAGTGCCACCGGGTAGGTCGCCAGCAGCTCCGCCACCGGCACCGCTCCGGCGGGGAAGCCGCGCAGCGTCAGCTCGTCCGTCCAGTCCCCGCCCGCGGGCAGTTCCAGGACGGTGTCCCGCCAGCCGCCCGCCCGCGCCAGCCCGTACGGCAGCCGGGTGACGGCGGTGACCACGTCCTCGCCGCGGGCGAAGGCGAGCAGGTGGTCGCTGGAGAGGTCGACGGCGGTCAGCGGGCGGTAGGCGCCGAGCGGGCGGGAGCGGCGCAGGTGCAGGGCGGTGGTGGTCAGGTGCAGCTTCTCCCGGGCGAGGTCGCCGGGGCGCGCGGTGGCCGAGTCGGTGAGCCGCACGGCGAGCGCGCCGAGGTCGACCACGCCCCGGTTGTCCGGGTCCACCAGGGTGTAGAGCGGCTCCTCGCTGCCCTGGTAGAGGTCGGGGACGCCCGGGACGGTCAGGTGCAGCAGTGCGGCGGCCAGGGTGTTGGCGCGGGCGTACGGGGCGAGCGCGTGCACCCGGCCCTCGATCCGGGGGAGCAGCCCGGGGTTGCGGTAGACGGCGCGGGCCCGCTCCTCCAGCGCCTGTTCGTAGTGCGGGTCGGGGGCGGTCCAGGAGGTGTGCAGCTTGGCCTCGCGGGCGGCCTTGAGCAGGGCGGCGACCAGCCGGTCCGGGTCGATCGGCCAGGCGGCGACCAGGGTGTGCCAGAGCAGCCAGTCGGCATCGCGGTCGAAGCCGGGCCCGGCGGCGGTGGACCAGGCGGCGGCCTCGGCGGCCCAGGCCGCGGGCTGCTCGGCGAGTACGGCGAGCCGGGCCCGGGCGTCGGCGCTGCGCTTGGTGTCGTGGGTGGAGAGCACGGTCATGCTGTGCGGCCAGGTGCGCTCCAGGTACTGGCACCAGTCGTGGAACTCGGCCGGATGCAGCCCGGGCCGGGCGGGCTCGCCGCCGACCTCGTTGAGGCCGGGCAGTGCGTTCCAGCGGTAGAAGGCGGTGTCCTCGACGCCCTTGGCGGCCACCGCGGCGGCGGTCTGCGCGAAGCGCGCGCAGAACTCGTCCTTGTCCGGGCCGCGTCCCAGCTCGCCGAGGGCCAGCGCGGCCACCAGGCGCTCGGTCGGGTCGTCGGCGCCGGCCGTCTGCAGCGGGTCGTCGACGGCGGGCTCCCCGGGCCGCGCGTACGGCCGGTACACCGGGTAGTCGGTGAGCAGCCGCCGCAGTGCCGCGCGCAGCTGCCAGGGCGCGTGGTCGGTGTGCGCGGGTTCGGCGGCGCCGACCCGCAGCGCGATCCGCACCAGCCGCTCGACCTCGGCGGCCAGCTCGCCGCCCGGCCCGGTCATGTCGGCCCGTCCGCGCCGGGCGGCGGCGACCGCCGGGTGGGGGTCCTGGCACAGGTCGCGGATCGGACCGCCGTGCAGGAAGGACTCGTACGCCCCGGCCAGCAGGCAGGCGCCCGCGTGGTCGGTGAGCACGCCGTCGATCCGGCGCAGCGCGTCGTAGCCGGTGGTGCCGGCCACCGGCCAGTCCTCGGGCAGCCGCTCCTCACCGGTGAGGATCTTCTCGACCACGGTGTACGCGCCGCCGGTGGCCTCGGCCAGGCGGCGCAGGTAGCCGTGTGGATCGGCGAGCCCGTCCGGGTGGTCGATCCGGAAGCCGTCCAGGATCCCGTCGGCGTGCAGCCGCAGCAGCACCGCGTGGGTGGCGGCGAACACCTCGGGCTCCTCGACCCGGACGGCGATCAGCTCGTTGACGGTGAAGAAGCGCCGGTAGTTGACCTCGGTGCGGGCCAGCCGCCACCAGGCGAGCCGGTACCACTGCCGGGCCAGCAGTTCGGGCAACGGGAGCCCCGAGGTGCCCGGCCGCAGCGGCAGCTCGTGTTCGTGGTAGCGCAGCACTTCGCCGTCCACCGTCAGCCGGTCCAGCACGGCGCCGAGCCGGTCGCCCAGCAGCGGCAGCAGCACCCGTCCGCGCTCGGGGGCGTCGGCGGGGCCGGGCAGGGCCGTCCAGTCGATGTCGAACCAGCGGGCGTACGGCGAGTCGGGCCCGTCCCGCAGCACCTGCCAGAGCGGCCCGTTGAGCCGCTCGGGGACGGGCACGGCCATGTGGTTGGGCACCACGTCGGCGATCAGCCGCAGCCCGTGCCGGTGCGCCTCGGCGGCCAGGGCGCGCAGCGCCGGCTCGCCGCCGAGCTGCTCGCTGATCCGGGTGTGGTCGACGGTGTCGTAGCCGTGGGTGGAGCCGGGGGCGGCCTGCAGCAGCGGGGACAGGTGCAGGTGGGAGACGCCGAGGGCGGCCAGGTAGGGCACGGCGGCGGTGGCGTCACGCAGGGTGAAGCCGGGCTGGAGCTGGAGACGGTACGAGGACGTGGGGACGGTGGCGGCCGGGCGGGGCTGCGTGGGCTCGGCGGCGGAGGTCATGTGTCCATAGGTACCCGGCCCGGCCCGCCGCCAAGACCCGCTGCTGGCCCGAACAGGTGAGCGCGAGCCCCCGGGGGCTCGTCGTCGAACCCCCGCCTGAGGGGCGACGCCGGGGCAGGACCCGGGGCCTGCCCCGGCGGATCTCACCGGGCCCGCGAGTCCGCCGGGGCAGGCCCTAAGCCGGCCGCTGCAGCACCATCAGCGAGCGGTCGGTGAGCCAGAGGACGTCCCCGGCCTTGACTCTCGCCCCCGTGCCCGGGGCGGGCAGCCGGGGCTGCGCGGTGTCGACCACGACCTGCCACTCCTGCCCGTGGTCGGCGGGCACGGTGAACTCCAGCGGTTCGAAGTGGGCGTTGAACATCAGCAGGAAGGAGTCGTCGACGATCCGCCCGCCGCGCCGGTCCGGTTCGGAGATGGCGTAGCCGTTCAGGAACACGGTCAGGGACTTGGCGTAGCTGGCGCCCCAGTTGCGCTTGGTCATCTCCTCCCCGCCCGGGGTGAACCAGGCGATGTCGGTGAGGTCGTCGTACCCGCCGGAGGCGGACACCGGCCGCCCGTGGAAGAACCGCCGCCGCCGGAACACCGGGTGGTCGCGCCGCAGCCAGATCATCCCCTGGGTGAACTCCAGCAGCCGCGACTGCGGCCCGTCGTCCTCGGGCCAGTGCACCCAGGTGAGCTCGTTGTCCTGGCAGTAGGTGTTGTTGTTGCCCAGCTGGGTGCGGCCGAGTTCGTCGCCGTGGGAGAGCATCGGCACGCCCTGGGAGAGCATCAGGGTGGCGATCAGGTTGCGCTGCTGGCGGGCGCGCAGGTCCTCGACGGCCGGGTCGGTGCTGGGGCCCTCGACGCCGCAGTTCCAGGAGCGGTTGAAGGACTCGCCGTCCCGGTTGTCCTCGCCGTTGGCCTGGTTGTGCTTCTCGTTGTACGAGACCAGGTCGCGCAGGGTGAAGCCGTCGTGGCAGGTCACGAAGTTGATGGAGGCGATCGGGCGGCGGCCGTCGTCCTGGTAGAGGTCGGAGGAGCCGGTGAGCCGGGAGCCGAACTCGGCGAGGGCCGCGTTCTCGCCGCGCCACAGGTCGCGCACGGTGTCCCGGTACATGCCGTTCCACTCCGTCCACAGCGGCGGGAAGTTGCCGACCTGGTAGCCGCCCTCGCCGAGGTCCCAGGGCTCGGCGATCAGCTTGGCCTGGGAGACCACCGGGTCCTGCTGGACCAGGTCGAAGAAGGAGGAGAGCCGGTCGACCTCGTGGAACTGCCGGGCCAGGGTGGCGGCGAGGTCGAAGCGGAAGCCGTCCACGTGCATCTCGGTGACCCAGTAGCGCAGCGAGTCCATGATCAGCTGGAGCACGTGCGGGCTGCGCATCAGCAGGCTGTTGCCGGTGCCGGTGGTGTCCTCGTAGAAGCGCTGGTCCCGGGCGAGGCGGTAGTAGGAGACGTTGTCCAGGCCGCGCAGCGACAGCGTCGGCCCGAGGTGGTTGCCCTCGGCGGTGTGGTTGTAGACGACGTCGAGGATGACCTCGATCCCGGCCGCGTGCAGCGCCTTGACCATGGACTTGAACTCCTGCACCTGGTGGCCGCGGTCGCCGGTGGAGGAGTAGGAGGAGTGCGGGGCGAAGAAGCCGATCGTGTTGTAGCCCCAGTAGTTCGACAGGCCGAGGTCGCGCAGCCGGTGGTCGCGGACGAACTGGTGCACCGGCATCAGCTCGATCGCGGTGACGCCGAGCTTGGCCAGGTGCTCGATCACCGCCGGGTGGGCCAGCCCCGCGTAGGTGCCGCGGATCTCCTCGGGGATGCCCGGGTGCAGCTGGGTGAGGCCCTTGACGTGGGCCTCGTAGATGACGGTGCGGTGGTAGTCCGTGCGCGGCGGGTGGTCGGTGCCCCAGTCGAAGTACGGGTTGATCACCACCGAGTGCATGGTGTGCGGGGCGGAGTCGAGGTCATTGCGGCGCTCGGGGGCGCCGAAGTGGTAGCCGTAGACCGACTCGTCCCAGTCGATGTGCCCGCTCATCGCTTTGGCGTACGGGTCCAGCAGGAGTTTGGCGCTGTTGTGCCGCTGGCCGAGGCCCGGGTTGTACGGCCCGTGCACGCGGAAGCCGTAGCGCTGGCCGGGCTGGACGCCCGGGAGGTAGGCGTGGCGGACGAAGGCGTCCGTCTCGCGCAGTTCGACGGCGGTCTCCGAGCCGTCCTCGTCGATCAGGCACAGCTCGATCCGGTCGGCGCTCTCCGAGAACACCGCGAAGTTGGTGCCGGCCCCGTCGTAGGTGGCGCCGAGGGGGTAGGGCTTACCGGGCCAGACCTGCATGAGTCATCAACTTCCTTGCTGCCGACCAAAACTGACTTATAGTCCGAAAATCTGCCCGGACCCGGACGCTCTCTTCCCGGCCGGGCGGCCGGGCATGTGCGACGCTCGCGCGCCGTGACGCAACGCACAGCCCGCATACTCCCCGAGCCCTCCCCCGGCGGCCGGGAGATAGCGCCGGGGTTCGCCCGAACGGGTGTCCGGCGGCCGATCTTGTGAAGAGAAGGGGCCGGCGGTACGGGAGGGGCCCTCGGGCAACCGGCTGCGGGCGGCTCGCGGCGGGCAGTACCCTTGATCGTCCGGCCGCCCCGGCGGACTATCGACAGTCCGTCAACGGTCCCCGCGCCCGCGGGGGTCGGCCGCAGCAACCAGATGAGGTGGCGCATGGTGTTCCCCGCCGGCGGCCGTGGCCCCGGGCCCGACGGCCCCGACCGGGGCGGTGCCCGCAGCGAGGCGCCCACGATGGTTATGCGCCCCACCCTGACCGGCCGCGCCCTGGTGCCCGCGCAGGGCGGCCCGGTCGAGGTCCCCGCGCTCGCCTGGTCGGCCGGCGAGTGGGAGGACGCCTACCAGCGGGTGCGGCTGTCCGGCCGCGCCTACGTCTGGCTCAACCTGGTCGAACAGCGGCTGCGCTCCCTGGTCGACGAGGTGCTGCACCCCATCTACGCCCCCGCCCACGGCGAGGACTGGGTCACCGCCGCCGCCGGACCGGCCGGCGAGGAGTGGGCGCACCGGGCCGGCGCCGTACGCGAGGTCAGCCGCCGCAAGGGCTACCTGCTCGACCCGGCCGACGACGACCCGCTGGTCTTCCTCACCCTGCCCCAGCTGCGCGAGCTGATGGTCCAGCACTGGCCCTGCTTCGAGCCGTACCTCGCCGACCGGCGCGAGATCGAACTCGCCCTGGACGAGCTGGAGGTGGCCCGGCACGTGGTCTCCCGCAACCGGGTGCTCACCCAGACCGTGTTGGCCCAGACCGAGCGCGCCGCCGCCCGGCTGCTCGCCGTCCTGGACGGCGGCGCGGGCGGGGTGCCCGCCGACGTGGTGGAGTCCCTGGTCGCCGGGCGGTACGCGGACGTGGTCGCGGTGCACGCCGACCGGGTCCGGCTGCAGCGCGACCTGCCGGTGGAGGACCTGCTCGACGGCGCCCGGCGGCTCGACGCGCTCGGCATCGGCCTCGGCATGCTCTGCCAGAACTACACCGGCAAGCGCCTGGTGCGCCTCGCCGGCGAGGGCTGCCGGGTCCGGCTGCTCTTCCTCAATCCGGCGAGCAGCGCGGTGCGCCGCCGCGAACGCGAACTCGGGCTCTCCCGCAGCGAGTTGTCCCGCTCGATCGAGATGAACATCATGCATGTGCGCCGGGTCCGGGCCCGGCTGCGAGACCAGGGCGGCTTCGAGATCCGGGTCTTCGACGAGACCCCGCGCTTCACCGCCTACCTCGTCGAGGGCCCCCGCCCGACCGGCCAGGTCGGCGGCCGCCGGCAGAGCCGGGACCTCGGTGTCATCCAGCCCTACCTGCGCCGCTCCCGGGGCATGGAGTCCCCGGCCCTGATCCTGCGCGGCGGCGCCGGCCAGCAGCCGGGCGGCACCGAGCCGGGGCTGCTGGAGGTCTACCGCGAGGAGTTCGAAGGGGTCTGGGCGGACTCCCGGTCCGTATCCTGAGCAGTGTTCTTCAGGGATGAGGGGGCCGCTGGTCAGGGCGGTGTGGACGCTGGAAGACTGCGCGGCGTGAACAGCCTCCCCGCCTGGACCCTGGAACCCGCAGGCCCCGCAGACCTCGAACCCGTCGTCGAGCTCAAGGCCCAGGTCATGCGCGCCGACCTGGAACGCCTCGGCCGCTGGGACCCGGACCGGTCCCGGGAACGCGTGCGGAAGTCCTTCTCCACCCGGTACACCTCGGTGCTGCTGGTCGAGGGGGCCTTCGCCGGCTGCGCCACGATCCGCCCCGACGAGCAGGGCGGGCGCCACCTGGAGCTGTTCTACCTGGCCCCGCACCTCCAGGGCCGCGGCCTCGGCACCGCCGTGCTGCGCCACCTCCTCGCCGACGCCGACGCCGCCGGGGAACCGATGCGCCTCGTCGTCCTCCAGGGCGGCGCCGCCCGGCGGCTGTACGAGCGGCACGGCTTCACCGTCGTCCACGAGGACCCGATCGACGTCTTCATGCTCCGGGAGCCGGCGCCGCCCGCGGGTACCGGCCCGGACGCCGATGTCCTCGCCGGGCCCGCCGCCTGACGGAGGATCACCTGGTGCAGTAACGATTCACCCAAGTCAGCTGGCCTGTGCGACTTCGATCATGGTAGGTGTAGCCCCCGTGGAGATCACGGGGGAGAGCGGGGCCGTACTGCGCCTCGAAGACGTACACCGCACCTACGGAGCCGGGCCGGAGGCCGTACGGGCGCTCAGGGGGGTGGACGTCGCCTTCGACCGCGGCACCTTCACCGCGGTCATGGGGCCCTCCGGCTCCGGCAAGAGCACGCTGCTGCAGTGCGGCGCCGGCCTCGACCGGCCCGACAGCGGCCGGGTCACCCTGGACGGGACCGACCTCGCCGGGCTGAACGAGACCCAGCTGACGGTCCTCCGCCGACAGCAACTCGGCTTCGTCTTCCAGGCGTTCAACCTGGTCGGCTCGCTCACCGCGGAGCAGAACGTCGGCCTGCCGCTGCGCCTGGCCGGACGCCGCCCCGACCGCGCCGAGGTGCACCGCGCGCTCACCCAGGTCGGCCTCGGCGAGCGCGCCGGCCACCTGCCCTCCCAGCTCTCCGGCGGCCAGCAGCAGCGCGTCGCCATCGCCCGCGCCCTGATCACCCGGCCCCGGATGCTGTTCGCCGACGAGCCGACCGGCGCCCTGGACAGCTCCAGCAGCCGCGACGTGCTCGCCCTGCTGCGCGACCTGGTGGACCGTGAGGGCCAGAGCACCGTCATGGTCACCCACGACCCGGTCGCCGCCTCCTACGCCGACCGCGTGCTCCTCCTCGCCGACGGCCGGATCGTCGACGACATCCCCCACCCCACCGCCCAGCAGGTCGCCGAGCGGATGACCGCGCTGGAGACGGTCGCATGACCTCGCTCGGCACCCTCCTGCCCGTCGCCGCCGCCAGCCTGCGCCGCCGGAAAGCCGCCTTCGCCGGCTCGTACGTCGCCCTCACCCTCGGCGTCACCCTGGTCGCCACCACCGGCAGCCTGCTGGGCGAGACCGCCGGGGACGACTCCCCGCTCGGGGCGCCCTCGCTGCACAAGGTTCTCCAGTTCACCTCCGCGATGGCCGCCTTCGTCGCGGTCTTCGTCGTCGTCGGCACCTTCGCCTTCGCCGTCGCCCAGCGCCGCCAGGAGATCGCGATGCTGCGCGCCGTCGGCGCCACGCCCCGGCAGATCGTCTGGCTGATCACCGGCGAGGCCGCCGTCGTCGCCCTCGTCTCGGCCGTCAGCGGCTGCCTGCTGTCGCTGCCCGGCGCACCCGCGCTGGCCGCCTGGCTGGTGGACCGCGGCGCCGCGCCCGAAGGGTTCACCGCGCGGCCCGCCGTCGGCCCGATGCTGCTGGCCGCCGCCGTCGGCCTGCTGGTCGCCCTGCTCGGCGCCGTCACGGCCGCGCTGCGGGCCGGACGGGTGCGCGCCGTGGAAGCGCTCGGCGACGCGGCCGTCGACCACAGGGTCATGACCAAGCCGCGCTGGACCTTCGCCCTGCTCGGGCTGCTCGCCCTGGCCGGCAACGTCGGCTACTACCTGTCGGCGTCCACCATGCCGCCCGCCCCCGGCGACCAGCCGGACGACCCGCAGCTCGCCTCCCAGTGGGTGCTCGGCGCCGACCTGCTCACCATCACCGCGCTCGCCCTGTTCGCGCCGGTCGTCGTCCCGCCGCTGGTCCGGCTGCTCAGCGCGCCGCTGGCTCGCCTGACCGCCGCCGCCCCGCTGCTGGCCCGGCAGAACGCGCTCACCGCCGTGCGCCGCACCGTCTCCACCGCGACCCCGGCCTTCCTCACCATCGCGCTCACCGGCACCGTGGTCGGCTCCACCGCCGCCTTCGCCGACGCCATGACCGCCCAGGGCAAGGCCACCGCGGCCGCGCGGTACGTGCTGCGCCCCGGCGCCGCGCCGCTGCCCGCCGACGCCGTCCACCGGCTCACCGCCGGCACGCCCGGACTGCACGCCACCGCCACCACCTCCACCGTGGTCATGGGCCTGGGCGCCGACCGGCCCGCCTTCGACGACCACGGCGAGGACTCGGCCGCCGGCGTGCCGTCCGCCGCCACCGTCGTCGACGGCGACCTCGCCGCCGCCTGGACCCTGCCCGCCGTCGAGGGCAGCGCCGCCGAACTGCGCGGCGCCACCCTCGCCGCCTCCACCGACCAGGTCCGCGGCCACGGCTGGAAGCTCGGCGACCAGGTCAACCTGCGGCTGGCCGACGGCACCGTCACCAGCCTGCGGCTCGCCCTGGTCTACCGCACCCAACTCGGCCTGGACGAGGTCCTGCTCAGCGGCGAGGCCGTCTCCGCCCACCTGCCCGGCGCCCGCCCCGGGGCCGTCCACCTGAGCGCCGAACCCGCCGACCGGCTCGGCGGCGTGCTCACCGACGCCCACGCCCCCGGGCCCGACCCGAACGCCCACTACGCCTGGATCGCGACCACCACCATCCTCGGCCCGGCCCTGCTCTACGCGCTCATCGCCATCGTCAACACCATGGTGATGAGCACCGCCGACCGCCGCTGCGACTTCACGGTGCTGCGGCTGGCCGGGACGGTGCGCCGTCAGGTGCTGCAGATGGTCGCGCTGGAGGCCGTCCTGGTCGTCGCCACGGCCGCCGCGCTCGCCCTCGCCGTCACCGCGCTCACCCAGTACGGCACCACGGCGCTGCTCAACCACCGCATCCTGGCCGGGCAGACGAGCGTCGGGCTCGACCTGCCCTGGCTGCCGCTCGGCGCGGGCGCGGGCGTCTGCCTGGTGCTCGCCGTCACGGCCAGCCTGCTGCCCAGCAGGCTCGCCCTGGCCGGGCCGGCGGCGGCGCGCTAGGCCCGGCCGGTCATCGTCCGGGAGGACCGTTCGGCCCCGGCACGCTCCCGAGCGCGCCGGGGCCGCCCCCGTCCGGGCGGGCCCGGCTGCCACGGGTGGTTCGCAGCCGTCGACGGACACTCCCAACCTGCCGTCGGAAGGGGGGAGTCGTACCGGCCGGGGCGCCGTCGGCCACCGGCCTGCGTCCCCCCTCCCGGCCGCGGCTGAGCAGCCGGGCCGACTCCCCGGTAGGCCGGGTTGTCGGTGGGGCGGGTGATGATAGGGGCTGTTTCGAGCGGTTGGACGAAAGGACACACCTGATGAGCTGGTGGCAGCAGCCACTGGTCGGCTTCGACCTGGAGACCACGGGCACCGACCCGGCCGTGGACCGCATCGTCACGGCCGCGCTCGTGGACACGGTCGGCGCCGTGCGAGTGGAGGCCGTCAACTGGCTGCTCGATCCCGGGATGCCGATTCCCGCCGAGGCGGAGGCGATCCACGGGATCGGGGACGAGCTGGCCCGCGGCAAGGGGCGGCCGGCCAAGGAGGCGGTGGAGGAGATAGCCGCGGCGCTCTGCGAGCGGATCGCGGCCGGGCGGCCGGTGGTGGCGTTCAACGCGCCCTTCGACCTGTCGCTGCTGGACGCGGAACTGCGCCGGCACGGGCTGGCGACGCTGGCGGAGCGCCTGGGCGGGCCGGTCGGGCCGGTGCTGGACGCGCTGGTGATCGACCGGGCCGTGGACAAGTACCGCAAGGGCTCGCGCACCCTGCAACGGGTGTGCGAGGTGTACGGGGTGGAGCTGACGGACGCTCACGAGGCGGGCAGCGACGCGCTGGCCGCCGTACGGGTGGCCGTCGCGCTGGCCGGGCGCTATCCGACCGAGGTGGGGGAGGTCGCGCCGGCCGAGCTGCACCGGCGGCAGATCGACTGGTACCGCGAGTGGGCCGAGGGGCTGCAGGCCTGGCTGCGCCGCGGCAAGGACCCGCTGGCCGTGGTCGACTCGCGCTGGCCGTCCAGATCGACGGATCTGCCGGACGCGGCCGGATGACCGTACGCCTCGCCCGCCCCGGCGACCTGCCGGGCTTCCTCGCCCTGGCCGCCGAGGTCGAGCACTGGTTCGGCCCGATGGTGGCCGAGCCCGGCTTCCACCGGGCGGTGGGCAGGAGCATCGACCGGGGCCTGGCCACGGTCGCCGAGGACGGCCGAGGTGTGCTCGGCGGCCTGCTGTTCGGCGACCGGCCCCCGCTGCACCACCTGCACTGGCTGGTGGTCGCCGAGCGCGCCCGGGGCACCGGCGTCGGCCGCGCCCTCGTCGAGGACGCGCTGCGCCGGCACGTCCGCGCCCCGGCCACCGTCGAGGTGGTGACCTTCGGGCCGGACCACCCCGGCGCGGTGACCAGCGGCGCCCGGGTGTTCTACGAGCGGCTGGGCTTCACCCCGGCCGAGCCCGCCGCCCCCGGGCCCGAGGGCGGCTCCCGCCAGGTCTACCGGCTGCACGTGGCCTGACCGCTACTGCGGACCCAGCCCCGCCGGATGCGTCGTGCCCGCCGGGCGGACGAACACGTGCGGTCCGTCGGGCGGCGGGGCCCACCTTTCGCGGGGTAGCCCCAACTGCCTTATACGGCGGGGAAGTCGAAGGTGTACCCCTGCGCGATCAGCCACGGCAGCAGCTGCTTGAGCGCGGCCACGGTCTGGCTGCGGTCGCCGCCGCCGTCGTGCATCAGGATCACGCCGCCGGGCTTGAGCTGGCTCTGCACGGTGGAGACGATCGCGGGCACGCCCGGGCGGGACCAGTCGCGCGGGTCGACGGACCAGGCGAGCGAGGACATCCCCAGGCCCGCGGTGATGTGCTCGTTGTCCGCGTTGAAGCCGCCGCCGGGGGCGCGGAACCAGGTGACCTGGGTGCCCGGCCCGCCGGCCTGGACGATCATGTCGCGGGCGGCGGTGACCTCGTACACCGCCTTGTCGTGCGGGAGCTTCGCGAACGGCTGCGGGTGGTGGACGCTGTGGTCGCAGAGCCGGTGCCCCTCGGCGAGCACCCGCTTGACCATGGCCGGGTTGGCGGCGGCGTTCTGGCCGACCTCGCAGAAGGTGGCCTTGACGTGGTACTGGGCGAGCAGGTCGAGGATCTGGGGGGTTGCCGGGCCGGGGCCGTCGTCGAAGGTGAGCGCGACGGTACGGCCGCCGGAGGCGGTGGAGCCGATCACCGTGCCGGCCCCGGCGTGCGCGGGCGGCGCGGCCGGGGTGGCCGTGACGGGGGTGGCCGTGACGGGGGCGGTCGCGTCGGGCGTGGGGCTCCCGGTGGGCGACTTCGGGCTCTTCGGCTTCCCGGAGACCGGTGGGACCGCCGAGCCGGTGCCGCCGGCGGCGTCCGAGTCCGAGGTGGGCGCGATGGTGGTCGCCGCCGTCCCGGTCGGCTGCTGCGGCGAGGCGACGCCCGCGGACTGGCCGCCGGCCGGCGACGGCGCGTTGGCGCTCGGCGACTGCAGGGCTCCGCTGGCGGTGCCGCACGCGGACAGGCCCAGGAGGGCGGCCACCGCGACGCAGCCCGCGATCAGCTGGCGGCGGCCACGGGTCGGGCGGGTCGGGAGGGACGGGCGACGGGTGGCGGTCGCGGGCACGCGGCGGCTCCTGAGGTACGGGATGGGGGCCGATTCCTCGGTCAGGATGACTGTCCGATAGGACGCCGATCGTACGTGCCCAGGTTGCGCGCCGGACCGATCCGGCTTAAGAGCCTTCTCACACTCGCCCGGCTTGGCGCCCGCCCCTCAGTCGAGGTATCTCCGCACCGTCAGAACGGGTACCACCGCACCTCGGCGGCCCCCTCGCGCAGCGAGTCCACCCGGCGCCGGAACTCCGCCAGCGCGGCCGGGTTACTGGCCGCCTGCTGCGCCACCCAGGAGGCGCTGGCGGTCTCCCGGGCCCCGCGCAGCACCGCGAATCCGGGCCAGTCGCGCACGTCCCAGCCGTACGCCTCGGTGAACGCCCGGTACTCCTCGCCCGGCACGCCGTACCGGTCGTGGCTGAGCGCGAGGACCACCAGGTCGTGCTCGCGCAGGTCGTGCGAGACGTTCTCCAGGTCGAGCAGCACCGGCCCGTCCGGGCCGACGTGGACGTTGCGCGGCAGCGCGTCGCCGTGGATCATCCCGGCGTGCAGCCGCGGGGCGAGGTCGGGCAGGGCGGCCTCGAAGGCGTCCCGGCGGTGCCGCAGGAAGGCGACGTCCTCGGGGTCGACGTGGCCCTCGGCGGAGGCCAGCCAGCGCTCGACCGGCTCCAGCAGGTCGCGCCGCCCGAGCGGGAAGGGCGGCAGCGGCAGCCGGTGCAGGGCGCGCAGCAGCGGGGCGAGGTCGGCCGGGCGGGCCGGGCGGACGGCGGGGGCGAGCCGGTGCCAGAAGGTGACCGGGTGCCCGTGGGCGAGCTGCGGCTCGGGCGCCACCTCCCGGTACGGGCGGACCACCGGGACGCCCCGGCCGGCCAGCCAGTGCGCGACGGTCAGCTCGCGGTGCGCCCGGTCGTACAGCTCGGGACCGCGGCCGACCTTGGCGACCACGGCCGGGTCGCCGAGGTCGAAGACGGCGTTCTCACCGAGCGCGAGCAGCCGGGCACCGCCGGGGCCGGGCAGTCCGGCGGACTCGCAGGCGTGGGCGAGCAGCAGCCTGGCGCGGCCCTCGTCGAAGGGGATCATGGCTGGGCTCCGTTCCGCCGGCGGTCATCCGGAGGGCCCCGGACGGTGATCATCATGACGCACGGAGGCCGGGCCCCGCGCGCTGCGGGACCCGGCGTCGGTGTGAACGGAGAGGCCTCAGACCTCGACCCGGCGGTGCCCGGGGCCGTCGGCCGGCGTGGTCGGCCGCTCCTGCGGGGCGCGCCCGGCGCCGACCGGCGGGACGGACTCGCCGTGCGAGAGGTTCGGCAGCCAGCCCAGCCAGCGCGGCAGGTACCAGTTGTGTTCGCCGAGCAGGCTCATCACCGAGGGCAGCAGCACCGCGCGGATCACCGTGGCGTCGATCAGCACCGCGACCGCCAGGCCCACGCCCATCTGCTTCATCGCCTGCATGGACAGGGTGCCGAAGACCGCGAACACCGCCACCATGATCACCGCGGCGCTGGTGACCACCCCGGCCGTGGAACGGATGCCGTGGGCGATCGCGGCCCGGGTCGGCAGGCCGCGGTCCCGGCCCTCCTTGATCCGGGAGACCACGAAGACGTGGTAGTCCATCGAGAGCCCGAAGAGGATCACGAAGAGGAACAGCGGCACCCAGGACTCCACCGCGCCGACCCCGGCGGTGCCCAGGAGCGAGGCGCCCACGCCGTGCTGGAAGACCAGGGTCAGCACCCCGTACGCGGCGCCCACCGAGAGCAGGTTGAGCACGACGGCGGTGACGGCGATCGCGAGTGAGCGGAAGGAGGTGAGCATCAGCAGGAAGGCGAAGGCGACGACGAAGCCGAAGACCAGCGGCATCGAGCCGGTCATCTTGGCGTTGAAGTCGTACGACCCGGCGGTGCGGCCGGTGACCGGGGCCTCGGTGCCGGGCACCGTGAGGACGGTCGCGGGCACCAGGTCCTCGCGCAGGGTCTTCAGTGCGTCGTTGCTGGTGGCGTCGTTGCCGGTGCCGTTGAGCGGGATGTCGACGGTGGCGACGTTCCGGTCGGCGTGCACCGTGACCCCGATCGGGCCGTGCATCCGCCCGCTGGCCAGGGCCCTGGCCTTGAGGTCGGCGATCGCGGCGGTCATCGCGGGGGAGGAGATGTCGGCGGCCTTGACCACCACGGTGGCGGGGGCCGGGCTGCCGGGGAAGGCGGCCTCGATCTTCTGTGAGGCGGCGACCAACTCGTTGCCCTCGGGCAGCTGCTGCTGGAAGGTCAGGTTGGCGGTGTGCATGGTGAGCAGCGGTGCGGCCAGGCCCAGCAGCACGGCCCCGGCGAGCACGGTGGAGGCCAGCGGGCGGCCCAGCACCGGGGTGAGCACGGCGTTCCAGAACCGCCCGCCGGTGCGGACGGCGTCGGGGCGGCGGAGCTTGGCGAGGAAGGGCAGCCGGCCCTTCTCGACCCGGTCGCCGAGCATGGAGAGCAGTGCGGGCAGCACGGTGAGTGAGCCCAGCACGGCGGTGATCACGACCACGATGGTGGCGTAGGCCATCGCCCGGAAGTCGGCGATCCCGGTGAGGAACATGCCGGCCATGGCGACCACCACGGTGACGCCGGAGACCAGCACGGCCCGGCCGCTGGTGGCGGCGGCCACCGTCAGCGCGGTGGCCGCGTCGCGTCCGGCGGCCCGCTCCTCGCGCTCGCGGCGCAGGTAGAAGAGGCAGTAGTCGACGCCGACGGCGAGGCCGACCAGCAGCATCACCGAGCTGGCGTCGTTGCTGGTGTGCAGCAGGCCGCTGCTGAGCGCGACCAGCCCGCCGGCCGCGACGAAGGCGGTCAGCGCGAGCACCACCGGCAGGACGGCGGCGACCAGCGCGCCGAAGGCGATCAGCAGGATGCCGAGTGCCAGCGGCACGGCCGTCCACTCGGCGCGGGCGAAGTCGTTCTTGAACTGGTCCTGGATCCACTTGCCGGAGCTGGCGTCGCCCAGCTCGACCACGGTGAGGTCCGGGTGCTGCCGCTGCACCCCGGCGACCGCGTCCATGACGGACTGGACGCCGTCGACGGCCTCCTCCCGGTCGCCCTTGAGGGTGAGCAGGACCAGGACGGAGTGGCCGTCCCGGGAGACCGCCTTGGTGTCGTAGGGGGAGCGGACCTCGGCGGCCTTGCCGGTGCCGTCGACGGCGGCGACCACCTGGGAGACGACGGCCTTGAAGTCCGGATCGTCGGCGCTGCGGGTGGTGCTCTGGACCAGGACGGTCTCGCTCGCGGGGCTCTTCAGCCCGGCCTCGTCGAGGATCTTCGCGGCGCGGGAGACCTGGCCGGGCATCGACTCGGACTCGGTCACCTCGGTGCTGCCGTGGACGCCGCCGAGCACGGCGGCCAGGACGACGAAGAGCAGCCAGCCGAAGACGGCGGTCTTTCTGTGTCGGGCGCTCCAGGCGCCCATCGCGGCAGCCGTGCCGAGTCTGGTTTTCACGGGAGGTCCCCCCTGGGAGAGCGGCGGTGGGTCGCCGAGGTGAGCGGCGGTGGCCCGATCGCCCCGACCGCCGGGAATGTGTCCGCCGGGTACCGCGCCGGCGTCACAACCGACAGTAGGGAAGCGGGGGTTGAGCGGTAATCCGGCTGGCGGGTGAGCGCGCCCTGGTGCTCGCCTCGGGGGCGGGGTGGGGTTTTCCCTACCCCGCGACCCTGACGCCTCCTCCTCGGAGGTAGGGGGCAGACTCCACCCTGAGGGGGAGGTGTCTCCACCCGGAGCACGAGGTCAACCGGGGTCCGCCTGGGAGAAACTGGGTCGGGGCCGGTTCGGGGCGGCCCCGTACGGGGGTTGGAACACGGGGGCTCCTTGCCGGGCGGCAAGCGCGTACTCGTAGGATGGCGCCCACATTCACTTACCTGCCGACCGGCAAGGGAGCTGCCTCGCGCGCTTCCCGTGCCGGTCCTTACCGTTGCCCAGCGTCCCGTCCCCCAAGGGCTGCGGTGAACCATGCCCAGGAGGCATCGAGCATGTTCCACCGACTAGGACAATTCGCCGTACGCCGCGCTTGGTGGGTGATCGCCGCGTGGCTCGTCGCAATGGTCGCCATCTTCATCTCCTCGCCCAAGGTGAGCTCCCAGACGGACGAGGCGTCGTTCCTGCCCAAGCACTACGAGTCCATCCAGGCCGCAGAGGTGCAGGCACGGGCCTTCCCGGCCGCCTTCACGCCCGACGCCCTCATCCTCTTCGAGCGCAACGACGGCGCCGCGCTCACCGACGCCGACACCAAGGCCATGGGCAAGCTGACCCAGGACCTGATGGCCAAGAAGATCGACGGGGTCGAGACGGTCAACCCGCCGGTCGAGAAGCTGGGCTACTCGCAGGACCACAAGTACGCGATGGGTACGGTCGCCATCGCCAAGGACAAGCAGCAGGACCCGAACGTGATCGTGGACGTCGCCAAGGCGCTCCGCGACGACGGCAAGGAACTGGCCGCCGGCACCGACCTGAAGTTCCAGCTGGGCGGCTCCGCCGGCCAGGCCCTGGACCAGAAGGAGTCCTCCAACGACACCGAGGGCATCATCACGATGGCCACCCTGCTGCTGGTCATCGTGATCGTCGGCATCATCTTCCGCAGCGTCCTGGCCGGCCTGCTGCCGATCCTGGTCTCGCTGATCATCGCCCTGCCCACCTCCATGGGACTGATCAACTACGCCACCAAGGCCTTCGACCTCAAGAGCACGGCGATCCTCACGCCGATCCTCATCGTCGTCGTGCTCGGTGTCGGCACCGACTACTTCCTCTTCCTCGCCTTCCGCTACCGCGAGCGGCTGCGGGCCGGTGAGGAGCGCAAGGACGCCGTCGTCAGCGCCGTCGGCCGGGTCGGCGAGGCGATCGCCTCCGCGGCCGGCGCCGTCACCATCGCCTTCGCCGCGCTGATCCTCTCCAGCCTCGGCATGTTCCAGGCCCTCGGCCCGGCGCTGGCCATCGCGGTCGTCGTCACCGCCCTCGCCTCCGTCACCCTGGCCCCGGCGCTGCTCGCCGTCATCCCGGCCCGCGGCGTCTTCTGGCCCGGCAAGAAGTGGATGCGCGAGCCCAGCGACGCGCGCTTCACCGCGCTCGGCCGGGTCGTCCAGAAGCGCCCGGCGCTCACCGCCGTCGCCTCCGGCGGCGTGCTGGTCGCCCTGGCCTTCGGCGCCCTGGGCTACAACGGCCTGTTCGACATGGCCGGCAGCTCGATGCCGAAGGAGAAGGAGTCGATGGTCGTCCAGGACAAGATGTCCACCGCCTTCTCCAAGGGCGCGGCCTCTCCCAGCCAGGTCTTCCTGAGCAGCACCGACGGCAAGAAGCTCGACCCGGCCTCCTTCCAGGCCTACGCGGACAAGCTCCATGGCGTCGCCGGCGTCGCCCAGGTGTTCCCGCCCTCTCCCGCGGGCCAGAACAAGACCATCAGCGACGACGGCACCACGGCCCAGTTCACCGTGATGCTCAAGGACGAGCCGGCCAGCAACGAGGCCATCGACACCGTCACCGAGCTGCGCGAGGTCGCCCACGGCCAGGCCCCGGCCGGCACCGAGGCCAAGGTCGGCGGCCTCAGCTCGGTGTTCAAGGACATCAACCTGGCGATGACCCACGACTACAAGCTGGTCTTCCCGATCGCCGGGCTGCTCATCCTGCTCATCCTGGCGCTCCAGCTGCGCAGCGTGGTCGCCCCCTGGTACCTGATGGCCTCGGTCGGCCTCGGCTTCGGCGCCACCCTCGGCGCCACCACGCTGCTCTTCCAGAAGATCGGCCACGAGACCGGCCTGATGTTCATGATGCCGATCCTGATCTACCTCTTCGTGGTGGCGATCGGGACCGACTACAACATCCTGATCATCGCCCGCCTGCGCGAGGAGGCCCGCGCGGGCCGCTCCCCGCGCGAGGCGGCCCGCGAGGCGCTGCGCCACGGCGGCCCGACCGTCGCGGCGGCCGGCTTCATCCTGGCGGCCTCGTTCGCGACCTTCATGCTCGCGGGCAACACCTTCATGATGGAGTTCGGCTTCGCGATGGCCTTCGGCATCGTGCTGGCGGCCTTCGTGATGGCGATGTTCTTCACCCCGGCGCTCACCGCGTTGATCGGCAACAAGGCCTGGTGGCCCGGCCACGGCGGCGACGCCCGCCCCGGCCACGGCCCGGCCCCGCTGGCCGACGCCCACGGCGTGCCGGAGCCGGCCGGTCGGCGCTGAACCCGGCACCCGGCCACGGCCTGAACACGGGCTGAACGGCAGGCGGCGCCCCGCTCCGGCGGGGCGCCGCTCCCCGTTTCCCGGGGGCGGCAAACGTGATCTGTCGGGCAGAAAAGTGCCCGGTCAATCGGGGTGTCGCCGTGCTACAGTCGAAGCAGTTGCAGTTTTGGTTCCCATGAACGCTTGTGTGCGCCTGATGGTCCCAACCAACAGGCGCATTTGTTTTGTCCGGTGTTTCAGTCTCCGGATGGGGATCGCGGCTACTCCGGGATTCACGAGGTGTGAATCCCTGATGCCCCAATAGGAGGAGACGGTTATGGCTACCGGCACCGTGAAGTGGTTCAACAGCGAAAAGGGCTTCGGCTTCATCGAGCAGGACGGCGGCGGCCCGGACGTGTTCGCCCACTACTCGAACATCCAGGCCCAGGGCTTCCGTGAGCTCGTCGAGGGTCAGCGCGTCGAGTTCGACGTGACCCAGGGCCAGAAGGGCCCGCAGGGCGAGAACATCCAGGTCATCGGCTGACGTCAGTCACCACGCTGACGCGCGATCCTGTGATCTCGTGAAGCGGGGGCCCGCACCGCTCGACGGTGCGGGCCCTCGTTCATGCCGCCGAACGGCCGGGGCGGCGCACTCCAATCCGACGGCCGACCAGCCCGCACCCCGGGCTGCGGACCGATGGACGGAGACCCCATGACCACCCCTGCCCGCCCGCCGCGCGACCGCGGCTCCCGCACCGGCGACCAGCACCGCCCGGCCGACCAGGGCCGCCGCACCGACCGCCCGCGCCGCAGCGGGGAGAGCGCAGAGCGCCCCCGCAAGCCGCGCAGCCGCGCCGGTGCCCCCAAGGCCGGCACTCTCAAGAACGCCCGCACCACCGCCGCCGAGCCCGCCGACTTCACCGTCGTCGAGGGCACCCCGGCCCGGCCCCCGGCGGCCACCTTCGCCGAGCTCGACCTGCCCAAGGCGATCCTCACCGCGCTCACCCGCGAGGGCGTCACCGAGCCGTTCCCGATCCAGGCCGCCACCCTGCCCGACTCGATCGCCGGCCGCGACGTGCTCGGCCGCGGCCGCACCGGCTCCGGCAAGACCCTGGCCTTCGGCCTGCCGCTGCTCGCCCGCACCGCCGGCCGCCGAGCCGACGCCCGGCACCCGCTGGCGCTCGTCCTGGTGCCCACCCGTGAGCTCGCCCAGCAGGTCACCGAGGCGCTCACCCCCTACGCCAACGCCGTCAACCTGCGGATCACCACCGTCGTCGGCGGTATGGGGATCGGGCGGCAGGCCAACGCGGTGCGCCGCGGCACCGAGGTCCTGGTCGCCACCCCCGGCCGACTGGACGACCTGATCGGGCGCGGCGACGTCAACCTCTCCGACGTCGCGATCACCGTTCTCGACGAGGCCGACCAGATGGCCGACATGGGCTTCCTGCCGCAGGTCAGCAAGCTGCTGGAGCAGGTCGCCGAGAACGGGCAGCGGATGCTCTTCTCCGCCACCCTGGACCGCAACGTCGACCGGCTGGTCAAGCGCTTCCTGAACGACCCGGTCACCCACTCGGTCGACCCCTCGGCCGGCGCGGTCACCACCATGGACCACCACGTCCTGCAGCTCGAGCCGGCCGACAAGGCCTCCACCACCGCCCACATCGCCTCCCGCGACGGGCGCGTGATCATGTTCGTGCACACCAAGCACGGCGCCGACCGGCTCGCCAAGCAGCTGCGCGCCAGCGGCGTCCAGGCCGCCGCCCTGCACGGCGGCAAGTCCCAGCCGCAGCGCAACCGGGTCCTCGACCAGTTCCGCGACGGTGAGGTCAGCGCGCTGATCGCCACCAACGTGGCCGCCCGCGGCATCCACATCGACGGCCTCGACCTGGTCGTCAACGTCGACCCGCCGATCGACCACAAGGACTACCTGCACCGCGGCGGCCGCACCGCCCGGGCCGGCGAGTCCGGCACGGTCGTCACCCTCGTGCTGCCCGAGCAGCGCCGCGAGGTCAACCGGCTGATGACGGTCGCCGGGATCCGCCCCACCGTCACCAAGGTCCGCCCCGGCGACGCCGACCTGGCCCGGATCACCGGCGCCCGTACGCCCAGCGGCGTCCCGGTCCCCCTGGCCGTCCCGGCCGCCGCGGCCGTCGCGGACAAGTCGGCGGCGGAGAAGCCGGCCGACGGCAAGGCCGCGACCCCGCGCCGCCGCCCCGCCAAGCGCTCCGGGCTGCCCACCGACGTCGACATGAACGGCAACCCGCGCCGCCCGCGCCCCAAGCAGCGCCTCGGCGCGGCCGGCCAGGGCGAGCGGCCCCAGGCCGCCGGCTTCATCGGACGCTCCTCGGGTCGGGCCAAGCCCGGCAGCGGCTCCAAGTCCGGCTCCAACTACGGGACCGGGCGCCAGCGGCGCAAGGCCGACTGACGGTTGTCGTCGGGGCCCCTCGCGGTGAGGGGCCCCGGGCCCTTCGCGGTGAGGGGCCCCGGGCCCTTCGCGGCGTCAGGTGGTCACGGCCGCGGCGGCGGGTGCCAGCCTCCGCAGCCGCTCCGACGTCTCCGGATCGCGCGGCGCCATCACGATCAACTGCAGCCCCTCGGCGGCCAGCAGCACGTGCTGGTCGATCCGCAGCTCGCCCAACTCCTCGTGGCGCACCACCTTCTCGGCACCCGTACGCTCCGCGACCTGGTGCTCGTCCAGCCAGCGCTCCGCCTCCGGGTGCTCGCTGCGCACCTGCTGGATCATCCGGCCCAGCCGGCGGCCCACCGCCGTCGCCTCCCCGCCGCGCTCGGCGTAGGCGGAGCGCAGCTGGGCCAGGAAACGGCGGGCGTGCTCCTCCCAGTGCTCCACCCGCCGCCGGTGCAGCGGGTTGCCGAACACCACCCAGGCCAGGTTGCGCTCCTGCGGCGGCCGGGCGGACAGCCCGAACAGCGCGTCCGCGCCCGGATTCCAGGCCCGCACATCCCAGTTGGCGTCCATCACCCAGGCCGGCGACGGCCACTGGGCGTGCATCAGCCGCAGCAGCGCCGCCGGGACCTCGGCGGCCGCGGTCACCTCGCCGTCCAGCGGGTGGCTGCTCGCCAGCCGGAACAGGTACGCCGTCTCCGCCCGGTCCAGCCGCAGTGTCCGGGCCAGGCTCGCCAGCACCTCCGGGGACGGGTGGATGTCCCGCCCCTGCTCCAGCCACGTGTACCAGGTCACCCCCACCCCGGCCAGCAGCGCCAACTCCTCCCGCCGCAGCCCCGGCGTGCGCCGCCGAACCCCCGGCGCCAGCCCCACGTCCTGCGGCGTCAGCCGGGCCCGCCGGGTGCGCAGGAAGCTCGAAAGCTCCGCGCGGCGCTCCTCCACCTCGTTCATGTCCCCCGCCCTTCCTGGTGGTCGAACTACCAGTATCCCCACGCACTGCTGCGTCCCCGGCGGTCGAGCGAGGCTTGATCACGACAACGCACCGCATGCGCAAGGGACTCGTGATGAACCGTCAGAACCGTACTGTCCGCCGCGCCCTGGTCGCCCTCGCGGCCGCCACCCTCCTCGGTACCGCCGGTACGCTACCCGCCGCCGCGGCCGCCCACGGCCCGGTCCCGGCCGTGATCGCCGGCCACGCGCCCAGCCTGGTGCCCGAGACCGCCGTCTGGGACGCCGCCCACCACCGCTTCCTGGTCGGCTCGCTGCGGCACGGCACCGTCTCCGCCGTCGCCCCCGACGGCAGCGTCCGCACCCTGATCGACGACCCCGACACCCTGATCGAGATCGCCGGCCTGCGGATCGACCCGGTCCACCGCCGCGTCCTGGTCACCAACCTCGACAACGGCATCGGCGAGCGCACCGGCCCCGCCACCCTCGGCCGGGTCGCCGGCATCGCCGCCTACGACCTGGACACCGGCCGCCGCCTCTTCTACACCGACCTCGCCGCCGTCGCCGGAGACGGCGGCGGTCACCTCGCCAACGACATCGCCGTCGCCCCCGACGGCACCGCCTACGTCACCGACTCCTTCGCCCCGTACGTCTACCGGGTCGCCCCCGACGGCACCGGCTCCGTCCTGCTGCGCGACGACCGCCTCGCCGCCCCCGCCGGCTCCTACGGCCTCAACGGCATCGCCTACCAGGACGGCCGCCTCCTGCTCGGCAAGTGGAACGACGGCACCCTCTGGCGGCTCCCGCTGCGGGACCCGGCCGCCCTGCGCCGGGTCGAGATCGCCGACGGCGGCGCCCTGCTCCACCTCGACGGCATCCTCGCCCGCTCGAACGGCACCCTGGCCGGCGTCACCAACCTCTTCTACGGCGCCGGCCGCGACGCCGAGGTGGAGCTCAGCTCCGACGACCACTGGCGCACCGCCCGCCTCACCGCCGTCCACCCCTCCGCCGACCCCACCCCCACCGCCGTCACCAACGGCCCGGCCGGCGGCCTCTACCAGCTCTCCGGCGGTCTGACGGAGGCCGACGCCGGCCACCCGACGGACACCTTCACCCTGCGGCGGGTGTGACCGGCCTGAAACCACTCCGCCCGATCGATGTTGGCGAGATACAATGCTATGTACATCACCAACATCGATCGGAGGTGCCGGGTGTCCGTGACGCAGATCGACATCGACGAAGAGGCGCTGGAGCGCGCGATGGCCCTTGCCGGAGTGCGAACCAAGAAGGATGCCGTCAACCTCGCGCTGCGCTTCTACGCGGAACAGCAGGAACGCGCGGCTCGCATCAGCAGGCATTTCGAGCGTGCCCGGGACTGGGGAGCGGTTGAGCACGCCGAGCGGCTGCACCAGGCCGAGAAGGATGCTCGGTGATCTATCTCCTCGACACCTCCGCCCTGGTTCGAGTGCTGCGCGAGCCGAAGCTCCAGAACGCCTGGTACGACGCGATCGACGCAGGGTCGATCGCGTCGTGCTACCCGCAGCGTGCCGAGTTCCTCTACAGCGCGCGGGACGGCCGGGAGTACGACGAGATCTCCGAGATGTTCGCCGAGCTCTACCCGGATGTCTCGGTGCCGAAGAACGCGGGACGCTGGATCGACACGGTGCAGCGGCGGATGGCACTCGGCGGGCAGCACCGCAGTGCTTCGGCGGTCGACCTCATGATCGCGGCGACGGCTGCCCACCACGGACTCACGGTCCTCCACGACGATGCGGACTATCGCACTGTGGCGCGCTACGCCGCCGACCTCAGCGAGCACAGCATCCTGGACTGCGGGTGAATCGACCCGGGGCTCAGGCCGTGAGCGCTGGAACGGCCCGCGCCGCCCGCCGGGCCTCGTCGTAGCGCTCCAGCAGCAGGGCGGCCAGTTCCGGGGCGGGGCCGAGGGGGTCGGCCACGGTGTCCGCGCCGTGCGCCGCCGCCGCGATGCGGTCGGGGAGCAGGCCCGGGGCAAGCAGGTAGGGGGCGACCGCGGTGTGCGCGGCGCCCGCGGCGCGCAGGGCGGCGAGGGCGTCGGGGACGCGGGGGCCGGCGGCGGAGGCGTAGGCGACCTCGACGGCGGCCCAGCCGCGGGTGCGCCGCCACTCGGCGGCCACCGCTCGGGTCGCGGCGTCGGCGGCCGGGTCGGAGGAGCCCGCGGCGGCGAGCACCACGCCGGTGCGGGCGCGGACGGCGGGGCAGCCGGTGTCCACCCCGGCTTCGGCGAGGCGGCGGTCCAGGGCGGCGAGCAGTAGCGGGGAGGGGCCGAGCACGTCCGCGACGGGTAGCCGGGAGCCGGCGGCGCGCAGGGCGGCGGGGATGTCGTGCTTGGCGTGGAAGGCCCGGTTGAGCAGCAGCGGGACGGCCACCGCGTCCGCGAGCCGTCCGACCACCTGGGGGATCCGCGGCGCGCAGTGGTCCAGGTAGGCGGTGGCGACCTCGATGCCGGGCCGCCGGGCCCGCACCTCCTCGACGAGCGCGGCCACGGTCGCGGCGTGGCGCGGGTCGCGGCTGCCGTGGGCGATGAGGAGCAGGGCGGGCATCAGCGGGGCCTCACTTGGCGGAGGCCAGCAGGCCGCGGTTGCGCAGCACCCGGCGCTCGACCGGGGTGAATACCAGCAGCTCGATGGCGATGCCGACGAACAGGATGAGGATGATGCCGAGCAGCACCCCGGACATGTCGGAGAACTCGCGCTGGTCCTCCAGGAACCGGCCCAGGCCGCGGCCGAGGTCGGGGGAGGAGGCGACCAGCTCGGCGGCCATCAGCGAGCGCCAGGAGAACGCCCAGCCCTGCTTGAGGCCGGCCAGGTAGCCGGGCAGCGCGGCCGGGATCAGCACGTGCCGGGCGCCGGACAGGCCGGTGGCGCCGATGGTGCGCCCGGCCCGCAGGAACAGCGGCGGCACCTGGTCGATGCCGGCCACCAGGCCGTTGGCGATGGACGGGACGGCGCCGAGCAGGATCACCGCGTACATCATCGAGTCGTTGATGCCGAGCCAGATGACCGCGGCCGGCACCCAGGCGACCGAGGGCAGCGACTGCAGACCCTGCAGCACCGGGCCGATCGCGGTGCGCACCGGCCTGACCCGGGCGACCACCAGGCCGATCGGGGTGCCGATGACGACGGCGAGCAGGAAGCCGGACAGGCCGCGCCAGACGCTGGTCCAGATGATCGAGAACAGCGTGCCCTGGTACCAGAGGTCCTGCGCGGAGTGCCAGACGTCCGCCGGGCTGGGCAGCTTGTACGAGGAGGTGAGGTGCAGGCTGTACGCGCCCTGCCACAGCGCGAGCACCACCAGCACGCCGACCAGCGGCGGCAGCGCCTTGGTGCGCAGCACCTCGCCGAGCGAACTGCGCTGCGCGGAGACCGAGTCGAGGGCGTCCAGGCCGGCGCCGACGTCGGCGGTGTCGCTGTCGGGGCGGGACAGCGCGGTGTCAGTGCTGGACATGGCGACGGATCTCCCCACGCAGTTCTTCGGTGATCTCGATGGACAGGTCGGCCACGCCCGAGGACTCGATGCGGCGCGGCTGCGGCAGGTCGATCCGCCACTCGCGGGCGACCCGGCCGGGGCGGGAGGAGAGCAGCACGACGCGCTGGGCCAGGCGCACCGCCTCGCGCACGTTGTGGGTGACGAACAGGACGGACAGCTGCCGTTCGGCCCAGATCCGGGTGATCTCGTCGTGCAGCACGTCCCGGGTGATGGCGTCGAGCGCGGCGAACGGCTCGTCCATCAGCAGCACCTTGCTGCCCTGGGCGAGCGCCCGGGCCATCGCCACGCGCTGGCGCATGCCGCCGGACAGCTCGTGCACCCGCTTGCCGTAGGAGCCGTTCAGGCGGACGAGTTCGAGCAGGCGCTCGGCCTCGGTACGGCGCTCGGGGCGGGGCACGCCGGCCAGCTTGAGGGCGAGCTCGATGTTCTTCCCGGCGGTGAGCCAGGGGAACAGCGCGTGCTCCTGGAACATCAGGGCGGGGCGGCCGCCGGGCACCTCGATGGTGCCGCGGCTGGGCTTGTCCAGGCCGGCGACCAGGTTGAGCAGGGTGGACTTGCCGCAGCCGGAGGCGCCGAGCAGGGTGACGAACTCGCCGGGCGCGACGTCGAGGGTGATGTCGTCCAGGACGTGGGTCTGCGCGCCCGGGCGGCCGAAGGACTTGTGCACGTTCGCGATCCGGACGGCGGGCGCGGCGCCGGGGGTGTCGACGACGGGGGTGTTGGCCTCGGTGGTCAGTGCCGGGGTCATCCGGGGACCTCCTGCGTGAGTGGTCTTGGGCCCCTCCTGCGCGTCGGCGGGCAGGGAGGGAAGCGGCTTCGGAGCTGGGGCCGGGGCCCGGCCCCGCCCGTCCCGGTGGGCATCGATCGGGGATCGACCGGACGGGCGGGGGACCGGACCGCGGAATCGGGGGCGAACTTCCTCGCGGAGGGAGCTACTTGGCGCCGAGTCCGGCGTCCGCCACGGGGGCCTGGCCCTGGGCCGCGAGGACCTTGTTCAGCAGGGTGAGGTCGTAGATGCCGTTCAGGTTCGGCTTCTTGAGCAGCCCGGCGGTCACGGCGTGGTCGGCCTCGGCCTGCAGGGTGTTCGCCAGCGGGTCGTCCAGGAAGTCGATGTCCTGCCAGGCCGGGTCGAGGACGGTCGGCTCCAGGGCGTTGCCGGCCTCCTTCCTGATCGCCTCGTTGGCGTCGGCCTTGGCCTTGCCGGGGTCGGCCTTGATGAAGGCGTTGGTCTTCACCGAGCCGCGCAGCACGGCCTCCACCACGTCCGGGTGCTCCTTGAGGAACTTCTGCGAGACGATGATGTTGGTGATCACGAACTTCTTGTCCGGCCAGACGTCCTTCTCGTTGAGCAGGACCTTCGCGCCGAGCGTGACCAGCTTGGAGGCGGTCGGCTCGGGCACCCAGGCGCCGTCGATGGAGCCCTGCCGGTAGGCGTCGGGGGTGACCTTGTTGTCGGTGCGCACCACCGAGACGTCGCCCGCGCCGGAGGCCGCGTCGACCTTGTAGCCCTTGCCCGCGAGGTAGTTGAGCAGCGCCACGTCCTGGGTGTTGCCCAGCTGCGGGGTGGCGATCTTCTTGCCCTTGAGGTCGTCGAGCGAGGAGACCTTGTCCGGGTTGACGACCAGCTTGACCCCGCCGGAGGCCGAACCGCCGATGATCTTCAGCGACCTGCCGTCGGACTTGGTGTAGCCGTTGATCGCGGGGGAGGGGCCTATCCAGCCGATGTCGATGGAGCCGGCGTTGAGCGCCTCGATCTCGGCCGGGCCCGCGTTGAAGACCTGGGTCTTGACCTGGGTGGCGCCCAACTCCTTCTGGAAGATGCCCTCCTGGAGGCCGACCAGCGCGGTGCCGTGGGTCAGGTTGGCGAAGTAGCCGATCTTCACGGTGTCGGCGGAGAGCTTGGCGCCCGAACCGCCGGCCGCGGCCGCGGAGTCGGCGGAGCCCTTGTCGGCGGCCTTGGAACCGTAGCCGCAGGCCGACAGCAGGGCCACGGCGGTCAGGCCGGCGACGGCGGCCGCGGCGCGGCGTCTGATCCGCCCGGCGTCGGGGCGGGACAGCCTATGGGAGGGAACGCTGCGGGAGGGTGTCGGGTTCGGTGCCATGGTGAGTCCTGTTCGCGGACGGACCGTCAGGAGGCGGTCCCGGGCGGGAGGTCGGAAGGTGGTGCGCGCGGCATCGAGGTGCCGGGGCAGGCCGGGCTGCGGTGGGGGAAGCGGCCCGGTGACAGGGCGGTCAGCCCTGTCGGCCCACACATCGGGTCAAGCCGCCCTGGCCGCTGCCGAGGACGCCGCTGCCGATGCGGCCGCCTTCCTTGTCCATGCCCGAGAACGCCTCGCTGGGCATCAGACCCAGTCCTCCTCTTCGGATGCGTCGGGTACGTCGTCGGTGCGTACGGTCTCGAAGGCCTCGCCCGCCATGCCGGCGGTGAGGGTGGTGCCGTCGGCCGGGTCGATCAGCAGGAACGAGCCGGTGCGGCGGTTGTCGCTGTAGCCGTCGAGGGCCAGCGGCTCGGCGGTGCGCAGCACCACGTGGCCGATGTCGTTGACGTTCAACCCCTCGGCGCCGCTGCGCTGTTCGAGGCTGTCGATGTCGATGCGGTAGGAGATCTCCTTGACCAGCGCGCGCACGGTGCGGGTGGTGTGCTTGAGGAGCACCTTGTCCCCGGTGCGCAGCGGCCGCTCGTTGAGGTGGCTGACGGTGGCCTCGATGTCCTTGGTGGGGACGGGGGCCGTGCCGGCGGCGATCAGGTCGCCGCGGGAGATGTCGAGGTCGTCGGCGAGGCGGACGGTGACCGACTGCGGGGCCCAGGCGATGTCGGTCTCCCGGCCGAGCGCGTCGATCCCGGCGACGGTGGTGGTGTGTCCGGAGGGCAGTACGGTGACGGTGTCGCCGACGCGCAGCACGCCGGAGGCCAGCTGGCCCGCGTAGCCGCGGTAGTCGGGGTGTTCCTCGGTCTGCGGGCGGATCACGTACTGGACCGGGAAGCGGGCCGGTTCGACGCTCGGGTCGCTGCCGACCGGGACGGTCTCCAGGTGTTCCAACAGGGTCGGGCCGCCGTACCAGTCCAGGTGTGCGGACGGTTCGACGACGTTGTCGCCGGCGAGGGCGGAGATCGGGACGGCGAGGACGTCCTTGACGCCGAGGGAGGCGGCGTAGGCGGTGAACTCGGCGGCGATGGCGGCGAAGACGGGCTCGGCGTAGTCGACGAGGTCCATCTTGTTGACGGCCAGCACGACGTGCGGCACGCGCAGCAGCGCGGCGACGGCGGCGTGGCGGCGGGTCTGCTCGACGACGCCGTTGCGGGCGTCGACGAGGACGACGGCGAGTTCGGCGGTGGAGGCGCCGGTCACCATGTTGCGGGTGTACTGCACGTGGCCGGGGGTGTCGGCGAGGATGAACCGCCGCCGCGGGGTGGCGAAGTAGCGGTAGGCGACGTCGATGGTGATGCCCTGCTCGCGCTCGGCGCGCAGGCCGTCGGTGAGCAGCGCGAGGTCGGGCGCGTCCTGGCCGCGGCCCAGGGAGACGCGCTCGACGGCCTCCAGCTGGTCGGCGAGCACCGACTTGGAGTCGTGCAGCAGTCGGCCGACCAGGGTGGACTTGCCGTCGTCGACGGAGCCGGCGGTGGCGAAGCGCAGCAGCGATGTGGCGGTGGCTTCCTGGGTGGTGCTGGTCATCTTAGAAGTACCCCTCGCGCTTGCGGTCTTCCATCGCGGCCTCGGACAGCTTGTCGTCGGCGCGGGTGGCGCCGCGCTCGGTGAGGCGGCTGGCGGCGATCTCGGCGATCACGGCCTGGATGGTGGTGGCGTCGGAGTCGACGGCTCCGGTGCAGGACATGTCGCCGACGGTGCGGTAGCGGATCAGCCGCCGCTCGACGGGCTCGCTGTCCTTGGGGCCGCCCCACTCGCCGGCGGTCAGCCACATGCCGCCCCGGGCGAAGACGTCCCGCTCGTGGGCGTAGTAGATCTCGGGGAGGTCGATGCCCTCGCGCTCGATGTACTGCCAGACGTCCAGTTCGGTCCAGTTGGACAGCGGGAAGACCCGCACGTGCTCGCCGACCGCGTGCCGGCCGTTGTACAGCGACCACAGCTCGGGGCGCTGGCGGCGCGGGTCCCAGGCGCCGAACTCGTCGCGCAGGGAGAAGACGCGCTCCTTGGCGCGGGCCTTCTCCTCGTCCCGGCGGCCGCCGCCGAAGACGGCGTCGAAACGGTTCTTCTCGATCGCGTCGAGCAGCGGCACGGTCTGCAGCGGGTTGCGGGTGCCGTCCGGGCGCTCGCGCAGCACGCCGCGGTCGATGAAGTCCTGGACGTGGGCGACGTGCAGGCGCAGGTTGTGCTCCGCCACGACGCGGTCGCGGTAGGCGAGGACCTCGGGGAAGTTGTGCCCGGTGTCGACGTGCAGCAGCGAGAAGGGGATGGCGGCGGGCCGGAAGGCCTTGAGTGCCAGGTGCAGCATGACGATGGAGTCCTTGCCGCCGGAGAACAGGATCACCGGGCGCTCGAACTCCCCCGCGACCTCGCGGAAGATGTGCACCGACTCGGCCTCCAGCGCGTCCAGGTGGGACAGCGCGAACGGGTTGTCGTCGATACGGACCGGGCTGTCGGTCTCGGTGGTCATGCGAGTCCCCTCTCGGTCAGGAAGGCGTGCAGCTCGGCGGCGGACTCGGCGACCGCGCGGCCCTGCGTCTGGAGGCGCAACTCCGGGTTCTCCGGGGCCTCGTACGGGTCGTCCACGCCGGTCAGGCCGGAGATCTCGCCGGCCGCCTGCTTGGCGTACAGGCCCTTGACGTCCCGTTCGGCGCACAGCTCGACCGGGGTGGCGACGTGGATCTCCAGGAACTCGGTGCCGGCCGCCGCGTGCCGCTCGCGCACCGCGGCGCGGGAGTCGGCGAACGGGGCGATCACCGGGGCGAGCACCTTGACGCCGTTGGCGGCCAGCTTCTCGGCGACGAAGCCGATCCGGGTGACGTTGGTGTGCCGGTCCTCGCGGGAGAAGCCGAGGCCCTTGGAGAGGAACTCGCGGATCTCGTCGCCGTCCAGGACCTCGACCTTGTGGCCCTCGACGCGCAGCCGCTCGGCCAGGGCGAAGGCCAGCGTGGTCTTGCCCGCGCTGGGCAGCCCGGTCAGCCACACGGTGGCGCCGCGCTCGCAGGGGGCAGCCGTGCGGGCCGCCGCCGTGCCCTCGACGGAGCCGCGGCGACTCAGGGTGTGAGCTGTCACGGTTCTTTCCTTACGCAGTAGTTGGCAGGGGCTCAGAGATGGATGCCGCACTCGGTCTTGCCGGAGCCGGACCACCGGCCGGCCCGGGCGTCCTCGCCCTCGGCGGGCTTGCGGGTGCAGGACAGCGGGGAGCAGCCGATCGAGGTGTAGCCCTCCCACAGCAGCGGGTTGAGCAGCACGCCGTTGGCGGCGACGTAGGCGTCCACGTCCTCCTGCGTCCACCGGGCGATCGGGGCGATCTTGACCTTGCGGCGCTTGGCGTCCCAGGCCACCACCGGGGTGTTCGCCCGGGACGGCGACTCGTCGCGGCGCAGCCCGGTGGCCCAGGCGTCGTAGCCGCCGAGGCCGCGGTTCAGCGGCTCGACCTTGCGCAGCGAGCAGCACAGGTCCGGGTCGCGGTCGTGCAGGTTCGGTCCGTGCTCGGCGTCCTGCTCGGCGACGGTCTTCAGCGGGGTGAGCGTGATGACGTTGACCGGCATGGTCGCGGCCACCGCGTCGCGGGTGCCGATGGTCTCCGCGAAGTGGTAGCCGGTGTCCAGGAACACGACGTCCACGCCGGGGAACACCGAGGAGGCGAGGTGGGCGACCACCGCGTCCTCCATCGAGGAGGTGACACAGAACCGCGTGCCGAAGGTGTCGGCGGCCCAGCGCAGGATCTCCTGCGGCGTGGCCTCCTCCAGCTCGCGGCCGGCCCGGACGGCGATCTCCTCGTAGTCAGTCGTCGTGCTGCTCATGGGACGCACCCCCGTTGGTCGGTGACAGCAGGCCGAGGAACTTCAACTGGAAGGCGCGGCGGCAGCCGTGGCATTCCCAGGCGCCGTGCCCGGCCTCGGACGGGCGCAGGTCCTCGTCCCCGCAGTAGGGGCAGAAGAACGGGGCGGCACGCTCACTCACGACAGCTGTTCCTCGGTGGCCCGGGCCGTCCACTGGGCGAAGCGCTCGCCCTCGGTGCGGTCGGCCTGGTAGCGGGTCAGCAGGCGCTCCACGTAGTCGGGCAGGCCGGCGCTGGTGACCTTGAGGCCGCGGACCTTGCGGCCGAAGCCGGCCTCCAGGCCGAGCGCGCCGCCCAGGTGCACCTGGTAGCCCTCGACCTGGTTGCCGTGCTCGTCGGTGACCAGCTGGCCCTTGAGGCCGATGTCGGCGACCTGGATGCGGGCGCAGGCGTTCGGGCAGCCGTTGATGTTGATGGTCAGCGGCTCGGCGAACTCCGGCAGGCGCTGCTCCAGTTCGTCGATCAGGGTGCGGCCGCGCTCCTTGGTCTCGACGATGGCGAGCTTGCAGTACTCGATGCCGGTGCAGGCCATGGTGCCGCGGCGGAACGGCGAGGGGGTGACCCGCAGGTCGAGCGCCTCCAGGCCGGCCACCACCGACTCGACGTGCTCCTCGGCGATGTCGAGGATCAGCATCTTCTGCTCGGCGGTGGTGCGGACCCGGTCGCTGCCGTGGGCGGCGGCGAGGTCGGCGATCCGGCCGAGCAGCTTGCCGTCGACCCGGCCGACGCGCGGGGCGAAGCCGATGTAGTACCTGCCGTCCTTCTGCCGGTGGACGCCGACGTGGTCGCGCCAGCGGGCGGCGGGCTCGGCGGGCGCGGGGCCGTCGACCAGCTTGTGCTCGAGGTACTCGTCCTCCAGCACCTGACGGAACTTCTCCGCGCCCCAGTCGGCGACCAGGAACTTCAGCCGGGCGCGGTTGCGCAGGCGACGGTAGCCGTAGTCGCGGAAGATGCCGATCACGCCGCCGAAGACGTCCGGCACCTGCTCCAGCGGGACCCAGGCGCCCAGGCGCACGCCGAGCTTGGGGTTGGTGGACAGGCCGCCGCCGACCCACAGGTCGAAGCCGGGCCCGTGCTCGGGGTGGACCACGCCGACGAAGGCGACGTCGTTGATCTCGTGCGCGACGTCCAGCAGCGGGGAGCCGGAGACGGCGCTCTTGAACTTGCGCGGCAGGTTGGAGAAGTCCTTGTTGCCGATGAAGCGGCGGTTGATCTCCTCGATGGCCGGGGTGCCGTCGATGATCTCGTCCTCGGCGATGCCGGCCACCGGGGAGCCGAGGATGACGCGCGGGGTGTCGCCGCAGGCCTCGGTGGTGGACAGGCCGACGGCCTCCAGCTTCCGCCAGATCGCCGGGACGTCCTCGATCCGGATCCAGTGGTACTGGATGTTCTGGCGGTCGGTCAGGTCGGCGGTGCCCCGGGCGTACTGCTCGGAGACCTCGGCGACGGCCCGCAGCTGGGGGACGGTCAGCCGGCCGCCGTCGATGCGCACGCGGAGCATGAAGTACTCGGCGTCCAGCTCGTGCGGGTCCAGGATCGCGGTCTTGCCGCCGTCGATGCCCTCCTTGCGCTGGGTGTAGAGGCCCCACCAGCGCATCCGGCCGCGCAGGTCGGCGGGGTCGATCGAGTCGAAGCCCCGGTGCGCGTAGATCGTCTCAATACGTGTCCGCACATTGAGACCGTCGTCGTCCTTCTTGACCTGCTCGTTGGCGTTCAGAGGAGTGAAGTGGCCCATGCCCCACTGGCCCTCGCCGCGGTGGCGGGTCACCTTGCGGGCCGCGGCAGGGCGGCGCGCGGCGGCGCGGTCGGCCGTGGGCTCGACGGTCTCGGGGGAGGTGGCCATGGTGAAGTCCTTCGGGGCAGGTGGCTCTGACGCCGGGTCGGTCGCTGGGCGTGCTCGGCGGTGCGCTGCTGCTGTGACCTGCTGTTTCTCAGGACCGGGGGAGCAGTGACCGGGGCCGGGCGGGGCGCCTGCGCAGCCGCTTCAGCGGGGACGGCGGGGTGGGTGGCGCCGGGTGCGGTGGTGGCGGCGGGGTGGGGCTCAGGTCACCGGACAGATGGCGCTGGACACGCGAAGGAGATCGACGTGGAGTCGACCTACCAGGGTGGTTCCGGCGCTAGACATGGCAAGAGATTCGCACGGCGCGGGACTCGCGGTCCACTGACATCCAAATGGTGGACTCTGGAGTTTCACGATTCGGAACGCCGAACGGTTCCCGCCGCTCCCCGCCCGGTGTCCGGCCACACGCCCGTACCCCCGGGGGGAGATCAACCGGAGCGTCCCGGCCCGATACCGTTAGCCCTGTGCGAGCAGCAGGCGATACGAGCAGACCGAGCCCCGAGCGGCCCTCCCGGCGGCGGGGCAAGGGCTCCCGGCGCGCGGCCAAACAGGCCACCTGGCGCCGCACCGCGTGGGAACTGGTGAGGGACACCACCAACACCTGCGTGGAGTACCGGGTCACCGGCCTCGCCGCCGAGGCGGCCTTCTTCACCCTCCTGTCGATCCCACCGCTGCTGCTCGGCCTGGCCGCCACCCTCGGCTACCTCGACGAGTTCGTCGGCGCCGGCACCATCGACCGGCTCAAGCACGACATCGTCTCGGCCTCCGGGACGGTGCTGTCGGACTCCTCCGTCAACGAGGTCGTCAAGCCGCTGCTCAGCCAGGTCTTCGACCACACCCGGCCGGACCTGATCTCGCTCGGCTTCCTGCTGTCGCTGTGGTCCGGATCCCGGGCGCTCTACATCTTCATCGACACCATCACCGTGATGTACGGGCTGGACGGCAAGCGCGGCATCGTCAAGACCCGGCTGCTGTCGCTCGGCCTCTACCTCGGCGCCCTGGTGATCAGCTCGCTGGTGCTGCCGCTGATGATGGCCGGGCCCGGGCTGGTCGAGAACGCCGTGCACGGCATCGCGGGACTGGTCGGCGCCGCCTACTGGCCGGTCGCGATCCTGCTGCTGATCGTCTCCCTGACCACCCTCTACCACCTGGCCGTACCGGTCTCCACGCCCTGGCGCGAGGACATCCCCGGTGCCCTGGTCGCCCTGGTGGTGCTGGTCTTCTGCAGCGTCGGCCTGCGGCTCTACCTGGTCAGCTCGGTCGAGGGCCCCTCGGTGTACGGCTCGCTGGCCGCGCCGGTGGCCGTCCTGCTGTGGATCTTCGTGGTGGCCCTCGCGGTGCTCATCGGCGCCGCCATGAACGCCGCCATAGACCGCCGCTGGCCCACTCTGGAGACCGCCGACGCCCGCGCCGAGAACGAGCGCGCCCACGAGGAGGCGGCCGCCGCGGTGGTCCGCGAGGTGGCCGCCCGACGGGCCGTCGAGCGGGCCCGGCGCGCCCGCGAGCTGGGCCTGGCCGAGGGCGCCGAGGAGGAGTGGGGCGAGGAGGAGGTCGACGACGTCGACGTACCCGCCGAGTACCCCGAGCGGTGGGCCGACATACTGGCCGCCGACAACGTGCGCGGCCGCCTCACCGCCCGCGGCGGGCCGCACCACCGGCCCGCCCCGCCGCCGCCGGACAGCGACCGGCCGGCCGGGCCGCCGCCGCCGGAGCGGCCGGCGCCGAGCTACCCGCCCAGGCCGCCGCGCCCGCCGTGGGAGCAGCGGTAGCGGGCGATCGCAGTAACGGGCGATCCGGGACATACGGGCAGGGCCTCCCCCACGGGTGCGGGGGAGGCCCTGTGTGCGTCCGCGGCCGGATGTGACGACCGGGTGGTGATCAGGTGGCGGCCGGGTTCGGCGGATACGGCGACTGCGGGGGCTGGCCGTAGCCGTGGGTGGGCTGGTCGGCGACCGGGGGGTAGCCGTAGGAGGGCTGCGGGTCGCCCGGCCCAGGGCCTCCGGGCGGCGGGCCGGCGGGCGTGCGGCCGAACGCGGGGCGCAGCTCGGTGGGGGCGCCCGGGTCCGCGGCACCGGCCGGGGCGGGGCTCGGGTCGGTGCCCGGGGCCGTACCGGGGCCGGGGCCCGGGTCGGTGCCCGGCGCGGTCGGGGCGGGCGTCGCCGAGCGGGCGGCCGCGCCGACCTGCGCCGGGAGCGGCTCCGGGCTCGGCGGGGCCGGCTCCAGGGCGGTGCGCCCCGAGGAGTCGCTCAGCTTGATCAGCAGCGCGACCATCAGCCAGTTCGCCAGCAGTGAGGAACCACCGGCGGCCAGGAACGGCAGCGCCTTACCGGTCAGTGGGACCAGCCCGCTCACACCGCCGACGACCACGAACACCTGCAGCGCGAGCGCCGCCGACAGACCGGTGGCCAGCAGCTTGCCGAACGGGTCGGTCAGGCCGACCGCGGTGCGCAGCCCGCGCTGGATCAGCAGCACGTACACCAGCAGCACCGCCGTGACCCCGGCCAGGCCCAGTTCCTCGCCGATGGTGGTGAAGATGAAGTCGCTGCGCCCGGCGAAGCCGATCAGCCAGGGCCGGCCCGAGCCCAGGCCCGTCCCGGTCATGTGCCCGGTGCCGAGGCTGAACAGCGCCTCGGCGGGCTGCTCGGAGATCGCCGGGTCGTGCACCGGCTTGTAGTAGTCCATCGGGTGCAGCCAGGCCTCGACACGCCCGTGAACGTGCGGCTCCAGGGTGCCGACCACCGTCGCGCCGCCGACCGCCATCAGCACGCCGAGCACCACCCAGCTGGTGCGCTCGGTCGCCACGTACAGCATTACGATGAAGAGGCCGAAGAAGATCAGCGAGGTACCCAGGTCACGCTCGAAGATCAGCACCAGCAGGCTGATCGCCCAGATCGCCAGCACCGGCCCGGCGTGCCGACCGCGCGGCAGGGTCATCCCCCAGACCCTCCGCCCGGCCAGCGCCAGCGCGTCCCGGTTGGCCATCAGGTAGCCCGCGAAGAAGATCGTGATCGCGACCTTCACGAACTCGTCCGGCTCGAAGGAGGGCAGCCCGGGGAGCTTGATCCACCGCTTGGCGCCGAAGCTGTCGGTCGGCGAGAACACCGGCGCGGTCAGCAGGATCAGCGCGCCCGCCATGAGCACGTAGACGTACCGCTGGAAGAAGCGGTGGTGCTTGACGAAGACGATCAGTGCGAGCGCCGCCGCCACCGAGATGAACACCCACATCAGCTGGGACGGCGCGGCCGGGAGCTTCTGGTAGTCGCCCTTGACCGCGTGCGCGGCCTTGTAGCTGAAGTCCAGCCGGTCCAGCAGCATCAGCCCGAAGCCGGTCAGGAACACCCCGATCGGCAGGATCAGCGGGTCCGCGTACGGCGCGAACCGGCGCACCGCCAGGTGCGCCGCCGCGACCAGCGCCCCGAGGGACAGACCGTGGACGAGCAGCCCGGGCGGCAGCTTGCCGGTCAGCGCCAGCGAGGCGTCGATGTGTCCCGCCAGACAGACGGCCACCGCGAGGACCAGCAGGCCCAGCTCGATATTGCGGTGGCGCGCGGCCAGCCGGCGGCCCTCGCCGCGTGCAGTGCTTTGCACCTCTTGTCGTCCCCTTGTTGTCACCCACGTGGCCGGTATCGCCGACGGTGCATCCTGCCAGACGAACGTGGCTCTCCGCCGGTTGCGGTCCCGGGGCCGGCAAGGGCAGAACTTTGCCTTGGCAAAGCTTTGTTGGGACTGGGTAAAGCTTTGTTCAGGTCGGGGTATAGAGGTGGGCCCCGCCCGGGGCGGGCCGTGTGGGGAGGGTCATCATGGCCGGGCGCCGCGGCCTGTGCCCGGCGCCCTTCCCGGCGCCATCCGGCGACGGCCGGGTGGCGGCTGCGGACGAGGTGAGTGGACGGAATGGACGGCGCGGCGCTTGCGTACAGCGGACCGCCCGCGTGGCAGTGGTCCGACCTGGTCACCTCCTGGACCTTCGAACCGCTGGTGCCCGCGCTCTCGGTGCTGCTCGGCGGCTGGTACCTGGCCGCGGTGCGCACCGTCCACCGGGGCGGTGAGCGCTGGCAGCCCACCCGCACCGCCGCCTTCCTCGGCGGGCTGCTGCTGTGGATCTGGTGCACCTGCTCCGGCCTCGGCGTGTACGAGCGGATCCTCTTCACCGACCGGTCCGTGCAGGTCGTGCTGCTGCTCATGGTCGTCCCGCTGCTGCTGGCGCTCGGCGCGCCGATCTCGCTACTGGTCGAGTCCTCGCCGGAGCACCGCCGCGAGCGGATCCTGCGGGCGCTGCGCAGCCGGCCGTCCAAGGTGCTGATGTTCCCGGCGGTCTCCACCGCGCTGCTGATGGCGCCGCCGTGGCTGCTCTACTTCACGCCCTGGTACGAGTGGTCGCTCTCCAGCGGGGTCGGCAACGTGGTGCTGCACCTGGCACTGGTGTTGCTCGGCCTGGCGTACTTCTGGCCGCGGCTGCAGCTCGACCCGGTCGGGCACGAGTACCCGCACCTGGTCGGGCTGTTCATCACCTTCGCCGAGGTGATCTTCGACGCGGGCCTGGGGATCGTGCTGATCTACGGCGGCCACCTCGTCGCCGAGCACTACTACGTGGCGCTCGAGCGGCCCTGGGGACCGAGCCTGGCGCAGGACCAGACCTGGGGCGGCAACGCCTTCTGGGTGCTGGGGGACCTCGTCGGGCTGCCGTTCCTGGCCGCGCTGGTGCGGCGGATGGTGGTGCAGGGGCGCGAGGAGATCAAGGCCGTGGACGCCGAGCTGGACGCCCGCTTCGAGGCGGCCGCAGCGGAGGCCCGGGCGGCGGGGCTGCCGGAGGAGGAGGAGACCGGCATGCGGCCCTGGTGGCTGGACGACCCGAACCTCAAGCACCGGTACGGCGGCTGACGGCGGCCGTTCGGAGAGGGGCGACGTCGGCCTCTGGCTGGACTCGCTTCGGCCGCCGACCGGGCCCCATTCCGGCTCCTTTCCGGCTCCTTTCCGGCTCCTTTTCGGCCTCCGCGAGTGCGTTTGCGCAGGTCGAAAACAGGTTGGCCGTGCACCTGCCGCTTCGCTAGCGTGTGAGCGTCCGGTTCGGGGGCCGTTGGGCCACCCGAGGAGTAGAGAGCAGGAGGTGAACCCCGTGGTCGTTGTCGCCCCGATAGCTGCCCTGGGCAGCACTCGCGTTCACCTCCTTTTCCCGGCCGCAGGCTGAGCCTCCCGCGCCAGCCGTAGCCCGCCGGGACCATCTCCTCCCGAAGGGCCACTGCGTTGTTCAACGCTGCCTCCGTTCCGTCGTACGCTCCCCTCTCCGCCTCTTCGTCCTCCGCCGAGGACTCCCCGCTGTCCCGCTACGGCTGGACGCCCGAGCGCACGCAGCTCTTCGCCCCGCTCGCCGAGGCCGGACTGCTCCCCGCCCGGATCGTCCGGGTCGACCGCGGCCAGTGCGACGCCGTCCTGGCCGACCCGGAGACGGGCGGGCTGCGCACCGTCCGGCTCGACACCCGGCCGGTGGGCGACGCCGACATGATCAACTGCCCGTGCACGGGCGACTGGGCCGCCGTCGACCTGAACGCCCAGCCGATGGCCGCCGTCGCCACGCTGCTGCCGCGCTCCACCGCGATCATCCGCAAGGTGGCCGGCAAGCGCTCCGACGGCCAGGTGCTGGCGGCCAACGTCGACACCGTGCTGATCGCCGCCTCGCTCGCGGTCGATCCCGACCTCGGGCGGATCGAGCGCTTCCTCGCCCTGGCGTGGGAGTCCGGCGCCGAACCGCTGGTCGTCCTCACCAAGGCCGACCTGGTCGACGACGCCGAGTTCATCCGCGCCGACGTCGAGGCGGTCGCCCCCGGCGTCACCGTGCTGGTGGTCAGCGCCGAGACCGGCGAGGGCATCGACGTGCTCCGCGCCTGCGCCCCCGGCACCACCGTGGTGATCGGCCAGTCCGGCGTCGGCAAGTCCACCCTCACCAACGCCCTCGTCGGCACCGAGGTGATGGCCGTCCAGGAGGCCCGCTCGGTCGACCAGAAGGGCCGCCACACCACGACCACCCGCGAACTGACGGCGCTGCCCGGCGGTGGCGTGCTGATCGACACCCCCGGGCTGCGCGAGGTCGGCCTCTACGGTGGCGAGGGGGTGGACCTGGCCTTCGCGGACATAGCCGAGCTGGCCGAGGAATGCCGCTTCCACGACTGCAGTCACAACACCGAGCCCGGCTGCGCGGTCCGGGCGGCGCTGGCCGACGGCACCCTGCCGCAGCGCCGGATGGACAGCTACCTCAAGCTCCAGCGCGAGAACGAGTGGATCGCCTCCCGCTCGGACGCCCGGGTGGCCAAGGCCCGGTTGAACAAGTGGAAGACGATCACCAAGTCGATGCGGGCGGCGGGAGGTCCGGTGAAGCGCTGATCCGATCTGGCCTGGCCACGGCCTTCCGGGCGCGCGGTGGGCGCGGGCGGTCCGGACCGCCCGCGCCGCCAGCCGGCCCGGACGGCGTGGGCGGCACGTACGACAGGTGCCACAGGTGCGCCAGCGCGACAGGTGCGGCACCGGCGGCAGGCGCGGAATCCGGCGCCCTTCGGGCCCAGGCGTGGGCAGAGGGTGGGAAGGTGGTGGAGGAGGCGGCAGGAGGGCGGGCGGGGGAGGGGGAGGGCCCCGAACGGTGATGTCCGATTCCCGCCAGTCACCCCCCACCCGGTACCGCAGACTGGACAACGTGATCGACGACGACATCCGGTACCGAGCCGTGGACAGCCGCGACGCCCGCTTCGACGGCGTCTTCTTCACGGCCGTCACCTCCACCGGTATCTACTGCCGACCGAGCTGCCCCGCCGTGACCCCCAAGCGCGCCAACTGCCGCTTCTACCCCAGCGCCGCGGCCGCCCAGGGCGCCGGCTTCCGCGCCTGCCGCCGCTGCCGCCCCGACTCCGTGCCGGGCTCCCCGGAGTGGAACCACCGCGCCGACCTGGTCGGCCGCGCGATGCGCCTGATCGGCGACGGCGTGGTGGACCGCGAGGGCGTCGCCGGTCTGGCCGACCGGCTCGGCTACAGCTCCCGCCAGCTGCAGCGCCAGCTCACCGCCGAGCTCGGGGCCGGCCCGATCGCCCTGGCCCGCGCCCGCCGCGCCCAGACCGCCCGTCTGCTGCTGCAGACCACCGAGCTGCCCGTCACCGACATCGCCTTCGCGGCGGGCTTCGCCTCCGTCCGCCAGTTCAACGACACCGTCCGCGAGGTCTACGACCGCACCCCCACCGGCCTGCGCGCCGAGGTCGCGGCCGGCCGCCGCACCGCGACCCCGGCCGGCGGTCTCACCCTGCGCCTCGCCTACCGCGGCGCGATCGACAGCGACCACCTGATCGACTTCCTCGCCCTGCGCGCCGTCCCCGGCGTGGAGGAGGTCGTGCCCGGCACGCTCCCCGGCGTGCGCACCTACCGGCGCACCCTCGCGCTCCCGTACGGCCACGGCATCGCCGAGGTCGACGGCCTCGCGCCGGACCAGCCGCGCACGCGCGGCTGGCTCGACTGTCGTCTGTTGCTGGCCGACCTGCGTGACCTGCCGACCGCCGTCCAGCGGCTGCGGACCCTCTTCGACCTGGACGCCGACCCGGACACCGTCGACGAGCAGCTCGGCGCCGACCCGGTGCTCGGCCTGCTGGTCCGCGAGCGCCCGGGCCTGCGCTCGCCCGGCCACGTGGACCCGCATGAGCTCGCCGTCCGCGCCGTGCTCGGCCAACAGATCACGGTCGGCGCCGCGCGCACCCTGGCGGGCCGGCTCGCCGAGAAGTACGGCACCGCGCTGCCCGAGCCCAACGGCGGCCTGCGGCTGCTCTTCCCCACGGCGGCGGCCATGGCCACCGCCGACCCGGAGGACTTCGCGATGCCCGCCGCCCGCCGCCGCGCGCTCACCGGTCTGTGCGCCGCGCTGGCCGAGGGTGTGGTCCGGCTCGACGCCGGGGTCGACCGGGAGGAGGCCGCGGCCCAGCTGCTGGCCCTGCCCGGCATCGGCCCCTGGACGGTCGGCTACCTGCGGATGAGGGCCCTGGCCGACCCCGACGTCTTCCTCCCGAGCGATGTGGGCGTCAAGCACGGCCTCACCCGGCTGGGCGCCGACGGCGACCCGAAGTCCGCCGCTCGCGCGGCCGAGGCCTGGGCCCCGTGGCGCTCCTACGCCGTCCACCGGCTGTGGGCCGGCCTCGAGAACACCAGCCCGAGCCCGAACCCCAGCCCCACCAGCACCAGCCCGAGCCTCAGCTCTAGCACCAGCACCGGAACGGAGCACGACCCGGCATGACTACCACCGTCTACACCACCATGGAGAGCCCCTTCGGCCAGCTGTTGCTCAGCGGCGTGCTGCCCGAGGACGGCGGCCCGGCAGCCCTGGCCACCGTCACCGCGCCCGGGCAGAAGTACGCGCTGGCCGAGCCTGCCGACGACTGGGTGCTCGACCCCGAGGCCCTCGCCCAGCCGGTGGCGCAGCTGACCGCCTACTTCGCCGGCGAACGCACCACCTTCGACCTTCCGCTGGCGCCCGAGGGCACCGAGTTCCGGCGCCGGATCTGGGCCGCGCTGGACGAGATCCCGTACGGCAGGACCGTCACCTACGGCCAACTCGCCGAGCTGGCCGGGCAGGAGCCGCGGATGGTCCGGGCGGTCGGTGGCGCGGTGGGCGCCAACCCGCTGCTGATCGTCCGCCCCTGCCACCGGGTGCTGGGTGCCGGCGGCGCGCTCACCGGCTTCGCCGCGGGCGTGGACCGCAAGCGCTGGCTGCTGGAGCTGGAGAGCGGCACACTCTTCTGACTCCGGGGCCCGCGACCCGGGCCGGCCGTCTGACCCGGGCCGGGCGTCCGACCCGGGCCCGGGGTCGGTTCAACCGCGCAGGTCCACCCGCCAGTTGTTGCTGCGCATGAACCGCCCGGGCGGGAACTCGAAGTCCGTCTGGCCGAGCAGCGTGAACCCGGCCTTCGCGCAGACCGCGTTGGAGGCGGGGTTGTCCACCGACGGGAAGGCGTGCAGGTGGCGATGGGCGGCCTCGCGCCGGGCGGCGGCGACGGCGGCCCGGGTGGCGGCCACCGCGATGCCCCGACCCTGGTGGCCGGGCAGCACGTTCCACCCCATCTCGTGCACCGTCTCGCCCTCCCAGGTCCGGGTGCCGTAGCCGACCGTCCCGACCGCCTCCCCCTCGGGCAGCAGCACGATCCGGTACATGCAGCCCAGACCGGACGGGACGAAGTCCAGGTAGCGCCCGTGCCGGACGAGCAGCTGCTCCTCGGTCTCCGGCCCGCCGACGTGCTTCTTCATCTCCGGCGTGTTGACCCGGCGCAGCAGCGCGAGGTCGGCGTCGGTCCAGGGCTCGATCTGTACTGCCACGGTGGTCATACCCGGGGACGGTAGCGCCCGTCGGACTGCGTCGACCAGCGGTTTACCCGGCCGAACGCCCCTGCTCGGCGGTGCCCGGCTGGGCCAGGGCGCGGGCGAGCTGCTCCAGCGCGGGCAGTGCGTGGACGACCGCCGCGCGGTCGGCCGGGTCGAGGGTGTCCAGGGCGGTGGCGATCCGGCGCTCGTGGGCGCGCTGCCAGTCGTCCAGCTGGCGCCGCCCGGCCGGGGTGAGGGCGATCCGGGCGGTGCGCCGGTCGCCGGGGTCGGCCTGGCGGTCCACGAACCCGGCCTCCAGCAGCTTGCCGATCAGCCCGCTGACGGTGTTGGGTGCGAGTCGCTGCCGTGCGGCGAGTTCGCCGACCCGCAGCGGCGCGGCGGCGAGCGTCTGGAGGAGCTCGACCTGCGCCATCGGCAGGGACTCCCACGGGTAGTCGATGCGGATGCTGCTGCGCAGCGCGCGGCGCAGCCGGGTGACGGTGTCGGTCAGTCGCCGGGCGTGCTCGACCGCCGGGTCGGGGGTTTCGGCGGCGGGGTCGGGAACGTGCGGTGACGACGGCATGGCGGACAGCGTATCGCCTGGTACGGGGCGTTTTCGGGGGGCCGTCCGGCTCTCGGACGCGCCGTGGACGCAGTGTGAGACGTTTCGTGTCGCAGAGCGATCGGCTCGTAGAGGGAACATGTCTGCCTCCGATATATTTGAGGTATGAACGCCACCGCCCTTGCCGCGCGCCTGCTCACCGAGCGGCCCCGGCCCCGCGGCATCGCCGGCTGGCGCCACGCCCACTGGCTGGCCGTCGGCACGGTCTGTCTCGGCGCCTTCCTCGGCCAGCTCGACGCCAGCGTCATCGCCCTCGTCTTCCCCGCCCTCGGCCGCCACTTCGGCGCGGGATTCGCCGCCGTGGAGTGGGTCGCCCTCGCCTACCTGCTGGTCCTGGTGGCCCTGCTGGCCCCGATCGGCTGGCTGTCCGACCTGGTCGGCCGCAAGACCATGTACATCGGCGGCTTCGCCGTCTTCGGCCTCTCCTCGCTGGGCGCCGGATTCGCCGGCAGTCTGTGGATCCTGGTCGCCTGCCGGGCGGTCCAGGCCGTCGGCGCCGCGATGATGCAGGCCAACAGCGTCGCCCTGGTCGCCCGCGGCGTCCCGGAGCACGCGATGCGCCGCGCGCTCGGCATCCAGGCCGCCGCCCAGGGCCTCGGACTGGCGCTCGGCCCCAGCCTCGGCGGGCTGCTGGTGGAGCACGCCTCCTGGCAGTGGGTGTTCTGGGTCAACGTGCCGATCGCGGTGTTCGGCATCGTGGCCGGCTGGTACCTGCTGCCCCGCACCCGGACCTGTACCCCGGGGGCGGCTGCGACACCGCGCGACAGCGAGCCGCGGGCGCCCCGCTTCGACCTGCCCGGCATGCTGCTGCTCACCGGCGCGACCACCGCGCTGCTGCTCGCCCTGTCCACCGCCTCCGGCCTGCCCCTGCCCGGCTGGGCCGTCGCCGTGCTGCTGCTCGCCTCCGTCGTGCTGGCGCTGGCGCTGGTGCGCCAGGAGCGGCGGGCCGCCCGGCCGATCCTGGCGCCAGGGCTGGTGAACACCCCGGGCGTGCGGTCCGGGCTGGTGGTGGCGCTGATCGGCTACCTACTGCTGTTCTGCCCGCTGGTGCTGGGCCCGGTGCTGCTCACCGGTGCGGGTGTGTCGACGGCCGCCGCGGGCCTGGTGGTCACCCTGCTGCCGGCGGCGTTCGCGGTCGCCGCGACGGTCGGCGGCGCGCTGCTGCCCCGGGGCTGGTCGGACCTGGCCCGGTGCCGCTTCGGCGCGGGCCTCGCGGGTGTGGGACTGCTGCTGTTCGCCCTGCTGCCGGTCTCCGGCGCGACGGTGGCGGCCCCGCTGCTGGTCGCAGGGTACGGGCTGGGCCTGCTGCTGCCCGCCAACAACGCGCTGGTGATGCGGGCGATCCCGGCGGAGTGCTCGGCCGTCGGCGGCGGCATGGTGAACATGGCGCGCAGCCTCGGCACCGCGCTCGGCATGGCGCTGTCCGTCCTCGGTGTCCACCTGGCGGGCGCGGCGTCCGGTGGGCGGACGGTGCTGATCGTCCTCGCCGTGGTCGCGGTGGCCGCCACCGCGCTGACCCGGCCCGCCCCCACCGGGGCCCGCCCCTCCGCTGCTACGCGGTGACGTTCAGGGCGTCCTGGGCCCGGTTCAGGCCGAGCCGCACCAGCGTCTCCAGGGCGTCCGCGCAGCGGTCCAACACCCCCGGCATCGCGGCCAGTTCGTCGTCCGAGAACTTCTTCAGCACGTGGTCGCCGATGCTCTGCCCCTTCGGCGGGCGGCCGATGCCGAACCGCAGCCGGATGAAGTCGCGGGTGCCCAGCACCTCGCCCACCGAGCGCACCCCGTTGTGGCCGCCCGGCCCGCCGCCGCGCTTCAACTTGCCGGAGCCGTACGCGAAGTCCAGGTCGTCCTGGACGACCACCAGGCGCTCGACCGGCACCCCGTAGCGGCGCAGCAGGGCGGCCACCGGGCGGCCGGACAGGTTGATGAACCACAGCGGCTTGGCCAGCAGCACCCGGCGGCCGTCCACCTCGATCTCCGCGACCAGGGTGGCGAGCCCGCGCCGGCGGAACCGGGCGCCGTGCCGCTCGGCCAGCCGGTCCACGGTCAGGAAGCCGGCGTTGTGCCGGGTCAGCCGGAACCACGGGCCGGGGTTGCCCAGGCCGGCGATCAGCCAGGGCGCGTCGGCGGTGGTCGCACCAGCGGTCATACGGGGTCTCCAGAGGTCGGGACGGCGGACGGCCGGGGCGCGGTGCGGACGGTACGGGACCGCCGCCGCGCCCCGGCCGTCCGCCGTCCGGGAAAATCGGGCCGGCGCACTGCGGAACGGGGGAGTTGCGGTCGTCAGGACGCGGGCACGCCGGGGGCGGCGCCGCGCTCCTTGAGCATGTCGGTCATCAGCTCCAGCTCGGAGGTCTGGGCGACCACCATCGACTGGGCGAGCCGCTTCTCGACGTCGTTCTTCGCCAGGTCGACATAGCCCTGGGCCATCTCGACCCCGCCCTTGTGGTGCTCGATCATCAGCTGCAGGTAGTACACCTCGGCGTCCCGCCCGCTGAGCGAACGCAGCTTCGCCATCTGGGCGTTGGTGGCCATGCCGGGCATCAGTGAACCGTCGTGGGCCGCGTAGTCGTGGTCCATCCTCATCCACGCCATCGGCTTGGCGGTCGAGTGCTGCGACAGCCCCCACTGGTCGAGCCAGCCCGTCATCATCCCGCGCTGGTTGGCCTGAGTGTTGATGATGTCGAAGGCCAGGTTGCGGGTCGGCTCGTCGCCGGTGCGGTCCCGGACGATGAACGACAGGTCCACCGCCTGCTGGTGGTGGGTCGCCATGTCGCGGGCGAACCCGGCCTCGGGCGAGTCGTCCGCCGGGACGGCCACCGAGGCCGTGCCGGAGGCCGAAGAGCCGCTCGCCACCAGGGCCGGCACCCCGAGCGCCAGCGCCACCGCGGCGGCCAGCGCGGCCGGCCACCACAGCCGCCGACGGCCGGGACGGGCCGCCGACTCCTCGGCCGCCTTCGCCGCCGTCGCGTCCTCCTGCGGGAGGTCGGCCGCCGAGGCCTCCTCGGGGCGGGCCGCGTCGGCGGTCACATCTGCCCCATGGTGCAGGAGGCGCCCGGCTCCTGGGTCTGCTTGCCCTGGACGTACTTGGTGAAGAACTGGTTCACCCGCGGGTCGCTGGCGCTGTCCACGACCAGCTGGGTGCTCCAGGCGTTCAGGGTGATGGTGCCCTGCTCGTCCGGGTACGGGCTCATCAGCGAGTACGGGGTGGTCTTGACCTTGTCGGAGAGGGTCTTGATGTCCTCCGGGGTGGCCTTGCCGTTGTACGTCACCCAGACCGCGCCGTGTTCCAGCGAGTGGACGGCACGCTCGTTCTCGACCGGCTGGTCGTAGACGTGGCCCATGCAGTCCAGCCAGATCGCGTTGTGGTCGCCGCCGACGGGCGGGGTCATCGGGTAGTTGACCTTCTCCTTGACGTGGTTGCGGCTCAGGTCGCCGAAGGTCTTCACGCCCGGGATGTCCGCGTTGGCGGCGGCCTCCTTGTCCTTCTTCTTCTGGTTCTGGTCCATGACGATCCAGGTGCCGGTGGCGATCGCGCCGATCACCAGCACACCGGCCACCACCGAGGCGATGACCTTGTTGCGGCGGTCGCGGCGCTCCTCGGCGGCGCGCAGCTCGGCGATCCGGGTGCGGCGGTCGGCGACGCCCTTGGCGCCGGGCTTGTTGGACTGCTTCGAGGCGGAACCCATGATGGTTGTCCTTGTCCCCGCCGCGCACGGCTGGTGGCGGCGGTCGGCTGTAGTGGGGGGAGGGGCGGACCCGCCGACGGCGAGCGTCGGCGGTGGGTTCCGCTCAGGACCGGTGGACCTGGAGTTCGTGCAGATCGGGCGCCGGGTGCGGGCCGTCCAGCAGCCCCGCGGGCACCACGCGGGGCAGCGCCTCGGGCGCCGGCGCGACGAGTGGTGAGACGGCGGGCTGCGGTTGCGGCGGCGGGTTCGGCAGTTGCGCGTCCTGCGGGCAGAACGCGTGGCTGGAGCAGCCGTTGTTGCGCGGCGGCTGGCCGTCGGCGGTGCACAGGATCCAGTGGTCCTGCTCCGCGGCGAGCCGCTGGTGGTGCTCGGACGCCCTGGCGGCGTGGCCGGCGTGGGGAGTCTGCGCAGTGGCGTCCGCGGCGCTGACCACCGAGACGGCGCTCGCCGGGGCCGGCGCCGGGCGGACGGGAGCGTCCAACCCGTTCGCCTGGCCCGCGCAGGGCAGCGCCGTCAGCAGGGCGACCAGCAGCAGGACCAACAGCGCACCCGCCGGGCGGCCCGCCCGTGCGGCCCTCCCCGGTCGGAGCGAGCTGGGGGCCGACGCGGTCATGCGCACATTTAATCAGCCGAACGGGTGAAGCGATGCCCCTCCTCGGACCCAATTTTCAGCGGCCTGTGCCCCGCAATGTCCAGGAAACGCCCTGCTCGGGGCACATCCGGCAAGCCCGGACGGAACGGAAGTGAACGCCGTGACGACGGCCCCGCCACCGCCCGGCCGCGCCTTGACGAAACCGCCTGGTGAGCGCGGTGGCCGGGATGATCCGGTCGGTGACCGGTTGTCGCCGAAACCCGGACAGGGCCGTTGCGCTTGGAGACAATGACGCCAGTCCGGCCCCGCCGGGGGCGGCGCGACCACGGACCGACCAGGAGCCGCCAGATGAGCAAGCAGGGTGCACCCGCACAGCCGCCCCGGCCGGGCGACGGTTGGTGGGACACGGTCTACGACGGCCCGGCGGGCACCCTCCCCGACACCCCGCACGCCGACCCGGGCGAGGGCAGCGTGGACGACTGGTTCGACACGGCGGTCGGGCTGATCGGGCAGCAGCGCTCGGCGGCGCCGAAGGCTGCTCCGGGGGAGGACGCCGTGCCGGAGACGGTCGCGGAGGCCGTCGCGGAGCCCGAGCCCGTACCCGAGCCCGTATCCGTACCCGAGCCCGGGCCCGCGGCGGGTCGGGACAGCATCGACGACTGGTTCGACACCGCGGTCGGCGTGATCGAGGGGACCGGTGGGATCGGACGCCAGCGCACCTCGACGGAGACCCATCAGTTCCCCGCCCCCTCCTTCGCCGCCGACGCGCCGCGGGCGGAGGCCGCTCCTGCGCCCGAGCCCGCTCCTGCGCCCGAGCCCGCTCCTGCGCCCGAGCCCGCTCCTGCGCCCGAGCCCGCTCCTGCGCCCGAGCCCGCTCCTGCGCCCGAGCCCGGGCAGGAGGCCCAGCCGGAGCCGGAGCCCGACGTGCCGCCCGCCCCGGTCTCCCTGGAGAAGCCCGCCCCGGCCCCCGCTCCCGAACCCCCGGTCGCCGAGGAGCCCGCTCCCGAACCGGAGCCGGAACCCGCCCCCGAGCCGGAACCCGCTCGCGAGCCGGAACCCGCTCGTGAACCCGACCCCGACCCCGACCCGGAGCCCTCGCCCGCCCCGCAATCCCCGGTCGCCAGGACCCCCGCCCCCGAACCCGAGCCCGACCACGCCCCCCAGCCCGACCCCGAACCCGCGCCCCCCGTCCCCGACCCCCGTCTGGCCATCCGCGCCCCCCTCGCCGAGACCGGCCCCACCGTCCCGCACGTCGGCGAGCGCCCCCCGACCTACGGTCCCGAGCCGACGGCCGTACCGGAGACGGACCCGGGCTCGCTCGGCTCGGTCGTCCCGGACACCGCGCTGGAGGGCGCCCAGTACGGCGGCACCGTGCTGCGCGCCGTCTCCGTCCGGGGCGACTCCGCCCGGTACCGGGGCGAGCCGCGCCGCGACAGCCTGCTGGTGACCAGGTTCGGTGACGGCTCCGACGGTCTGCTGCTCGCCGTTCTCGCGGGCTTCGAGCGTACGGGCGACGCCGAGGACGAGGCGCTCGCCGCGGAGACGGTCGCCGCCGCCACCGGCGAGGCCTGCCGCCAGCTGGCCGCCGCGATCGGGCGCAGCCGGGCCGGCCTGGCCGCCGATCTGCGCGACGGCGCCCGGGACCGGCTGCGCTACGGCCTCCAGCGTCTGGCCATCAGTGCCGCGGCCCCGCTGCGCGCACTGGCGTCCCGGGCGGAGGGGGACGACCCGCCGTCCCCGGCCTCGCTGCACTGCCAGATGGTGTCGCTAGACCCGGCGGCGGGCTACCGTGCGGCCTTCGGCGTCGGCCCGGGCGGGCTCTACCTGCTGCGCTCCGGCCATTGGATCGACGCCTACGCGGCCCGGCTGCTCCACCACCCGGACGGCCGGCCGCCGGTGCCGGACGGCCCGGTGCCGGACCCGCGCCCGTTCCGTTTCCGGCTGGTCCCCGCCACCCCGGGCGACATCCTGCTGCTCTGCACGCCGGGCCTGGCCGGTCCGATCGCGGACGAGCCCGCCGTCGCCCACTTCCTCTCCGCGCACTGGGCGCATCCCCACCCGCCGGGCACGGTCGACTTCCTGCGCCAGGTCCAGGTCCGTGCCAAGGGCTACGCCGACGACCGCACGGCGGCCGCGATCTGGACCGAATGAGTCGACGCCCCTGCGCCGGAAGCCGGTCAGGCCGACGTCCGGTGCGTGCGGGCCTGAGCCCCCGCCGGTGATCAGGCCCGCAGCAGGATGGTCGCGACCGCGGTGGCCTGGCCGAGGGCGGCGGGCCGGTCGGCCTCGGGCAGGCCGATGGCGATCGGGACGGCGAGGCCGTCGAGCAGGGCGCGCAGCTGGACGGCGCGGTCGGCGGCGGGGCCGGGCGTGAAGTGGCCGGCGGCGGTGCCCTCCTCGATGAGGGCGACCAGGTCGGCCTGCCAGGGGGCCTCGATCTCCTGCTGGCCCTGGCGGATCTCGGCACTGGCGGGGGAGCGGCCCCACACCTCGACCCAGAGGATCCAGCGCGGGTCGCCGGGCCCCTCGGGCAGGTAGAGACGCAGGTAGGCGTCGAGGCGCTGCCAGGGGTCGGGGGCGTGGTCGGCGAGGGCCTCGCGGCGGCGGGCGCCGAGCTGCTCCTCGCTCCAGCGGAGGGTCTCCAGCAGCAGCTGGTCCTTGCTGCCGAAGTAGTAGAGCAGGTGCCCGGCGCTCATCTGGAGCTGCTTGCCGAGCCCGGCCATGGTGAGCTTGGCGAGCCCGTGTTCGGCGATCGCGGCCCGGGCGGTGGCGAAGACCTCCTCGCGGGGGCGCGCCGGCCGGCGCGGGCGGGCGTCCGCCATGTGCAGTGCTCTCCCTCGGTGGTGCGGAGCTCAGAAGGCTACCCGGGCGGGAGCGCGCGGCTCCCGCCCGGGGGCGGACGTCAGAGCGCCTTCGGCTGCTGCTGGGTGATGCAGTGGATGCCGCCGCCGTTGGCGAAGATCTCCCGGGCGTCGACGAGTTCGACGGTGCGGCCCGGGTAGGCCTTGGCGAGGATGTCGGCGGCCTCCTGGTCGCGCGGGTCGTCGAAGGCGCACAGCACGACCGCGCCGTTGGCCACGTAGTGGTTGATGTAGGAGTAGTCGACCGGCTCGCCGTCCTCGTCCAGCAGGACGGTGGGGGCGGGCAGTTCGATGACCTCCAGCGGGCGGCCCTGGGCGTCGGTGGAGGCGCGCAGGACGGCGACCAGCTCCCGGCAGACCTCGTGGTCCGGGTGGGCCGGGTCCGGCTGGACGTGGGCGACCACGACGCCCGGGCGGACGAAGGAGGCGACGATGTCGATGTGGCCGCGGGTGCCGAACTCGTCGTAGTCGCGGGTGAGTCCGCGCGGCAGCCAGATCGCCTTGGTGGTGCCGAGGAAGGCGTGCAGCTCGGCTTCGACCTCCTCCTTGGTCCAGTCGGCGTTGCGGCCCTCGCCCAGCTGGACGGTCTCGGTGACCAGCACCGTGCCCTCGCCGTCGACGTGGATGCCGCCGCCCTCGTTGATCAGCCGGGAGGCGAAGCGCTGAACACCCGTCAGTTCGCCGATGTGTTCGGCGATGTGCTGGTCCTTGTCCCAGCGGGCCCAGGACTGCGCGCCCCAGCCGTTGAAGATCCAGTCGGCGGCGGCGACCGTGCCCTCGCCGTCGATCAGGAAGGACGGGCCGATGTCGCGCATCCAGGCGTCGTTGAGCGGGCGCTCGACGATCTCGACCCGGTCGGAGACGTACCGGCGGGCGTCCGCCGTCTCGCCGGTGTTGACGATCAGCGTCACCGGCTCGTACCGGACGATGGTGTCGGCGACGGCCGCCCAGGCCTGGCGGGCCGCGTGCAGCTGCTCGGGGCCGTCGAAGGTGGGGTTGGCGGTCGGGAAGGCCATCCAGGTGCGGTCGTGGGGGTGCCACTCGGCGGGCATCCGGTAGCCGAGGGAGGCGGGCGTGGGGGTGGTCATCATCAGGTCCTTGAGGGGGAGGATCAGAGGAAGTAGAGGCGGCTGAGCGAGACGCTGTCCGCGGGTTCGGAGCGCAGCGGCGAGCCGTCCAGCGAGACCAGCCCGGTCTCGGTGACCTCGACCTGGCCGATCCGGGCGTTGCGCACCATGTCGCGTGGCCCGATGCCGCGGGTGCCCCGGACGCCGACGCGGCGGCGGCGGGTGGGCAGTCCGTCGGCGGGGCGGTCGAGGTAGGCGCCGTCGGCGGCGGCCTGGGCGACGAAGGCCACCGAGATGTCGGCGGCGGTCGCGCCGTGGGCGCCGAACTGCGGCCCCAGGACGAGCGGTTCGCAGCGGTCGGTGGAGGCGTTGGGGTCGCCGACCACGCCGTACGCGGGGAAGCCTGCCTTGAGGACGAGCTGCGGCTTGGCACCGAAGTGGTCCGGGCGCCACAGCACGATGTCGGCGAGCTTGCCGACCTCGATCGAGCCGACCTCGTGGGAAAGGCCGTGCGCGATGGCCGGGTTGATCGTCAGCTTGGCGATGTAGCGCAGCACGCGCTCGTTGTCGTCGCCGCTCTCGGCCGTCCCGTACGAGCCGGTGCCGTCCAGCGGGCCGAGCTCGGTCTTCATCTTGCCGGCCATGGCGAAGGTACGGCGCACCGTCTCGCCGGCCCGGCCCATGCCCTGGGCGTCGGAGGAGGTGATGCCGATGACCCCGAGGTCGTGCAGCACGTCCTCGGCGCCCATGGTGCCGGCCCGGATGCGGTCGCGGGCCATCGCGGCGTCACCGGGCAGGTCGACCTTGAGGTCGTGCGCGGAGACGATCATGTCGAAGTGCTCGCCCAGCGCGTCCCGGCCGAAGGGGAGGGTGGGGTTGGTGGAGGAGCCGATGACGTTCGGCACGCCCGCCATCTTCAGCACGTTGGGGACGTGCCCGCCGCCGCAGCCCTCGATGTGGAAGGCGTGGATGGTCCGGCCCTCCAGCACCTTCAGGGTGTCCTCGACCGACAGGCACTCGTTCAGGCCGTCGGTGTGCAGGGCGACCTGGACGTCGTACTCCTCGGCGACCCGCAGCGCGGTGTCCAGGGCGCGGGTGTGGGCGCCCATGTCCTCGTGCACCTTGAAGCCGGAGGCGCCGCCCTCGGCCAGCGCCTCGATCAGCGGGGCGTCGTCGGAGGACGAACCGCGGCCCAGGAAGCCGATGTTGACGGGCCAGGCGTCGAAGGCGTTGAACGCGTGGCGCAGCGCCCAGGGTGAGTTGACGCCCACGCCCCAGACCGGGCCGAACTCCTGGCCGATGATCGTGGTGACACCGGAGGCCAGCGAGGCCTCCATGATCCGCGGCGAGAGCAGGTGGACATGGGTGTCGATGGCGCCGGCGGTGGCGATCAGGCCCTCGCCGGAGACGATCGTGGTGCCGGTGCCGACCACCACGTCCACGCCGTCCAGGGTGTCCGGGTTGCCGGCCCGGCCGATCGAGGCGATCCGGCCGCCGATCAGACCGATGGACGTCTTGCGGATGCCCTGGACCGCGTCGATCACCAGTACGTTGCTGATCACCACGTCGCAGGTGTCGCGGACGGCGGCGGGCTTGAGGTGCAGGCCGTCGCGGGCGGTCTTGCCGAAGCCGGCCAGGAACTCGTCGCCGGGCGCCTGGGAGTCGGACTCCACGCGGACGATCAGGCCGCTGTCGCCGAGCCGGATCCGGTCCCCGGCGCGCGGACCGTGCACGGAGATGTAGTCGTGGGGGGAAATGGCCGTCATGATCCCACCTCGCTGCGCTCGGCGGGGCACGCCCGCGTGGCAGCTCTGTTCGACTGCTCGCCTCGCTCGCTCATGAGGGCACCTCCGTGTCGTCGAAGCTGGTCAGGTAGCCGGTCGCGCGGGCCTTCGCGAGGGCGGCCTCCTTCGCGCCGGGCGCGTCCAGGGGCCCGTCCACGAGCCCCGCGAAGCCGATCGCGACCCGCTGGCCGCCGATCGGCACCAGGCCGACCTCGACGGTGGCGCCCGGGTCGAAGCGCACCGAGGAGCCGGCCGGGACGGCCAGGTGGGTGCCGTAGGCGGCGGCGCGGTCGAAGGCCAGACGCGGGTTGGCCTCGAAGAAGTGGAAGTGCGAGGTGACCGAGATCGGCACCTCGGAGGTGTTGTGGACGGGGAGCAGCAGCGTCTCCTCGATCGGGTCGTAGCCGACGCCGTCGCCGATCAGCGCGCCGCCGGGGGCGTCGTCGCCGAGCGAGCCGGCGCCCTTGAACGGGTCGTTGACGACGGCGAGGCGGGTGCCGTCCTCGAACACGGCCTCGACCTGGACGACGGTGACCACGTCCGGCACGCCGGGCAGTACGTCGTCGGCGGTCAGCACGGAGCGGCCGGCCTCGATGGCCTCGGCCAGGCGCAGGCCGTCGCGGGCGGCCTCGCAGACGGTGTCCGCGATCAGGGCGGTCGCCTCGGGGATGTTGAGGCGTACGCCCCGGGCGCGGCGGGCGCGGGCCAGTTCGGCTGCTGTGAAGATCAGCAGCCGGTCCCGCTCGGTGGGGGTCAGTCGCACGGTTCCTCGCTCGCTCGTCGCCGGGGAGGGGGTCGGCTCAGGGCCGGGGGGCTTCCGGGGTGATGTTCGGACCATCGTTTAGAACGTCGTTCAAACATCTCGGGACATTGAACCCGGACCGGGCCGCCCTGTCCAGCGTTGCCGCTCCGGCCGGGTCCGGCCTGTCGGGCGGGCGGCGAGGGTGAGGACGGGCGTCCGACGGGGTGGGGAGGGCGTTCGGCGGGGGAGCGGGGCCCGGCGCGCGGCGGTAGCGGAGACGGGGCGCGCGGTCCGGCGCACGATCCGAACGGGCGCCGGGTGTGCGCGGGATCGAGTGGGGGCGGGCTCGAAAACCGCCTCTGCGCTTCGCAAACCTGTCCGGCGCGGGCAGTTGGATCACGCGAACCTCCCCGTGCCCCTTTCACCCCACGTGATCGGACGCACACTGTTGCAAACGCCGTCAACTGGGCATGAGGATGGTGGTCAGAACGAGGGGGCCACCCGGCCGGCGGGGGATCCGGAGGCGGGGGCCCGGATTTGAGGGCGGGGGCATGTGTTGATGGACGGTCAGTCGCGATTCCCGAGGCAGCGGACGAGTTCGGGCGACGCCTACCGGTCCGGGCCGGCCCAGGGCCCGGCGGTCGGCACCGGGACGACCGTGTCGGGCGCGTCGGCGCCCGGGTGCGCCTTGCACCGCCGGCTGCATCTGACGCTCGACCCGGCCGACCTGATCGCGGTCGGCGCGGTCCGGCACCGGCTGCGTACGGCGCTGAGCCACTGGGGGGTGCCGGAGCTGTCCGACACCGCCGAGCTGCTCTCCTCCGAGCTGGTCACCAACGCGCTGCTGCACACCGGCAAGGGCGCCGTCTTCGACGCGGTGCTCGGCTCGGACAGCCGGCTGCGGGTCGAGGTGCAGGACGGCGCGAGCCGGCTGCCCGGGCGCCGCCGCGATCCGGAGGCCGAGTACGCGACCTCGGGGCGCGGCCTGACGCTGGTGGAGGCGCTCGCGGACTCCTGGGGGGTGCAGCTGAGAGGCGACGGCAAGGTCACCTGGTTCGAGCTCGCCCTGCCGTAGGCGCTGTCGCGGGTCCCGCCGTGAGCCCGAGCGCCGCGTCACTCGTGCACGCCGCCCGCGCGATTGTTCGTCATCGATTGATCCGTTCTCGAAGCAAGCCCTGAACAGAAGGCGGAACGCAAGATTTCCGGCCCGTTGCCATTGCCGCTCGGCCGAACATTGGCCAGGATGGTGGGAATGTGTGTCCACGTGCGGGAAGCAGCGGGGAGACCGAACCTCGACTGACCACCGTCCGTCGGCACCGTCCGATCCAGCACGACCCATCACATCGCCACACGGCCCGTCCGAACGGTCGGCGCGGTCCGCCATGGCGGCGGCAGGAGCAGCATGCCCACTGAGCCCGAGTCGCCGGGGCCGGCGCTTCCTCCCGGCGCGTCCGCCGTGGAGCCGCTGCCAGCCGCCCGCCCGCCCGCGCAGGCCACGCGTCGGAACCCGCTGCGCACGCCGCCCGTGCTCGCCTCCGGTCGGCTGGCCCCGGTGCTGTCCGGCGGACTGCCGCCCTCCTCCGCCGACACCATGCCGGACTGGCTGGAGCCCGCGATGGCCGCCAACGGCATCGGCTCCTTCGACTGGGACATCCGCCGCGACATCCTGGAGGGCGACCAGCGCGCCTGCACGATCATCGGCCTGGACGACGTCGAGCGCGGCCGCTTCGACCGCACCGCCGCCTCCTTTCTCTCCCTGCTGCACCCCGAGGACGCGCCCGTGGTGCGCCGCCGGGTCGAGCGCGCGGTGACCGAGCTGGGCCAGTGCGGCGCCTACTACCGCACCGTCGGGCCGAACGGCACCATGCGCGCGGTGCGCTTCCGCGGCCGGGTGCTCGCCGACGCCTTCGGCCGCGCCTCCCGGATGGTGGGCTTCGTCTGGGACGCCACCGTCGAACTGCACAAGCGCGACCGCGCCGACCGGCTCGCCCTGCTGCGCGAGGAGCGCTCCCGGTTCATCAAGGAGGCCGCCCGCGCCCTCTCCGAGGCGGTCACCGTCCGGGACGTGGCCCGGGTCTTCACCGAGCTGCCGCTGCCCGGGCTGCCGCCGGACGGCCTGGTGCTCGCCTCCTTCGAGGCCGGCCGGGCGCAGATCCTCGGCGCCTCCGGCTACCGCTCCGAGTCGCTCGCGGTCTGGGACCGCGCCGTGCTGCCGCCCGGCCACCCCGCCGCCGAGGCGCTCCGGTACCGCGCCCCGGTCTTCATCTCCAACCGCGAGGAGTTCCGCGAGCGCCACGGCGACGTCTGGGAGCAGACCAGCCGCACCGGCCGCGGCTCCTGGGCCTACCTGCCGCTGGTGGCCAGCGGCCGGGCGATCGGCGTCTGCGTGGTCAGCTTCGACGACGAGCGCGAACTGGACGCGGACGAGCGCACCCTGCTCACCACCCTGGGCGGCCTGGTCGCCCAGTCGCTGGCCCGGGCCCGTCTGCACGACGCCGAGCACGAGCTGGCGGCCGGCCTGCAGCGGGTGATGCTGCCGCGCACCGTCCCCTCCATCCCCGGGGTGACCACCGCCGTGCGCTACCTCGCGGCCGGCTCCGGCCTGCAGATCGGCGGCGACTGGTACGACGTGGTGCCGCTGCCCGGCGGGCACGTCGGCCTGGTGATCGGCGACGTCCAGGGCCACGACGTGCACGCCGCCGGCATCATGGGCCAGCTGCGGATCGCGCTGCGCGCCTACGCCGCCGAGGGCCACCCGCCCGCCGCGGTGATGGCCCGTGCCTCCCGCTTCCTCGCCGACCTGGACACCGACCACTTCGCCACCTGCACCTACGCCGAGGTCAACGTGGACTACGGCGTGGTCTACGCGGTGCGGGCCGGCCACCTCGACCCGGTGGTGCGCCGCGCCGACGGCACCGCCGCGGTGCTGCCGGTGGCCGGCGGGCTGCCACTGGGCATCGACCCGGACCAGGAGTACCGGGTCACCCGGTTCAGCCTGGACCCGGGCGAGACCGTGCTGCTGTGCACCGACGGCCTGGTCGAGGCACGCGGCATGGACCTGGACGAGGGCATCGCCCGGCTCACCCGCGCGCTCGCCCGTCCGCTGCCGGCCGTCGAGGAGGCGGCCCGCGACCCGCTGGAGGACCTGGCCGACCGGATCGCCTCCCAGGCCGCCGACTCCAGCGAGCGCGAGGACGACATAGCACTGCTGCTCCTGCGCTGGGACGGCCCCGCGGACGGGCTCACCACCCAGCAGCTGCGCCGCCGGATCGGCCAGGCCGACCTGGCGCGGATCGCCGAGGTCCGCGCCGAACTGCGCGACGCGCTGCGCCGCTGGGGCGTCGCCGAGTTCATCGACACCGCCGAACTGCTCTCCTCCGAGCTGGTCACCAACGCCATCCGGCACACCGACCGGGACGCCATGTTCACCGCCCGGCTCTACCGCGAGTCGGCCTCGGACGGCGGCCGGGCCCGGCTGCGGGTCGAGGTGGAGGACGAGTCCGATCTGTGGCCCACCCGCCGCACGCCGGGGGAGCAGGCCTCCTCCGGCCGCGGCCTGATGCTGGTCGAGGCACTGGCGGACGCCTGGGGCGTGGAGCCGCGGGGCTCCGGCAAGCGGATGTGGTTCGAACTCAGCGGGGCGAGTGCCGCATAGGGCGTGGCCCGAAGGAGCGTAACCTGAAGACAGGTCACGCGCCCCGGCGCGTCCCGGCAGCCGACGAGGGTGTGTGGCTCGGGCCCGCCGCTCGAAGGCGGGCAGCCATGACCACTCTGCGGAACCCGAGGATCACGCCATGGTGTCGATCTTCCATCACTACGCGGACACGGACGGCGAAGCCGCCGAGTCCCCCACCCTCCCGCTGCCGCCCCCGCAACGGCAGCCCGTCCCGCCCCGCGACACCACCGAAGGCGTCACCCGCCTCCCGCTGATCTACGTGCGCGGCTTCGCCGGCGGCACCAGCGGCATCGACAAGCAGGTCGACGACCCCTTCTACGGATTCAACGACGGCTCGACCCACATCCGGGTCGGCGGCGACGGCAACGCCCAGTACTACCAGTTCGAGAGCCCGCTGCTGCGGCTCTTCGCCGAGGACGGCTACCACCCGCTGATGGCCGGTGACCCGAAGGCCTACCTGGAATCCCGTGCGGCCGGGACGGTGGACCCGGCGACCATCTGGATCCACCGCTTCTACGACGCCTCCGCCGACACCTTCAGCAAGCAGGCCACCGACTTCGACGTCGAAGCGGCGGCCCGCGACCTGTACGAACTCGTCCAACTGGTCCGCGAGAAGACCGGTGTGGACAAGGTCGATCTGATCGCCCACTCGATGGGCGGCCTGATCTGCCGCAGCATGCTCCAGAAGTGGTCGTACGAAGGCCTCGGCGACTTCCGGCCCACCGTTCCCGGCAAGGACTTGGTCGACCGGCTGTTCACCTACGGCACACCGCACGGCGGGATCACCTTCGCGGTCGGCGGCGGTCTGCTCGACGAGTTCATGGAGGACCTCGGCCCGGTCGGCTCCGACATCTTCTCGCCCGAGAAGATGTACGGCTACCTGGTGCCGCGCGTCGAGTACGGCACCGAGGCTCCGGAAGGCTGGCAGGCGAACCGGATCCCGGCCGAGGCCTTCGATCCCGACCGGATCTTCTGCCTGATCGGCACGGACCCCGGCGACTACGGCATGGCGCAGAAGGTGGTGGGCCCTCAGAGTGACGGCCTGGTCGCGATCCGGAACGCCGCCGTGGAAGGCGCCCACCGCGCCTACGTCCACCGCTCGCATTCGGGCCGCTACGGTCTGGTCAACTCGGAGGAGGGGTACCAGAACCTGCGCCGCTTCCTGTTCGGCCGCAAGCGGGTCGCGGTCGAACTCGCCGGCCTGGAGCCCTGCCCGCCCGACGCCGCCGGCCGCCGGCCGTTCTGGCAGGGCGAACTCCAGCTGTCGGTCCGCGGACTGCCCGTCGTGCTGCACCAGCAGCTGGCGGCGCACTACTGCCCCGTCACGCTGGAGCCCGACCCCGACGGCGCCCCCATCCCGCTCACCACGGTCTTCCTGTTGGACCCGCTGACCATGCCCGCCGACGGCACGAACACGCCCGTGTCGCCACCGTCGCGCTACGCGCTGCACCTGAGGGTCTCCCGGCTGACCGAGGAGCACGGACTACTGTTCTGGCGCGACCACCTCGCCCAGACGGCGGACTGGGACGACACGCTGATCGTCGACGTCGGTCACGAGGCCGACGACCCCAAGGGCGAGCTGCGTCTCTGGGCCGCCTGGAACTCCCAGCTGCCGGTCGCGATCGCCGACCGGAATCCGGTCGGCGACAGCCCGCTCGACGTGGAACGGGACGCGGTGTCCGTGCCCCTCCCGCCGAGCGCGGGTCGGCTCCTCGGAACCGACACGGCGCTCGTCCTCAAGCCCTCGGTCTGGGAGTGATGCCGTCGACGTGAACCCCCGTAGCCCGTCAGCCGAACTGCTGCTCCAGGTCCTTGAGTTTGCGCTCCAGCGAGTCCAGCCGGGGCAGCGTGACGGTGTCCTCGTCCACGGTGAGGTCGATGGTGCGCCGCTCCGGACGGGCCGGCAGGCCCGGCTGGACGACGGCGCCCTCGGCCGCGCCGGCCTCGCGCGGCCCGCCCTCACGGGATCCGGTGGCACCGACCCCGGGCCGCTCCGGCCCGGGCCCGCCGGCTATGGAGGGCTCCGAGCCGGACTCCAACTGCCGTGGGGCGCCGCCGCGTCCGCGCCAGTGGCCGCTGCTCCGGTTGATCGCCCGGATCTCGGCCCGCTCGCGGCGGCCCGCCAGCTTGCGGCGTTCCTTCTCCAGCACGCGTTCCCGCTTGTCCTCGCGGACCTCGTCGACCGCCTCGTCCAGGCTGCGCACGCCCTCCAGGAGCATCAGCGACCAGGCCGCGTAGGTCTCGCGCGGGGCGCGCAGCCAGCGGACTATGCGGATCTGCGGCAGCGGGCGGGGTACCAGGCCCTGTTCGCGCAGCGCGGCCCGGCGGGTCTGCTTGAGCGCGCGGTCGAACAGGACCGCCGCGGACAGCGACATGCCGGAGAAGAACTGCGGGGCGCCGGCGTGGCCGAAGCCGCGCGGGGCGTGCACCCAGTTGAACCAGGCCGAGGCGCCGGCGAACAGCCAGACCAGCAACCGGGAGCCGAGCGCGGCGTCGCCGTGGCTGGCCTCGCGCACGGCGAGCACCGAGCAGAACATCGCGGCGCCGTCGAGCCCGAACGGGACGAGGTACTCCCAGCCGCCGGAGAGACCGAGGTTCTGCACGCCGAAGCCGACGAGGCCGTGGAAGGAGAGCGCGGCGGCGACGCCGGCGCAGCAGAACAGCAGCGTGTACGAGGCGGCGCCGTACAGGGACTCCTTGTGGCGGCGCCGTTCCTCGGAACGCTCCCAGGAATCCGCGCCGCCGACGGTCGCGGATCCCCGGCCCCGGGCCAGGGCCACCAGGAGCGCGCTGACCAGCAGCCCAGCAACCCCGGTGACGGCCCAGCCGAGCGGTATGTCGGACAATTTCATCGCCGGAACCAGCCTCGCTTTCCTGCGTCGCGTTCCTGCGTCGTGATGGCGGGGACCATCATGACGGATGCTCGGCGGGGGAACGGCTGATTCGCTGTCAATGCGCTGAGGAGAGCGATTTCCGATCTGGCGGCAATCGCATTGTCATATGAATATGAAGCGGATTGTTCCCGAAATCTCGGGCTTTTCAGACTCGGAATCGGACGGATATCCGTCAACTCCGCGTGACGCCGGGGTGGCGGGGCTCAGCGCCGCCGGATCCGCGGGCAGCCGCCGCACATGTCCTTGGGCTCCACGGTGTACACGAGGCAGCAGCTGGCCCGGGCCCGGTCGGTGCCCGAAGCACCCGGTGCACCACGCGAAGCGCCGGCGCGGTCGGGCGCCGGGTCCGCGAAACCGGCGCCCGGAGTGAAGGGGGCCGGGGCGGGAGCGGGATACCGGCCCGCGCCGGGCGTGTGCGCGGGCTCGGCGGGTGCGGTGGATTCCGTCGGCCCGGCCGGCCTCCCGGGCGCCAGCAGCGCGGTCAGCTCGGCGCGCGCCCGCTCCTGCTCCCCGAGCAGCCCGCCGGCGTACCCGAGCCCCTCCACCACCGCGTCGGTGGCCATCGCCCACAGCACCCGCGGCCCGCGTCGCACCTCCGGCCCGAAGGCGGTCAGCACCGGTCCGAGGAACTCGGCCAGCGCGCACCGGAGTTCGGCGGCCAGTGCGTGCTCGTCCGCCGCCGTACTGGCCTGCGGGGAGCCGGCCGCCGGGTCGTCCGGCAGACAGGCGAAGGCCTCCGGGCGGACCGTCAGCTCGACCGTGTTCGGGCCGCGGTGGACCGAGACGTCGTCCAGGCCGAGCAGCGGGACGCGCCGCTCCAGGAACCACGGCACGGTGAACAGCAGCGAGACCGGCCAGACGAAGCGGTGCAGCCCGAAGCCCGCCGCCACGTCCGGGCGCAGCGGCTGCCCGTAGCGGGCGAGGCCCTGCCGGGCGTCGTGGGCGACCAGCTCGCGCACCGCCCCGGGGTCCGCGACCAGGGCGGCGGCGGTCAGTCGGCCCTCGCCCCGCCGGGGCGGGCCGCAGCGCACGCTCACCACCGGGGTGAGCACGGCCAGCCGGTGGTACGACGGCGCGCAGGGGGCGGGGGAGTCCGGCGCGGGGCCGGGCCGGGTGCTGCTCGCGGTCATGGGCGGGCCCCATCGGGTCGACCGGGGCCGCCGCTGGACCGCCCGGCGGGCCCGGACGCCACGGCGACCGGGCCCGGTCGGACCGGGGCACGGCGGTGCCCGGGGAACGGCAAGGCGACCCGTCCGGGGCGCTGCTCACCCCGGACAGGTTAGGCTCACCTTAGCTGATTGTTCCCCGGGTCTCGCCGGTGATGCATCCGTCCGGGCGAGGCCCCGGCGCGCGGGCGGTGCCCGGGGGCGTGGCGGACAGCTGGCGTGCGAGCCAGACCGGCACCCCGCCCAGGGCGTGCACCAGCCGGGCGGCCTCGGCGCGCAGCCGCGTCGCCTCGGCCGGCTCGGACACCTCGGCGAGCGCCGCGAGCGCCGGCGCCACCCCCACCGTGAAGCCGAGTTGCTCGCGCAGCCGCAGCGAGGCGTCGAACCCCTCCCGGGCGTTCCCGCGGTCCCCGCGTGAGAGCGCCAGCGCGGCCAGGTGTCGCCAGGTGTACGAGCGCAGCAGTTCGTCCCCCCGCTCGCCCGCGCCCTCGTGCGCCCTCCGGTAGGCGATCCAGGCGGCGCTGCGGTCGCGCAGCAGGTTCTCGGCGACCAGCCCGCGCCGGAAGTCCAGCAACGGGCGGCCCGGCGCGTCCGGCGGCAGCAGGGCCGAGGTGCGGCCGAGCGCGGCCTGGGCCTCGTCCAGTCGGTCGCGGGGGCCGAGCACGCTCGCCAGGTACGCCAGGAAGCCGCGGGCGCAGGCGGCGGCCGCGCGCTGCTCGGTGCCCTCCGCCAGGGCCTCGGCCAGTCGCAGCGCCTGTTCCGCCTGGGTCCAGTGCGCGGCGGTGAACAGGCACTGCTCGATGAGGAGTTCGGCCCGCGCTAGGGCGGCCGTCGGGTCGTGTTCGGCGGCCGGGCGCAGCAGTTCGGCGGCCTCCTGCCAGCACCCCCGGGATCGCAGCCGCCACACGGTGTCGCCCGGTTCCTCCGCTGCCGCCCGCCCCCGCCCGTCCGGATCGCTCGGGTCCCATCCGTGCTCCGACAACGCCACCTCCTTGTGTGCGCCATCCGGCAAGGGCGCGGACCTGCCCCTGAGGCCCGACCGTCACGGTCCGTTCGCATGGTGACGGCAGGGCGAAAGGCCCACGCTGTGGCGGCAATTCAACACGGGGGTGAGCTTGTGCACCAGATCACGAGCGGAGGTTGTTGCTTTTGGTGGGGAAATGATCTAGTGGGGTGGTCGGACGGCGGCCGGCGGCGGTCAGGAGGTCCAGCCGGTCTCCATCAGGGCCTCGGCGGCGCCGTTGGCGGGCTGCGGAACGCCGGCCAGGTCCAGGCTGAACAGGGCGACCAGCAGCTGTTCGCCGCGCACGGTGGCCTGGTGCGAGTACCCGGCCAGGGTGAACATGGCGGCGGCCATCTCCTCGGCGTGCAGGGTCTGCAGCCACAGGCACTCGACCGACTTCACGTCGGCCGGCTCGGTCCAGGTGTCCACCTGGGCGACCATCCGGCTGCCCAACAGGGTCACCCCGTCGCGCTCCTGAGCCTCGGTCAGCTCCAGGTCGTCGAAGCCCAGCCACTCCAGGTAGCGGGCGGCGGTGAACACCGCGTCCTGCGAGGTGCGCACCGGGTGCGGGCGGAACGGCGTGCGGTGGCGGAACGGGCGGGAGCGCCCGGCCGAGCCCCCGGGCGGCGCGGGCGGGGCCGGCACCGGGGCGCTCATCGGGTGGGCCGGGTGCGGGCGGGAGGCCTGCGGGCCGGGGGCGGCGAGCGGGCCGGCCGTACCGCTGCCCAGCCGGGTGGCGCGGTCCACCGGGAGTCGGACGGTGGCCCCGCAGTTGCAGGTGAACTCGGGCTGCGGCCACTGGTCGGAGCGGCCGCAGTGCGGGCAGCGCATGCTCAGCCAGGAGTCCTCCCAGGAGCGGAACCGCACCTGCACCGGCACCCCGCCGCGCAGCAGCGGCACCTTCAGCGAGGCGCCGCACGGACACGGCAGCGACGGCGGCTCGTACAGGTGCTCGCGGCGGCAGGCGGGGCAGCGGATCGCCCGGGCGCCACCGCCCGCCCCGGGCCCTGGCCGCGCGGGGTCGTGTCCGGTGAAGTCGTCGGGCAGTCCTGCCATCGCGGGCTCCGTCCGTCGGTGTCGGGTGGGTGGGACGGTTTCCATGCTCCCCGAAACGTCCGGTTCTGGGCGCGGAATGGGGCAATCCTCAGGGACGGATCAGGGGACGCCGCTCCGCAGGGGCGATGCCGACACCCATCGCGGGGAGGATGCGCGGTCGGCGTGCGGACGGTGCTCAGTGCGCGGACCAGCGTGCCAGGTCGGCGGGGGTGTCCAGGTCGTCCGGGAGGGCCACGTCCGCGCACTCGACCAGGACCAGTTCCCCGGCGCGCGCCGCCAGCAGGGCGCGGGCCCCGGCGTCGCCGGCGGCCCCCGCGGCCGCCTCCGCGAAGTGCCGGGCGCCGATCAACACCGGGTGCCCGCGCCGCCCGTCGTACGCCGCCGCGGCCAGCTCGGCGCCCGCCCGGTGCGCGGCCAGCAGCCGGGCCACCGCGGCCGGGGTGACGCCCGGGGTGTCCACCAGCATCACCAGCACCGCCGGGGCCCCGGGCGGCAGGGCGGCCAGCCCGGCCCGCAGCGAGGAGCCCATGCCGTCCGCCCAGTCCGGGTTGGCCACCAGCCGGCAGCCCGGCAGGTGCGCGGTGGCCCGCACCCGCTCGCCCTCCGCCCCGAGCACCACCGTCACGTCCGGGCAGCCGCCGGCCCGTACGGTGGCCACCGCGTGCTCCACCAGTGGCCGGCCCGCGTACCGGACCAGCGCCTTGGGCCGCCCGCCGAGACGGCGCCCGCCTCCGGCGGCGAGGACGAGGGCCGGGACGGCGGCTGCTGCGTTCTGCATGGGCCCAGCCTGCCCGGTGGGGCCGGGGTCGCGCAGCACCCCCGCGGTTGTACGAATCCACAAGGTGAAGACGCAGGTCGCGGGCGGTCCCCGGCTGTTCGGCCGCTGGCCTCGCGGGCGCCCGCCCTCTGTACTGGGCCGATGAACACCGCACCGAACACCGAGCCGCGCCGCCCGCTGGTGGACCGCTTCGGCCGGGTCCACACCGATCTGCGGGTCTCGCTGACCGACCGCTGCAATCTGCGCTGCACGTACTGCATGCCGGCGGAGGGGCTGGACTGGCTCGCCCGGGCCGCGGTGCTCGACGACGACGAGCTGGTGCGGCTGGTGCGGATCGCCGTGGAGCGGCTCGGGATCCGCTCGGTGCGGCTGACGGGCGGGGAGCCGTTGCTGCGGCGAGGGGTGGTGGGGCTGGTCGGGCGGCTGGCGGCGCTGGGGGTGGAACTGTCGCTGACGACCAACGGGATCGGCCTGGCCCGTACGGCCGTCGGGCTGCGGGAGGCGGGACTGGGGCGGGTGAACGTCAGCCTGGACACCCTGCGGCCGGAGCGCTTCGCGGCGCTCACCCGGCGGGACCGGATCGGCGATGTGCTCGCCGGGCTGGCGGCGGCGAAGGCCGCCGGGCTGGACCCGGTGAAGATCAACGTGGTGCCGGTGCGCGGGGTGAACGAGGACGAGATCGTCCCGCTGGTCGAGTTCGCCGTCGAGCACGGCTACCGGATGCGCTTCATCGAGTCCATGCCCCTGGACGCGCAGGGCGCTTGGGAGCGCGACGCGATGGTGACGGCGGACGAGATCCTGGCGCGGCTGGGCGAGCGCTTCGACCTGGTGCCGGCCGGGCGGCACGGCAACGCCCCCGCGGAGGAGTGGCGGATCGCTGGGACGCAGGCGGTGGTCGGCGTGATCGCCTCGGTGACCCGCCCGTTCTGCGGCGGCTGCGACCGGGTGCGGCTGACCGCCGACGGGCAGCTGCGCAACTGCCTGTTCGCCACCGAGGAGTCCGATCTGCGCGCCCTGCTGCGCGGCGGCGCGGACGACGACCGCATCGAGGCGGCCTGGCGGACCTCGGTGGCGGGCAAGGGGCCCGGACACGCCGTCAACAGCGCCGAGTTCGTCCGCCCCGACCGCCCGATGTCCGCCATCGGCGGCTGACAGCCGGCGAAGTGTGAGCTCCGACAAGCTCCTTGGGGCCCCCGTGGCGTCGGCCGATGCCTCAGGCGACCTCCCGAGCGACCCCCGAGAGACCTCCCGAGCGGATCCCCGAGCGACCCCCCGAGAGACCTCCCGAGAGACCTCCCGGGCGACCGCCGGGCGATCCCCCGGGTGGGTATGAGGCCGGTGCGGTGTGCCACGGGCCGGGGGCGGGTGGTATTCGTGGGCGGTGGCCCCGTTGATCCCCCGCCTCCCGCGGCGCGCCCTGCCCGCCCTCGCCGCCCTCCTGCTCGCCCTGCCGGCCGGCTGCACCGGCCCGGGCGGCCGGCACGCCTCGGGCGCCCCGACCACCCGCCCGCCGCTCGCCGAGCGGGTCGCCGTCGACACCTCCCCGGCCCTGAAGGGGTTCTACGACCAGCGGATCGACTGGACTCCCTGCCCCGACCAGGGCGACGGCGACCAGGACGAGCCGGTCGTGCAGTGCGCCACGCTCAAGGTCCCGCTGGACTACGCCGACCCCGGCGGTCGCACCATCGGGGTCGCCGTCGCCCGGGTGCCTGCCGCCCACCCCGACGCGCGGCTCGGCTCCCTGCTGCTCAACCCCGGCGGACCCGGCGGCTCCGGAGTCGGCATGGCCCGCTGGCGCTGGAAGGGCTACGGCCCGCTGCACGACCACTACGACCTGGTCGGCTTCGACCCGCGCGGCGCCGGCGACACCACCCCCGTGCACTGCCTGGACGACCGCACCCGCGAGGAGTGGACCAGCACCGACGACCCGACCTACGACCATGGCCGGATCCTCGCCGACGCCTGCCAGGACCGGCACGCCGACCTGCTGCCGCACCTCGGCACCCGCGACAGCGCCCGGGACATGGACGTGCTGCGCGGCGCTCTCGGCGAGCGCAAGCTCGACTTCCTCGGCCTCTCCTACGGCACCTACCTCGGCGCCCTCTACGCCGAGGAGTTCCCCGACCGCACCGGCCGGCTCGTCCTCGACGGCGCTGTCGAGCGCAGCACCGACCTGGTGCACCTCAACGGCGAACAGGCCGTCGCCATGGAGGCCGAGTTCCGCGCCTTCGCCGCCGACTGCGCCGCCGACGGCGGCTCCTGCCCGCTCGGCAGCGACCCGGCCACCGCCCCGAACCGGCTCGCGGACTTCCTCGACGGCCTCAAGGACCACCCGCTGCGCGCCTCCGACGGCCGTACCGTCACCGCCGCGCTCGGCTGGGCCGGCGTCATCGACGCGCTCAACGACGGCGCCCGCTCCTTCCAGCGGCTGCGCGGCGCCCTCGAACCGGCCCTCGCCCACGGTGACGTCGACGAACTGCTCAAGCTCGCCGACGGCGCCAACGGCCGTGAGGAGGACGGCCGTTACGAGACCGCCGCGGACGCCTTCGCGGCCATCCACTGCGCGGACGCCCCGATGGCGCCCACCGGGCAGGAGGTGGACGCGGCCCTCGCCGACCTCGCCGCCAAGGCCCCACTGACCACCCGGCACGACCCCGGCGCCACCCTGTTCGTCCCGGACTGCCGCCCCTGGCCCTACCGTTCGCCGGAGCGGCCGCACACCGTGACCGCGCCCGGCAGCGCCCCGATCCTGGTGGTCGGCTCCACCGGCGACCCGGTCACCCCCTACCCGTGGGCGCAGCGGATGGCGGCCGGACTGCCGCACGCCGTGCTGCTCACCCGCGACGGCGACGGGCACATCGCGTACGACAAGAGCGGGTGCGTGCGCGACGCCGTCACCGCTTTCCTGGTGGACGGCCGGATGCCGGCGGCCGGGACGCGCTGCCCGTCCGACTGACGGTGCACGCGAAGGGGGCGCACCGCGCGAACGCGGTACGCCCCCTGGGGAGTCGGGGTCAGGACTGCGGGGCCGTCAGGTCGTAGAAGGTGGCGCCGCCGACCGTCTTGGCGGTGAAGTGGCCGGTCACCCAGGCCTCGATCTGGGCGGACTCGGTCTGCTGGCCGCCTTCGCCGCCCTGGCCGCCTTCGCCGCCCGGGCCGCCGAAGCCGCGGTGGGAGCCGCCACCGATGAACCAGTGCACCTTGCCCTCCTGGACGTACTTCTGGAAGTCCGCCAGGCTGAGCGAGGGGTCGGTCCCGTTGAAGCCGCCGAGCGCCATCACCGGTCGGCCGGTGGCGAGTTGGTAGCTCGCGGCGTTCTGCGAACCGCTGGTGGCGGCCGCCCAGGTGTAGTGGTCGGCGTCCTGCGAGACCAGGGCCGCGGCCTCGTCGCTGACCTTGGTGCCGCCCAGCAGGCCGCCCATGCCGCCCGCGAAGCCGCCGGGGCCCATGCCTTCGGGGTCCTGGAGACCGGGGAAGCCGGTGGTGCCGCCGCGCTCGTGGCGGCCACCGGTGCCGTCGGAGCCGTTGCCGCCGTTGCCGCCCCGGCCGCCGGCGCCGTTGCCGCCCGGGAAGCCGGGGAAGCCGCCAGGGAAGCCGTTCTGCCCGTGCGAGCCCTGACCGCCGGCCCCGCCCGGGAAGCCGCCCTGGCCGCCGAAGCCCTGACCGCCCTGGCCGCCTTGACCGCCTTGACCGCCCTGGCCGCCCTGGCCGAACATCCGGCCGTTGCCCGGGAAGCCCTTGGCGCCCTTGCGCCCCGCGCCGCCCGGCCCGAACGCGCCCTTCACGGAGGGCCCGGCGGTGATGATCGAGCCGTTGTGGGCGGTGTCCACGGTGTCCACCGCGTACGCCGCCGGACCGCCGAGCGCCGCCGCCAGGCCCAGCAGGCCGGCCACCGAGGCGATCCGCGCGCCCGTCCGTCCGGACACCTTCCCGGCGAACTGCCCGGCCACCAGCGCGGCCGCCGCGACCAGTCCGCCGACCAGCACCGCCCAGCGCAGCCAGGGCAGGAAGTCGGAGCTGCGCCCGAGCAGGACGAAGGCCCACACCGCCGTCACCGCGAGCACGCCCGCCAGCAGCAGCGCGTACGGCAGCCGGTGCCGCGCCCGCCACAGCCCGTCCACGCCCATGCCGAACAGCGCCGCGACGGCCGGGGCCAGCGCCACCGTGTAGTACTGGTGGAAGATCCCGGACATGAAGCTGAAGATCAGCGCGGTGGAGATCAGCCAGCCGCCCCAGACCAGGAAGGCCGCGCGGGCGGTGTCGGGCCGGGCGTAGCGGCGGGTCGCCCAGAGGCCGACCACCAGCAGGATCAGCGCGGCCGGCAGCAGCCAGGCGATCTGCCCGCCGATGTCGCTGCCGAACAGCCGGGTGATGCCGGTCTGGCCCCAGCCCCGGTTGCGCATCGCGCCGCCCGGCAGGTCGAGCCCGGCCGGCAGCCGTCCGCCGCCGCCCACGCTGCCGCGCTCGTTGCCGTCGACCCGGCCCAGGCCGTTGTAGCCGAAGGTGAGCGACAGGAAGCTGTTGTCCTGCGAGCCGCCGACGTACGGGCGGGCCGAGGCGGGCAGCAGCTCGACGATCGCCACCCACCAGCCGCCGGAGACGACGACGGCCGCACCCGCGAGCAGGGTCTGCCGCACCCGCCTCCAGAAGCCGGTGGGCGCCACGACCAGGTAGATCACCGCGAAGGCGGGCAGGATCAGGAAGGCCGCCAGGGTCTTGGTGAGGAAGGCGAACCCGAACATCACCCCGGTGAACACCAACCACCGGGTGCTCGCCGTCTCGATCGCACGCACCAGCCCGTACGCGGACAGGGTGAGCAGCAGCACCAGCAGCGCGTCCGGGTTGTTGAAGCGGAACATCAGCGCCGCCACCGGGGTCAGCGCCAGCGCCGCGCCGGCCAGCAGACCGCCGATCGGGGAGAAGCGGCGGCGCACCGTCGCGTACAGCACGCCGACGGTGGCGGCGCCCATCAGCGCCTGCGGGGCGAGGAGCGACCAGGAGGAGAGGCCGAAGATCCGGGCCGACAGCGCCATCGGCCACAGCGACGCCGGGGGCTTGTCGACGGTGATGAAGTTGGCGGCGTCGGAGGAGCCGAAGAAGAAGGCCTTCCAGCTCTGGCTGCCGGCCTGGACGGCGGCCGAGTAGAAGGCGTTGGCCCACCCGGAGGCGCTCAGGCCCCACAGGTAGAGGACGGCGGTCGCGGCCAGCAGCGCCAGCAGGGCCGGGCGCACCCAACGCGGGTCGTCCGCGCGGCCGCGCCAGGCGCGGGCCGGGAGGGTGCGCAGCCGTCCGGACCAGGAGGCGGGGCCCTTGGGGCCGGCGGGCGGCAGGGGCTGCTCGGGGAAGAGCGGTGCCGGGTCCGGCCGGTCGGCGCCCGGCTGCGGCACCTCCGGCGGCGGGTACTTCGCGGCCTCGGGCCACGGGTCGCCGGCCGGAGGGGAGTAGCTGCTCGTGGTCATGCGCCATACCGTGCGTGGCGCGGCTGAGAGAACCGTGAGACGGGGCTGTGAGACGGGTGTGATCTGCCCGCCTATGCGGCGGTCGGCATGGTGATGTGCTTGCCCAGCCACTCCAGGGCCGGGGGGATCTCCCGGGTCCAGGTGTGGAAGTTGTGGCCGGCGGTGTCCAGGGTGATGGTGGACATCTTGGTCGGGGCCTTGAAGGCGCCGACCATGGCCTGGGTCTCCTCGTAGTTGTTCTCGTCGTTCGCGGTGGTCAGCAGCAGCGAGACCGGGGCGGCGGGCTGGTTCTTCAGCCGCCACAGCAGGTCGTTCTCCTGCTTCAGCTTGTCGTTGCCGCCGAACAGGTCGCCGGTGGTCGGGTCGTGGGCCGCGCTGTAGTAGCCGGAGAGCGCGACCGCGGCGGGGTAGCTGTCGGGCTTGCGCAGCGCGAACTTGAGCGCGCAGTAGCCGCCGGTGGAGTTGCCGATCACGGCCCGGTTCGCCGGGTCGGTGCCGATCCGGTAGGTGGTGGCGAGGGCCTTGGGCAGGTCGCTGGTGAAGAAGGTCTCCACCTGGGGGCCGTTCGGCACGTCGACGCACTCGGTGTCCCGGTCGCCGACCAGGGTGGGGCGGGTCATCACCAGGATGGTGGGCGGCAGCTTCTTCTGCTCGATCGCGTCGAGGGTCGACGCCGGGTACTGCATCAGCGAGATCAGCTTCTCCGGGGTGCCCGGGTAGCCGGTGAGCACCAGGGCCATCGGGAAGCGCTGCTTGGCGAAGCCCGGCTGGAAGTACTGCGGCGGCAGGTAGACGTACGCCTCGGTGGTCAGGCCGCTGCCGGCTCCTTTGACGTCGACCTTCTGGATCAGCCCGGAGCGCTCGGGCTCCGAGCCCTGCGCCGAGTAGAAGCTCTGCTGGCCGGTGACGGCCACGCCGGAGGCGTTCGGCGAGTGGTCGACCACCGTGCCGAGCTTGCCGCTGGTGCCGAGCAGGTCGGTCCAGGAGCTGTAGAAGCCGAAGTAGCTGTTGGCGATCAGCCCCATCGCGGCCAGCACCGCCACCTGGGTCGCCAGGAAGGCGCCGATCCGGCCGGCCCAGGCCTTCCAGCCCTTCCCGCCGAACCGCGGCCAGAGCCACATGGTGGCGGCGAAGACGGCGATCGCGAGGACGCAGGCGACGATCTGGAGGGGAAGGCCGGTGAGACTGAGCACGAGCCCGATCGTAGTTGACCCAGATGGGTGGGCCGGGACGGCCCCTTCGGGTGATCTATTGAAACCTGTTGACCGGGCGGTCCGTGCTCGGCAGCATGTCACGGGGTGTGCGCGCGCTGTGCGCGCCGGGTGTCAATGGGGTGGGGTCATGAGGTCCTTCGGCAAGGCCGGTCTGGCCGTCGGTATGGCGCTGCTGCTCGCGGCCTGCTCCGGCGGTGGGGGCGATGACACCCGCTCCTCGTCCACCGGTACGGCGACGGGCCTGACCGCGCCTCAGGTCACGCCGACGCCGACGCCGACGCCGTACGGCCCGGTGCTCAGCGCGAGCATCGACCCGCTCAACGCCGCGCTCGCCCAGGTGGCGGGGGCCAAGAACCTCGCCGACCTCGGCACCGTGCTCACCACCGTCTCCACCAGCGCGCAGACGGCCGCCGCGAGCCTGAGCAAGGCGGACCAGCCGGCCGCGGTCTCCAAGGACCAGACCGTGCTGGTGGCCGCGCTGAAGCTGCTCGCCAAGGACGCGACCACGGTCCGCGGTGACATCAAGTCCCACGGCGTCTGCGCCCTGGGCTCGGCCGAGGCCGAGCTCGGCGCCTCGCAGGGGGTGGCGGAGGTGTCGGCGGCCCTGAGCAAGATGGCGGAGGCCGGCTACTCGACCACCTTCGCCGTCCCGCAGCTGCCGAAGCAGCAGTCCCGCTCGCTGGACAACGGCACGATGGTCAGCAAGGGCAAGCTGCGCGGCGACGGCGTGTTCAAGGTCGACAACGGCACCAAGAAGGACGCCGTCGTCTCGCTGGTGCTGAACGGCAAGACGGTGCACTCGATGTTCGTGGCCAAGGGGCAGAAGGCCGACCTCGAGGGCGTGGAGGACGGAACGTATGACGTCTTCGTCTCCGAGGGCGCGGACTGGGACTCCGAGGCCAAGGCCTTCACGCAGAGCTGCGGGTTCACCAAGTTCGAGGACAACTTCCCGTTCGAGACCGGCCGTACCTCGACTTCCTGGTCGATCACCCTGCAGCCGGTGGCCGACGGCAACGCCAAGACCAACGATGTGGACCCGAACTCCTTCCCGCAACCGTAGCGTTCATCCTGCCGTCGCGTAACGGTCATAACGGGACGGGAAGTTGCCAGCCAGTGGCACAACACAAGCCGAACAGTGGCGAGTTGTGCCGGAACGGTTGACCTCTTGAAGTGACCATGGCACTTTCGTGCGCGCGGGCCTCGGCGACCAGTCGTACACCCCGCGATCCCCCACAAGGAGAGCCATGTTCAAGAGACTTGTCGCGATGGCCGGTACGAGTGCCGTCGTCGCGAGCGGGCTGGTCTTAGCGGCCGCCCCCGCGCACGCCGTCCAGGCGGCCGACCTGACGTCCACCATCGCCCTGAGCAACTGCTCGGCCTCGCTGGTCCGTTACCCCACCTCCGTGGACGGCGACCGGGCGATGATGCTCACCAATGGCCACTGCCTGCCCAGCATGCCCTCGGCCGGCGTGGTCATCCAGAACCAGAGCGCCAGCCGCAGCGGCACCCTGCTGGACGGCGCGGGTAACAGCCTCGGCACCGTCCAGGCCGACCAGGTGCTCTACGCGACGATGACCGGCACCGACGTCGCGCTCTACCGCCTCACCGACACCTACGGGTCGATCAGCTCCAAGTACGGCGCCACCGCGCTGACCATCAACGACGCGCACCCGAGCGACGGCGCCTCGATGTACATCCCGTCCTCGTACTGGAAGCAGGTCTGGAACTGCTCCGTCAACGGGTTCGTGCCGACCCTGCGCGAGGACCAGTGGACCTTCCACGACTCGCTGCGCTACAACTTCGCCTGCAACACCACCCACGGCACCTCCGGCTCGCCGATCATCGACTCCGCGAGCGGGCGGATCATCGGCATCAACAACACCGGCAACGACAACGGTGAGATGTGCACCCTGGACAACCCGTGCGAGGTCGCCGCCGACGGCACCACCACGGCCACCAAGGGCCAGAGCTACGGTCAGGAGACCTACTGGTTCACCACCTGCCTGAACTCCAGCCGGGCCATCGACCTCACCGTGCCCGGCTGCCTGCTCACCAAGCCGGCCGGCACCGGTGCCGTCTCGGTCAGCAGCCCCGGTGACCAGTCCACCGCGGTGGGTGGCTCGGTCAGCCTGCAGATCAACGCCTCCGGCGGCACCGCCCCGCTGTCGTACAGCGCGACCGGCCTGCCCGCCGGGCTGTCGATCAACTCCTCCACCGGCGTGATCTCCGGCACCGCGACCACCGCGGGCAGCTCCAACGTGACGGTGACGGTGAAGGACTCGGCCGGCAAGACCGGGACCACCAGCTTCACCTGGGCGGTCACCGGTGGTGGCGGCGGTACCTGCACCCCGGCGCAGCTGCTGGGCAACCAGGGCTTCGAGACCGGCTCGGCGGCGCCGTGGACCGCTTCGAGCGGCGTGGTCGACAACAGTTCCTCGCAGGCGGCGCACGGCGGTAGCTGGAAGGCGTGGCTGAACGGCTACGGCAGCACCCACACCGACTCGCTGTCCCAGACGGTGACCATCCCGGCGGGCTGCAAGGCGACGCTGAGCTTCTGGCTGCACATCGACACCGCCGAGACCGGCTCGACCGCGTACGACAAGCTGACCGTGTCGGTCAACGGCACCACGCTGAAGACCTACTCCAACGTGGACGCCGCGGCCGGCTACCAGCAGCGCACCTTCGACCTCTCGTCCTACGCGGGCCAGAGCGTCACCCTGAAGTTCAACGGCGTCGAGGACTCCTCGCTGCAGACGAGTTTCGTGATCGACGACACCTCCATCCAGACCAGCTGACGCCGTACGACGGCTGGACGTTCGAAGGGCCCGGTGGCTTCGGCCGCCGGGCCCGTCAGGCCAGGCGCCGTACGTCCGCGCCGCGGTGGAAAGCGGCCACGGACAGGCCCCGGGGCCGCTTTGCTCAGGTTCCGCTCAGATTTTTAGCGCTTTTTTTACGCGACAACGGCCGATGGTTAGGCTGCCGACTGATGTCGAACGGGTGGGCGATTCATCGGCGTGATCATCTGTCGTGCGCCGGCGCCGCTCGCGCCGGTTCACGGCCGCATGGAGCCGTACGGGCTGGGGGCGGAGACAAGTGACTGACCTTGATTTCGAGCGACGGGTGAATCCGTGGCTCTTCGACAAGTCGGGAAACCTGACGGAGGACGCGAAGAAGCGGTTCCCCGACCTCGCCGCCGCCGCCTCGGGCGCCGCGGCCCCGGGGTGGACGCCGCCACCGGTGGCCACGGCGGCCCCCGGCGGGCCGACGGTGAAGGTGAGCCCGGAGGCGCTGCGCAAGGCGGGGACCAACGCGGGCACCCTGCACACCGACTTCGACAAGGCCACCAAGGACGTGTGGAAGGACCTCCAGGGCAGCCTCCAGGGCATGTCCAAGGACTGGGCGATCGTGGGGGCGGTCCAGGCCGCGCACGAGATGTGGGCGGCGCAGGCGCAGACGACCAGCCAGGCGATCGCGGACATCTCCACCGGTCTGACCAGCAATGCCGACCAGTACGCGCGCGCCGACCAGGTGAACGCCCAGAACTTGAAGACGAACTGAGGCCGGTGACATGAGTACCTACTCCGACCTGCGCCAGGAGACGTTCAAGGGCATCGAGACCCTGGCCTCGGCCTTCGAGTCGTTGACGAGCAACTGGAATCTCTCCTCCGAGTTCACCGGCGACATCCTCACGCCGCTCCAGGGATCGAACTGGCGGGGCGACGCGGCCGAGCGGGCCGCCGCCACCATCACCAAGACCCGCAACGAGCTCGACGCGGCCTTCGAGGAGGCCAGCGCGATCGGCAAGACGCTGCGGGACGCACACACCGAACTCGCCGCCGCCCGGGCGGACCTGGACGCGGCGTTGAAGAGGGCCGCCGACAACTCCCTGACGGTGGACGCGGACGGCGTCAACATCAGCTGGCCCGCGCCGACGAGCGAGGCCGACAAGCACGACCCGACCTATGCCACCTCGTACAAGGCTTTGGCCCAGTCGGTGGGCCAGGACATCGCGAAGGCCGTGGCCCGCGCGACGGCGGCCGACACCGCGGCCGCCGCGGCGCTCGGCGGTGCCACCGGGAAGAGCAAGACCGCGTTCCAGCCGTCGACGGGCCCGGAGGAGCAGGGCAAGAAGGCGGCGGACCTCCTCAAGCTGGCCGGGAATCTCTCCGACGCCCAACTCGACGAGCTCAACAAGGCACTGAAAGCCAACGCCAACAACCCGCAGTTCACCACCGCCTTCTACAACCGGCTGGGACCGGACGGCTTCCTCAAGTACTACGGCCAGCTGGCCGTCGCCTCGGCGGACAAGGGCAACCGCTCGACCGCCATCGCCGACCTCCAGAAGAACCTCGGCACGGCGCTGGCCAGCGCCACCGACAGCCACAACTTCCCGCACCTGTCCGACGAGTGGGAGGCGGGCCTGCGCCGGGCCGGAGCCACCAGGACGGAGATCCTGCCGCGCGGCGACCGGGTCAGCGGCAGCGTCCAGCCGTACGGCTACCAGATCCTGGCGAACATCCTGCGGACCGGAACGTACGACCCGCACTTCCTCAACCCGGTCGCCGAACACGTCACCCAGCTCAGTGAGATGCCCGGTTTCTGGACCACGACGCCCTGGCTCGACACCGACTTGGACAAGATGAAGCTGCTGGGCTACTCGCAAGGTTCCCAAGCGGGCGGATTCAACCCGATGACGGGCGTGCTGGACGCGCTCGCGCACAATCCCGAGGCCGCGACCAAGTTCTTCAACGACGAGAAGACGGAGTACAACCTCGATGGGTCGGTGAAGGCTGACCACCAGAAGAATGACTACCTCACGGCGCTGACTGTGGGGGGTGACCGCTCGCCGCTCCAGGACATCTCGAAGGGGAACTACTACCTCGCCAGCGGCCACGCGGAGTCGCCCGATATGCTGGCCCTGGGCCACGCGCTGGAGGCGGCCACCACCGGACGCGCCCTCGACGCGCCCCAGGACGCCCCCTTGCCGCAGCACACGCCGGAGATGGCGAAGGTGATGCAGGACGTGGTCGACCGCTTCGGGAGCGGGGACGGTCCCAAGCTGCTCCGCAAGGGGGCTGACCTCGCGGACCTGGCGCCCAGTCTGGGCCATCTGACCGCTGCCTACATGGGCGACGTGCAGGGGACGATCAGTCCGCAGGACCACTCGCTGACGACCTACGGTTCCCGGGCGGACCTGAACCCGGGTAACACCGCGAAGCTGCTGGGGGCGCTGGGCCGTAACCCCGATGCCTTCGGGGCCGTCGCGCAGGCCCAGCAGGCCTACACGACGGCCCACATCCAAAACGTGATGCTGGATCGGGACACCTATGGCGCCGAGTTCGACCAGGCCGTGAAGAACGCGGCGCACTCCGGCGGTGAGGTGGCCGGGATTCTCACCGCGGGCCGGACCGCCGGCTTGGTGGACGAGATGAAGGGCCAGGCGGACGCGTACAACAAGTCCATCGACCAGAACGGCATGTGGGGGAAGACGGTCTGGGCCATGACCGGCGGCAGGCTGCTGGGGGACATTCCCGGTCTCGGTAAGGGCATGTCGTTGCCGGCGAACTTTCTCATCGACCAGCTGACGTCGAGCTACCACATCGCTGACCCGAACACCGCGGACCCGGCCACGGACGCGGACGTCGCGGGCTTCAGAGGGCTGGGCGACGCAGCCAAGAAGGCGGTGGAGAGCGCCGTGCAGGGGACCGGGCTGAACCCGCAGCAGATCGAAGTGCTGTCCTCGGCAGCCGCGGACGCGGCGCGGGACGGTGCGACCGGCGGCGCCGGGCTCTTCACGAGGGCCATCAATGGCTGAGGGCAAGCGGCTCCGGCGGCGGTGGCTCGCCAGCGGAGCCGCGACTGTGCTCCTCGCCGGAGCCGGGCTCGGGCTGTGGTGGCGGTCGGCACACGCAGCGGCGGAACTACCCGCCAGCGCCTGCTGGTCGGTGCTCACCCGGGCGGACCTCAAGCCCCTGGCGAATGACGCGCACGGGACGTTCGTCGAGCACTACTGGCTGAACTACGGCGTGCGGCTCCACCCCACGGTGAATGGTCAGAGCTGCGAGGTCCGGCGGGAGCTGGAGGCCCCCATCGTGCAGATCAATGTGTGGTCGATGGACGAGTTCGTCATGAACGCCGTCTACGGCGCGGGCGCGAAGAAGCCCAAGAGCCGGCTCGATTTCGGTGCGGACGTGCAAGGGTGGGTCGGGCAGGATGACGTGAGCCTCGGGTTCCGGTGCGACAACCCGGAGACCACGCGTCTGGGCGCGCCATACGTGGGGCTCCAGGTTTTCACGCGCGACAACAGTCCGAAGTCGGACAGCAGTCACCGGGCGGTCCTGGGCATCGCGTTGAAGTACGCCAAGGCCGTCGTGGCGGACTTTTCCTGCTCGAACCCGTTGCACCTGCCGGACAGCGTGCCCGAGACGGCGGCGAACTTCCCGTCGGCGGGCCCCTGACCGTTCACGGTCCACCCCTATGCTGAGAGGATGATCGACCCGATAGAGCTGGTGATATTCGACTGCGACGGCGTCCTGGTGGACAGCGAGATCATCGCCGTCCGCGTCCTGGTGCAGCTGGGGGAGGAGTACGGCTGGCCGCTGACCGAGGCCGAGGTGATCGAGAAGTTCGTCGGGCGGTCCGAGGCGGCCAACCACGCGATGGTCGCCGAGCGGCTCGGCGAGGAGACGGCGACGCTGTTCGACAAGCGCTTCCGCGAGTTGCACGCCGAGGCGGTTGACGCCGGGTTGACCCCGGTGGACGGACTGCCGGAGGCGCTGGCCACGATCACCCTGCCGACCTGTGTGGCGTCCAGCGGCACGCACGAGAAGATGCGCCACACCCTGGGCCGGACCGGGCTGTACGAGCGGTTCGCCGGGCGGATCTTCAGCGCCACCGAGGTCGGGCGCGGCAAGCCCGCGCCCGACCTGTTCCTGCACGCCGCGCGGAGCATGGGCGTCGACCCGGCCGCCTGCGTCGTGGTCGAGGACAGCGGGCCCGGCGTCACGGCCGCCCGCGCCGCCGGGATGCGCGCGCTCGGCTACGCGGGCGGCGTGACGGCGGCGGAGCGGCTGGCCGGGCCGGGCACGGTCGTCTTCCACGACATGCGCGAGCTGCCGGCCCTCATCGCTTCCTACCAGGGGTAGGTGCCGCCCTCCGCGTTGAAGAACTGCCCGGTCGCCCCGGCCTCGGCCTCGCCCAGCTGCCGGGCGATCCGGCGGCCGCCCTCCTCAGCGGTGGCGTGGCCGCTGTGGCCGTTGAGGTCGGTCGCGCAGTAACCCGGCTCCAGCGCGCAGACCTTGATGCCGGACTCGCGCAACGCCCGGGCGTAGACCAGCGTGACGGCGTTCAGCGCGGCCTTGGAGGAGTTGTAGGCGAGCAGGGTCGCGTGCTCCCAGATCGGGGACTCCGGGTCGGCCAGGAAGGAGAAGCTGCCGAGGCCGCTGGAGACGTTGCCGATCAGGGCGGCCGACGACTTGCGCAGCAGCGGCAGCATGGCGTTGACGACGGTGACGACGCCGAACACGTTGGTCTCGTACGTCTCGCGCACCGCCTCGACCGGCAGCTCCTCCGGCGTGCGCTGCCAGTCCCGGGCGACGCCCGCGTTGTTGACCAGGGTGTCCAGTCGGCCGTACTCGGCGGCGATCAGCTCGGCCGCGGCGGCGACGATTGCCGGGTCGGTGACGTCCAGGCGGACGAAGCGGGCGGACAGGCCCTGCGCGGTCAGCCCGGCGGCGGCCGCGGTTCCGCGCTCGGGGTCGCGGGCGCCGATCAGCACGGTGTGCCCGGCGCGGGCGAGTTCGCCGGCGGTGGCGAGGCCGATGCCCTTGTTGGCGCCGGTGATCAGGATGATGCGGTTGGTGGTCATGCCTCGACTCTGGCCGGGCGGCGGCGGGGTCGGGAGAGCACTGTCGAGGGTGGTATCGGGAGTCCCATGGTCGCCGCGCGGCGACCGGGCCAGACTTGGGGGCGTGGAACACGTGGACCGGGCCGAGCTGGCCGCCTTCCTGCGGCGCTGGCGAGCCCGCATCCAGCCCGCCGACGTCGGCCTGCCGGCCGGCGGACGGCGCCGCACCCCGGGCCTGCGCCGCCAGGAGGTCGCGCAACTCGCGGGCATGTCGGTGGAGTACTACATCCGGCTCGAACAGGGCCGGGGGCCGCGTCCGTCCCGGCAGATGATCGGCGCGATCAGCCGGGCCCTGCGGCTGTCCGAGGACGAGACCGCCCACCTGCACCACCTGGTCGGCGAGCCGCCGCTGCCCCCGAGCGCGCTGCCCCGCGACGTCCGGCCCGGCATCCTGCACCTGCTCGACCGGCTGGACGACACCCCGGCCATGGTCTGCAGCGCCGCCCGCGACGTGCTCGCCTGGAACGCCATGGCGGCCGCGCTGCTCGGCGACTTCTCCGCCCTGCCACCCGGCGAACGCAACCTCATCTGGCGCTTTTTCACCGACCCGGACGCCCGCGCCCGCCACGACCCCGCTGGCCAGGCCCAGTTCGCCCGTCACGCGGTCGCCGACCTGCGCTCCGCCGCCGCCCGCTACCCCGCCGATAGCGGGATGCGCCGCCTGATCGACCGACTGCTCGCGGGCAGCGCCGAGTTCCGCGAACTGTGGGCCCGGCAGGACGTGGAGGTGCGCCGCTCCACCCGCAAGCGCATCGTGCACCCGGTGGTCGGCCCGCTCGACCTCGACTGCGAGGCGCTGCACGACCCGCACCGGGACCAGTGGACGATTTTCTACACCGCCGCCCCCGGCACGCCCTCGCACTCGGCGCTGCGGCTGCTCAAGGTGGTCGGCAGCCAGGACCTCGCGGTCAGGCAGTGAGCAGATCAGAGCGACTGAGCCGGTCAGCGCGAGTGAGCCGGGCAGGGGGTGAGTCGGTCAGGGAGTGAGCGGGCGCAGGGTGGCGACGGCGATGTCGAGGAAGTCCCGTACGACGTCCCCGCGGCTGTCCTCCGGGACCGCCAGGCAGGTCTCGACCGGCGGGTAGTCGGTGACCGGCCGATAGACGAGGTCGGGGCGGGAGTAGGAGCCCGCGACGCTCAGCGGGACGAGCGCGATGCCCTGCCCGGAGGCGATCAGCTCGAACTTCTCGTCCAGCGTGTAGGTCCGCCGCGCCCGGGCGTCGAGGATCGGCTCGCCGTCGAGGTCGGCCGTGGTGAGGCTGGGCCGGCCGGCCAGCGGATGCGTCACGGGCAGGCAGGCGACCTTGGTCTCGTGCCCGATGGGGATGGTGCGCAGCCCCGCGTCGTCGAAGGGGCGCCGCAGGTAGCCGACGTGCGCGCGGCCGTCGCGCAGCGGTGCGTCCTGCTCCCACCAGCGCAGCGGGAGCACGTCCACCCCGACGTCCGGGCGCCGCGCCGTGAACGCCCGGATCGCCTCCGACACGTGCAGGCCGGGCGAGAAGGCGATGACCAGCCGCTGTTCGCCCAGCGCCGCCTCCTGGACGCGTCGTACGGCCGCGTCCACGGTCGCGGTGATCCGCCGCGCCTCCTCGTACAACTGTCGCCCGGCGGCGGTCAGTTCAACGCTGCGGGTGGTGCGGGTGAACAGCGTGCAGCCCCACTCCCGTTCGAACGCCCGGATCTGCCGGCTCAGGACCGGCTGGGCGATGAACAACGCGCCTGCCGCCCGGCCGAATTGGCCGTGCTCGACCACCGCGACGAAGTAGCGGAGCTTGCGCAGGTCCAGATCCATGCCCGCACGGTATCAATGCGCTCGGAAGGGTATTGGACGCCCGGTCCGCGCCGCTCGGAGACTCGGACCATGACCGACAATCGCCACACTGCACTGATCATCGGCGCCTCCCGGACCCTGGGCCTCGGGCTCGCCACCGAATTCCTCCGCCGTGACTGGGACGTCATCGGCACGGTCCGCGGCAGCCGGCGCACCGGCCTGCACGACCTGGCCGACACCTCCGACGGGCGGCTGACCGTCGAGTCGCTGGAGATGACCGACCCGCAGCAGATCGCGGCCCTGCGCGACCGTCTCGCCCACCGCACCCTCGACCTGCTCTTCGTCAACGCCGCCATCACCCGCGGCGACCTCCCGATCGGCGAGGTCCCGACGGACATGTTCACCGAGGTCATGGTCACCAACGCGCTCAGCCCGATGCGCGTCGTGGAGGTGCTCGGCCCGTTGGTCGCACCGACCGGAACCGTCGGAGTGATGTCCTCCGACCAGGGGAGCATCGCCCTGAACACCGACGGCGGCCAGGACCTCTACCGGGCCAGTAAGTCCGCGCTGAATCAGCTGATGCGCTGCTACGCCGCTCGCCGTGCGGACGACGCGCGGACGCTGCTGCTGATGGACCCGGGGTGGGTGCGCACCGAACTCGGCGGCTTCGAGGCCGAGCTCAGCGTGGAGGAGAGCGTTCCCGGAGTGGCGGAGACGATCGAGCGGCACCAGGGGAAGAGCAGCCTGCACTTCGTCGACCACCTGGGGCGGGTCGTGCCCTGGTAATTCGTTTGCCAGGCCCGATGGGTGCTGGCAAGGTCGGACGCCATGCCGTCCTCCCCCAAGATGCACGCTGACGAACTGGACATCGACGAGGCGCTGGTGCTGCGCATGGTGTCCGCGCAGTTCCCGCAATGGGCCGACCTGTCCGTGGAGTTGGTTGACTCCGCCGGGACCAGCAACGCGATGTACCGGCTCGGCGCGGAGCTGGTGGTACGGATCCCGCGCATCCCGGGGGCGGCCGAGGACATCGGCAAGGAGCACGCCTGGCTGCCCCGCCTGGCGCCCCGACTGCCGGTCGCGGTACCGGCCCCGGTGGGCCTGGGCACGCCGGTCGACGGCTGCCCGTGGCCGTGGTCGGTGCTCCGCTGGCTGAACGGGGCCAACCCCGAGGCCGGGCACTCCCCGCAACCCGGGCTGCTCGCCCGGGACCTGGCGTCCTTCACCACCGCCCTGCACCGGGCGGACCCGACCGGCGGCCCGGCCTCCTACCGCAACGAGTCCCTGTCGGACCGGGACGGCGCGGTCCGGCGGGCACTCGCGGCGCTGGCCGACGTCATCCCCGTCGAGGTGGCAACCTCCGCCTGGGAGGCGGCACTTCGTGCCCCGTCGCACCCGGGCCCACCGATCTGGATCCATGCCGACCTCCAGCCCGGAAACCTCCTGGTCGACGGCCACGGCCGCCTCAGCGCCGTCATCGACTTCGGCTGCGCGGGCCTCGGCGACCCGGCCGTGGACCTGCTCCCGGCCTGGTACGTGCTCCCCGCCGCCGTGCGCGACGCCTTCCGGACGGCCGTCGGCGCCGATGACGCGGCCTGGGCCCGGGGGACGGGCTGGGCGCTGTCCGTCGCGCTGATGGAACTCGACTACTACCGGGGGACCAACCCCCGGATGGTGCGCACCGCCCGGTACGTGGTCGGCGAGCTGCTCGCCGACCGCGCCACGAAGTCCTGACGGAGCACGGCCCGCGACTCCTACGGGGAGACGACCTGGGCCGCGCAGAGGAGCCGCTTGGTCATACCCAAGCGCTCGTACACGGCGATGGCCGCCTGGTTGTCCGCGTGCACCATGAGGGCGGCACGCCCGTGCCGACGCACCAACGCCTCGATGACGAAGCCACAGACGGCCTGCGCAAGCCCGCGCCCGCGGGCAGCGGGGTGCACGCACACGCCGGCCAGGAAGCCGCAGTTGGCCGCCGACCAGACATCGGCTGCCACGGCCAAGGGCTCCGGTCGTTCGCGGCCCCCGAGGGAGTCGACGATTCCGGCCCAACGGCGCACGGCACTGTCCTCCGGTTGCGCGTACGAGTCGGGGAAGAAGCGGTCGAACAGCGAGATCGCCTCTTTCACCGTCACCTCATCCAGCCACTCCACCCCGACGGCGGGAGGGGCTGGCAGGGCTGCGGTCTCCATCCAGAAGAACTCGCGGATCGGAGCGAGGCCGGGGACCCTGCCGATCAGCGCGTCGATCAACGGAGCGTGGCCGACGGGGCGGTAGGACGGCCCGACCTCGTCCAGGACGTGTCGCACCAGGTGTGCGGCGTCATCGGGATCACCCTTGATCACCAGCCGGTCCCGCCGGGAGAGGTCGGGGCTCGTCACCGCAAGGGCCGTCCCATGACGCCAGGCCCGCACGCCCGGCCCCAGCCGGCCATTGTGCTGCGCCTGAGCTGCCCACAGAAGCGGCCCGTCTCCGGCTGCGGCTTCCTCGACGTCCCTGAGGCGTACAAGTTCTTCCATGCGTCTCTACCTATCAACCGCCATGATCATGCGCAGTGATCCAGACCTCACCTGCGCTGTTCGAGGTCGGCGGGCAGCCGCCACTCGAAGGGCCACAGGTCCGCCGCCCAGGCGGGCGAGGCGGCGGCGGTCGCGGGGGTGCGCAGGAAGGTGCGGTGGCGCAGGAGTTCGCGGCGCTCGGCGGGGGTGAGCAGGCGCTCGTCCGGTCCGAGGTTCCCGTAGTCGTCCGGGTCGAGGTCGGGGCGGCCGTCGATCGGGGCGTCCTCGGCGAGGTTGAGCAGGTCGCCGTCGGCGGTGCGGTAGTCGAGGCGGAAGTCGGTACGCCACTGGGAGTTGTTGCCCCAGCCCTGGGAGAGGTCACGGGTGGGGCGGTGGGCGCGACGGTGCGTCCAGTAGATCGGCCAGCGGTCGGCCACCCCGCGTTCCGCGTGCGCGAGGCCCGCCCGGACCCGCACGCCGGCGCGGCTGAACAGCAGCTCGCCGAGCATCAGGCCGGGCCAGCGGACGTCGAGGATCTCGATGGGGGAGTCCGGGTCTTCGGCCTGCTCGACCTCGGTGATCTCGTGCAGGAAGGGGTCGAAGGGGGTGGTGTCCTCGAACGGGGTCATGCCGAGGGCAGTGAACAGGTCCAGGTACGGCGGAAGTTGGGGGTCGAGGAGGAGGTAGTCGCTGACGCGGCTGAGGGCGTAGAGCTCGCAGAGGAGGTTCCAGCCGTCCTCCTTGTCGGTCCACCAGTGGTTGCGAGGGGTGGCGGCGGTGTGGAGGTGGGCGCGGTAGCCGTCGGCGGAGGCCTGGGTGAGCCAGGGGGCGATGACGTCCTCGTAGGGGCCGTTGGTGTCGAGGAGCGCCTCGTACAGCGCGCGAGCGTTCACCTGGGCGATCCTGGCAGGTTTTGCCGAACGGTCAACCAATTTGAGAGGTGACGCGGGTAGCGTCCCTGGTCATGAGCTTGGTGGACGTGAAGGAACGCGCTGCCCAACTGCCGGATGCCTGGCGGTCGGTGGTGCTGGCGCAGGTCGGCACGGCGGCGGTGAAGGTGCTGCGGATGGACGGCCGGGAGCTGGAGGCGGAGGTGCATGGGACGGCCGAGGTGCTGTTCGTCGCCGACGGCGTCCTGAAGTTGGAGATGGGCGGCGAGGAGTTGACGGTCGGCGCCGGCGAACTGTGCCGGGTACCGCCGGGCGCCCGGCATGCCGTGCGGGCGGGCAGCCGGGGGACGCTGCTCATCGTCGAGGTGCCCGAGGAGGGGTAGCGGTGCCTCGCCAGGAATGGGCGAGGCGCCGCAGAGTGACGATCAGAGGAGCCCGAAGTCGAACTCCCCGGCGGAGACGGCATTGATGAAGGCTTCGTGTGCCGCCCGATCGAAGCCCAGGGCAGGGCCGGATGGGTCCTTCGAGTCGCGGATCAACGAGGCCGATCCGTCCAGGCAGGCGACCTCGACGCAGTTGCCGGAATCGTTGCTGCGTGAGGACTTGCGCCAGGTGAGCTTCAGGGAAGCCGCGTTGGGGTGGGGCGTCATGTGAGTTTGTCTCTCTGGTCAGTGATGATGGCGAGCGAGTCGTCGAAACCGAGGGCGTCGGCCCTGATCGCGTCGAACTTCGCTCCGTAGATTTCTACGTCGGTGACCTCTTCGACCCAGAGGTTGCTCAAAGTGCCGTCCACCATGACGACGTCGAGGTCCTGGCGCTGCGGGAAGCCGAGAATGGTGAAGGCTCCACCCATTCCGTGGTGAGCCGGCGCGCCGATCGGCATGACCTGGATGTTGATGTTCGACTGGGCAGCGCGATCGATGAGACGGGACAGTTGTTCGGCCATGGCGGCGGGGCCGCCGACGCCGGACCGGATGGCTGCCTCGTGGATGACCGCCCAGAGTGTGAGCGGCTCGGACCGGGTGAGTGCACCTTGCCTGGCCATGCGCACGTCGACGAGAGCCTCGACGTTGACGTCGGGCCGCATGCTGAGCTTCTTGATGATTTCGCGTGCGTATGCGGGAGTTTGGAGAAGGCCTGGGATGAAGGAACCCTCGTAGGTGCGAACGGACGAGGCGCTGGCCTCAAGGGTGATCAGATCGCCGAGTTCGGGGCTGATGTGCGCGCCGTAACTCTGCCACCACATGCCGCGCTGCGAGCCGTTTTTGGCCATGTCGACCAGTGCTGAGATCAGTTCGGTGTCGTCGCAGCGGTACAGCGCGAGGAGCCGCTTGACGTCGTCCACCTTGGTGGCGCCACGGCCGTTCTCGATGCGGGACAGCTTCGGCTGGCTCATGCCGCTCAGAGCTTCGGCGACCTCCTCGTGCGAGAGGCCGGCTTCCTCTCTCCTGCGGCGTAGCTCGGCTCCGAGTTGCCTCCGTTGAACCGTCGGACCTGTTGTTCCGGCCATCCCCGCCCTCTCTGAGCCTCGCGGACCAGTCTGCCTTCCCGGCGGTCTCGTTCGCCATTGCCGTCGTCGCGCTCGGCGTGGTCGTCGTCCTGCGGATGCCCCACCGCCCGGACGACACCGTCTGATTCGCGCGATCGCTCAGGCCGTCCGGTCAGACCCGCCGGGCGGCCGGCGCCGCTGCCCGGCGCGATGTTCCTGGCCGCGGGGCTCGCGCAGCGCTGACCGAACAGTACGGGAGCCGGGTCCGTTCGCGCCCCAGTGACTCGGCTCGCATCGTTGACCAGGTAATCGACGGGCGGGACGCTTTGCTGTGAGTGGTTGGCCTGCCTGTGGGGCCCCGCTTAACATCACCTGCCATGACTGCTGAATTCCGTCCCCCGGCGGAGCCCGATGTGACGCTCACCAACCCGGCCGAGTTGTTGGCGGGCTATCTGGATTTCTACCGTGACGCCGTGCTGCGCAAGCTGGACGGCCTAACCAACGAGGAGTTGCGGGACAGCCGGCTGCCATCCGACTGGGCTCCGCTGGAGCTGTTGAAGCATCTGGCCTATGTGGAGCTGCGCTGGCTGGAGTGGGGCTTCGCCGGCCAGCAGGTCGAACAGCCGTGGGGCGATATGGAAGCCCGTGGCGGCACATGGCGTGTCGAGGCGGGTGAGACCGTCGAGGATGTCACGGCGTTCTTCCGCGCCCAGTGCGAGCGGTCCCGCGCGATTGTCGCCAGCGCGCGGCTGGAGGACCGGATGGCCACGCTCGGGGGCCGGGTCCCGCCCGAGGAGGAGCGGCCAACGCTGATCTGGGTGCTGTTCCATTTGCTCCAGGAGTACGCGCGGCATGTCGGGCAGCTCGACATCGTCCGGGAGCTTGCCGACGGCGTCACCGGCGAGTAGCCGGAGGCGGTGTCTCACCGGCTCTCGACAGGACAGGTCGTCCGTGACGACCTGTTGGTAACCGCCCGTCGATGACCCGGTCAACGATCTAGAAGGGCGGCCAGTCGGAACCGGGCGGGGGAGTGATCTGTGGCCGCTGGCGCCTCTCGCCCTGCGGGTCCGTCGGCCAGCGTCGGTCGATGACGACCGCGGCCTCCTTGCAGGCCGTGCAGGCGTTGTCCCGGCCCGGCAGCCAGTAGTACGGCGAGGCGTGCAGGCCGTCCTGCCGGATGCCGCACAGGGTCGTGGCGAAGTACCCGTAGGCGTGGGCGACATCGGGGGGCAGGTGCTCCGACTCGGCCCGCTCCCAGCGCCAATCGGGCGGCTCGTAGCGCGGACGGGAGACCTCCTGGGGGCCGTGGCCGAGTTCGGTCCACGCGTAGCACCAGGCGCAGAACCAGCTCTCCTTCACCGGGAGGGCCCAGTCCGGCCGAGGGTTGGAGACCGGCACCGGCCGCATCTCGTGGTCGCACACATCGCAGGTCACAATCGAACTCTCCCAGGCGCCGCTGACAGAGCTCTCAGGGCTTGGTCCAGGTCAGCGAGTAGCGCCGCAACAGGTGCCACCGGTAGCGCACCCCGGGCAGCACCCGCCGGGCGGTCTCCCGCACCTCCTGGTAGCTCATTCCCGGCGGGGCCATGGGCATGCCTTCCGGGGCGCCCGCCCGCCGCAGCGCCTTCACCGCTCGTACCAGCGGCGCGGCCGCGGCCCACCGGGCCCAGTCCGCCGCCGACTCCTCCTGCGCCAGACCGACCACCACCAACACCCCGCCGGGGCGCACCAGTTCCCGCATCCGGGTGAGGGCAGCCTCGAAGTCCATGTGGTGGACGGCCGTGACCGAGCAGACGAAGTCGAAGCCCTCGCCCGGCAGGTCCAGGGTGAGGAAGTTCCCCTCCAGAAAGGTGGGTTCGGAGTAGGTGGCCCGCGCCAGCGCGACCATCTCACCGGAGAGATCCACCCCGACCACCCGCCCGCACCGCCGCGCCAACCTTGCCGCCAACAGCCCGTCCCCGCACCCCACATCCAGCGCCGCCCGACACCCGGGCGGCACCGCCCGCAGAATGCCCGGGTGGCGGGCCACATTGGTGTTCCAGTACGGGACTTCGTCGTGCATGACCCCCACGGTAGAGGTTCTGTGCTCCCGGCGGCGCCCGGCGGAACCGGCCGGGCGCCGCAGCGGGGTGGGGTCAGGCCCGGGTCAGGTGGCGGGCGAAGAAGCGGGCGGCGCTGTCGGCCTCGAAGCGGGGCAGGTCCTTGTGCCTGCCCGAGTTCACGTGCAGCGACTTCTCCTTCGAGGCGAAGGCGTCGAACAGCGCGAGGCCGGCCTCACGGGAGATGTGCTCGTCGTCCCACTGCATGTCGTACTCGATCGGGATGGTGATCCGCTTCGCCTTCTCGGCCAGGGTGTCGGGCCAGTGCTGGCCGAAGACGGCGGCGGTGATCCGGGGTTCGGTGGCGACGAACGGCAGTCCGATCGCGGTGCCCATGTTGATGCCCCAGAAGCCGACCGGCCCGTCGGTGCTGATCTCCGGAAGTTCCTGAAGGGCGTCCAGGGTGGCCCGGTACTCGGGTACGGCGAGGTCTGCGAGGTGGTCGTTGTAGCGGACGACGATCGGGCCTTCCGGCTCGCCGGCCGCCCGTGCCCGGTACAGCTCGGCGATTTCCGCCTCGTCGTGTGCCGTGCGCGGCCGGTCGCCGTGGCCGGGGGCGTCGAGGACGGCGACGTGGAAGCCGGAGCCGGTCACGAGGAGACGGGCCCGGCCGGACATGGCCGGGTGCTTCTTGTGGTTGCCGCCGCCGTGGGCCATCAGCACCAGGGGTGCGCGGTCGGCGCCGGAGGCGGGGGACCAGAGGACGCCGGGGGCGTCGCCCAGGGTGAAGTCGCGCTCGCGGATGCCGTGCGAGGACGACTCAGAGGTGAACTGAAGAGCGTACATAGCGTGTTGCCTTTCGGGAGTGCCCAAGCGTGTTCGGGGGCTCCCGGCGGACAGCTACGTCTATCGCCTGACCGTGACGGCGAGGGGGAGCACCCACATCGATACAGCGTTCACGGGGTCTCACCTCCTCGTTCGGTGTCGCGGTCGAGGGAGATCTTGCAGCCCGAACGCCCTCCCGCGCAAGTCCGGTTTCTCCTCACCGGCCGTCAAGTGCCGCGGCCACGGCAGCCTCCGCATGCAGACGAGCGGTGGGGAACAGCGGGACCGGGCTGTCCTCCGGCTGGACCAGCAGTTCGATTTCGGTGCAGCCGAGAACGATCCCCTCCGCTCCCGCCGCCACCAGGTCCTCGATCACCCGTCGGTAGGCCGCCCGGGACTCCTCCCGGACCTCCCCGACGCACAGCTCCTGGTAGATCACCCGGTGGACCAGGGCGCGCGAATCCGCCTCCGGCACCAGGACGTCCAGTCCGCTGGACGCCAACCGCCCCCGGTAGAAGTCCTGTTCCATGGTGAACGCCGTTCCCAGCAGGCCCACCCGTCGAAGGCCCGCCGCCCGGACGGCCGCCGCGGTGGCGTCGGCGAGGTGCAGCAGCGGCACGGAGACCGCGGCCGCGACCTGGTCGGCGACCTTGTGCATGGTGTTGGTGCAGATCAGCAGCAGGTCCGCGCCGGCCGCCTCCAGCGAGCGTGCCGCGCCGGCCAGGATCGAGCCGGCCTCCTCCCACCGCCCCGCCGCCTGCAGCTGCTCGATCTCGGCGAAGTCGACGGAGTAGAGCACCAGTTGGGCGGAGTGCAGTCCGCCCAGCCGGTCCCGGGTGAGCTCGTTCAGCAGGCGGTAGTACTCGGCGGTGGATTCCCAGCTCATGCCGCCGATCAGTCCGAGCGTCTTCATGGGCCAGTTATAAGTCAGAGGAGAGTATCGAGGCAAGGATATAAGGATTACTTTGGGGCGTTCCCGGCCCTACCGCGGCACCCTGTGCTGCCACTCCCGGGTGAACACCACCGACCCCGCCTCCAGCGCCCGCAGCTGCACGATGCTGAGGAAGTGCCCGGCGTCGCACCGGAGTTGGGTGCGGGTCTGGACGGTGACGTCCCAGCCGATGTCCGGCCGCTCCAGCCGCACCGTGTGGTCCGTACGGGCCTGGGCGCTGAGCGGGGCGCCGGTGAGGATGCGGTACGCGGTGACGGTGTGCTCGTCGCGAACCAGCCCGTCCGGGTGGGTGCGGGTGCCGTCGGCGGCGGGGGAGAGTTCGGTGCGCCACTCGTGGCGGCCGATGTCGTGGACGATGACGTGCTCGGGCCGGGCGGTGAGCGGTTCGGTGAGGTGGATGTCCGGTGGGTCGGGCAGTGCGGGCGTCTCGAAGGTGACGGGCGCGGTGCCGATGTCGGCCGCGAGGTGGCGGACGGGCAGGCTGAGGGTGGAGCGGGACGGGTCGAGGGCGTAGCCGCGGTCGTCGGCGGGCGGCCACACCCAGGGCCAGTAGACGGAGGAGAGAGCGAGCCGCAGCCGGTGTCCGGCCGGCACGGTGGCCGCGCAGGCGGCGAGCTCGATCTCGGCGTCCGGGCCGGCGGCGGTCAGCACTCCTCGGGTGAGCAGTTCCGAGGTGCCGTCCGGGCCGACCGCGCAGAGCCGGGCCGCCAGCTGGACGGGACCGCCGTCCTCGCGGGAGCGCAGCCGCAGCCGTACGGTCGGGGCGCCGAGCAGCTCGACCGGTTCGGGCAGTGGCTGGGAGTCGAAGCAGACCGAGCGGCCGTCCTCCTCCCGCTGGTCCGGCGGCTGGTCGGCGGGGCGGCCTCGCGGGACGTAGGCGCCGGCGTTGAGGCCGGTGTGCTGCGGGGAGCGGACGTGGACGTAGCGGTCGTCGGAGGTGGTGCCGGCGGTGCGCAGCTGGCCGTCCAGGTCGTAGTGGATCTCCCGGACGTCGGGGGAGGGCCAGCTGTCCTCACCGGTCCAGCGGGTGCTGATCCAGCTGCGCAGGGCCGGTTCCTTGAGGGCGCCGGTGTCGACGCCGCGCAGCCAGTGGTTCCACCAACGCAGGGTCTCGGGCAGGGCGGCCTCGGGAAGGCCGTGCGGCCAGGGGCCGATCAGCGCGTGCGCGGTGGGGGATTCGGCCAGCAGGCGCAGGACGAAGGAGCAGGACGGGTCGCCCCAGCCGGCGACCGCGAACACCGGGACGGAGACCGGCACGGTGGTGTCCCCGGCAGCGAGCCAGGCGTCGACCGGGGGCTCCAGCGACTCCATCCGGGCCAGCCAGCCGGAGCGCCAGGCGTCGCCGGTGTGCCGCGGGTCCGGGGGGAGGGCGGCGTCGGCGACCAGGGCGGTGAGCCGGGCGTGCAGGTCGGCGGCGAGGACGGCGCCGCCGAGCCGGTGGCCGCCCTCGGGGCAGGCGACGACGACCGCGCCGACGGTGTTCGGGGTGCGGGCGGCGAGCCGCAGCGCGGTGGTGCCGGCGGCGCCGACGCCGAGCAGGCCGACCCGGCCGTTGCACCAGGGGCGGCGGGCGAGCCAGTCGATGACGGCGGTGCCGTCGGTGAGTTCCTGTTCGCCGCCGGGTTCGGCAGGCAGGCCGCCGGAGTTGCCGTGGCCGCGGGTGTCGACCCGGACGGTGGCGTAGCCGTGGCCGGCGTACCAGGGGTGGCGGCGGGCGTCCTCGGCGGCGGTGCGGTCGGACAGGCGGTCGGCCGAGTACTCCAGCAGGGCCGGGACGGGCTCGTCGCCGACCGGGCGCCACAGCCGGGCGGCCAGCTGGGTGTCGTCGGGCAGCGGGATGCGGACGTCCTCGCGGGTGGTGTGGAAGGGGTAGGACGGCATGGCCGCTCCCATCGGGTCCCGGGCCGGTGAGCGTCGAGCGGCCCGCAGCGCGTACGGGGATCGCGCTGCGGGCTGTCGGCATTCCGACCCTAGGGGAGGAAGCGGCGGATTTCCTGATGAGATGGGACGAAGCGGCTACACCCTGCTCGGCCGGACGGGGGGCGGACGTGAACCGGGCAGGTCCCGAAACCGACCTGTAATTGCGTATGACTTGCAACTACTTGCCCAAGGAGGCAAAGATGGCCCAGCTCTGACCGCCCTGCCGAAAGGACAAGACGATGACCGGCCCCCGCTGGCGCGACCGGCTCACCCGTGAGGAGTGGATGCGCCTGGCCGGGATGGGCGGCTTCATCCTCGTGCTGCACGTGGTCGGCTGGTTCACCCTGCTCGCGCTGGTCGCGCCCGAGCACTACGACGTCGGCGGCCAGGTCTTCGGCGCGGGCATGGGCCTGACCGCCTACACCCTCGGCATGCGGCACGCCTTCGACGCCGACCACATCGCGGCGATCGACAACACCACCCGCAAGCTGATGGGCCAGGGCAAGCGGCCGCTGTCGGTCGGCTTCTGGTTCTCGCTCGGGCACTCCTCGATCGTCTTCGGCCTCTGCGCGCTGCTGGCCTTCGGCATCCGCTCGCTCGCCGACCAGGTGGAGGCGGACGACTCCACCCTGCACAGGATGACCGGCCTGATCGGCACCGCCGTCTCCGGCACCTTCCTGCTGCTGCTCGGCCTGATCAACCTGGGCGCGTTCAACGGCATCCTCAAGGTGTTCCGCCGGATGCGCGAGGGCGAGTACGACGAGGCCGAGCTGGAGCGCCAGTTGGAGCGGCGCGGGCTGATGAACCGGATCCTCGGCAAGGTCACCCGGGCGGTCACCAAGTCCTGGCACATGTACCCGGTGGGCCTGCTGTTCGGCCTGGGCTTCGACACCGCCACCGAGGTGTCGCTGTTGGTGCTGGCAGGCGGCGCGGCGGCCTTCTCGCTGCCCTGGTACGCGCTGCTGACCCTGCCGATCCTGTTCGCGGCCGGGATGAGCCTGCTGGACACCATCGACGGCTCGTTCATGAACTTCGCCTACGAGTGGGCGTTCTCCAAGCCGGTCCGCAAGATCTACTACAACCTGACCGTCACCGGCCTGTCGGTGCTGGTCGCGCTGGTCATCGGCCTGATCGAGCTGATCGGCCTGCTCGGCGAGAAGTTGGACATCACCAGCGGCCCGATCGCCTGGATCGGCGCGCTGGACCTCAACTTCGTCGGCTACGCGATCGTCGTCCTGTTCGTGTTGACCTGGATCGGGGCGATCGCGTTCTGGAAGTTCGGCAAGGTCGAGGAGAAGTGGTCGGCCGGGCTGGCCTCGGCCGAGTCGGAGTAGCAGTGGGCCGAGGGGCCGGTGACCGGGGTCTGGTCACCGGCCCCTCGGGGCTTTCGGGCTTTCGGGGCTTTCCCGGAGCGGGTGTTACCGCAGCGCGGCCAGCACCGCGTCCGCCATCACCTTCTCGCCGGTCGCGTTCGGGTGGAACGGCACGGCGGGTGAGCCGGGCAGCGCGCCCTCGATCCAGCGGTCGTCCGAGCAGACGTCGTGCCCGACGGTCGGCGTCGCGGTGTCCACGTACGTCGCGCCGTTGGCCGCTGCCGTGGACTTGAGGGCGGCGTTCAGCTTGTTGAGCACGCCGTACATGTACTCGACGTCGCCCGGCGTCACCGGCTGGCGCAGGACGCACTTCGAGCCGTCGGCGGGCAGCACGGACGGGTAGCCGACCAGCAGCACCTTGGCCTTGGGCGCCTTGGCGTGGATCTGCTTCAGGGTGGTGGCGATCTGCGGGGTGATGGTGGTGGTGATCCGCTCGGCCAGGTCGTCGTTGCCGTACTGCCAGGACCAGGTGTTCCAGTCCCAGTAGCCGTGGTGGTAGACGTCCTTGCAGGGCGTGCCGAGCGGGTTGACCACCGCGCCGGCGATGCAGGTGGCGACCAGTTCGCCGAGGCCGAGGTCGCTGGACGCGAGGTCGTTGCCGCCGATCCCGAGGGTGACCAGGTCGGTGTCGCCGGTCACCGAGTCCAGCTGCGGGTCGTTGACCCGGATGAAGGCGTCGTACTGCGGTTGAGTCATGGCCTTGACCTTGGCGGCCGCGCAGGTGGCGTCGGTGTACGCGCCGGCCTTGAGCGCGGCGGCGACCAGGTGGCCGTAGTTGTGGTCGGAGCGCAGGCACAGCCCGGCCGACTGGCCGGGCACTCCGGCGCCGGCGGCGTAGGAGTCGCCGAGGGCCACGACGTGCTTCGGTGCGGCGGTCGCGGCCTGGGCGGTGGTGGAGGTGAGCGCGAGGGCGGCGCCGAGGGCGACGGCGGCGAGCGCGGTGGAATTACGGAGTCGCCGGGAATTCCGGGCAGGGCGGAGCACGGTTCCTCCTGGGGGAGAGAAACGACGGGTGGGGGTCGTGGTTCGACGGGTGGGGGTCGTGCCGAGCCGGGCCACAGCTACTCGCAGGTAAGTTACTGCCAGGTTTCGCGCACGTCCATCGTTTCGGCGGAAATTCCGGAAATCCCGTCAGATGGCACTGGGTGACATTTCGAATTCCGCTCCACCGTGTATCGGAGATATTTCCGAAACGGGGTGGAGCGGAATTCGTGTCGGCGCTTGTTACCGACCGGTTGACCGGGCGTCACCCCAGACCGCACTATCGGGCGCACACCGACAGCCGCGACGGAGGACTGCGCAATGGCCCTGGACGCCGACGTCATCGTCATCGGAGCGGGACTCGCCGGCCTCGCCGCCACCGCCGAACTCGCCGACGCCGGACGGAAGGTGATCCTGCTCGACCAGGAGCCGGCCGCCTCCCTCGGCGGCCAGGCGCACTGGTCCTTCGGCGGCCTCTTCCTGGTCGACTCGCCCGAGCAGCGCCGGATGCGCATCCGTGACTCGCACGCCCTCGCCCGGCAGGACTGGTTCGGCACGGCCGGCTTCGACCGGCCCGAGGACGCCTGGCCGCGCCGCTGGGCCGAGGCCTACGTCGACTTCGCGGCCGGCGAGAAGCGCGCCTGGCTGCACGGCATGGGCGTGCGGTTCTTCCCGGTGGTCGGCTGGGCCGAGCGCGGCGGCTTCCTCGCCGACGGGCCCGGCAACTCGGTGCCGCGCTTCCACATCACCTGGGGCACCGGGCCCGGACTGCTCGCCCCCTTCGTCCGGCGGGTCCGCTCCGCCGCCGCCCGCGGACTGGTCGACCTGCGTTTCCGGCACCGCGTCACCGGGCTGTCCGCGACCGCGGGCGTCACCGACACCGTCAGCGGCGAGGTGCTGGTGCCCAGCCCGGCCGGCCGCGGCGAGGCCAGCTCGCGCGAGGTCGCCGGGAGCTTCGAACTGCGCGCCCAGGCCGTGATCGTGACCTCCGGCGGCATCGGCGGCAACCACGACCTGGTCCGCAAGGCCTGGCCCGCCCGGCTCGGCACCCCGCCCGCCAAACTGCTCTCCGGGGTACCCGCGCACGTCGACGGCCTGATGCTGGAGATCGCCGGACGGGCCGGCGCCAACCTGATCAACGGCGACCGGATGTGGCACTACACCGAGGGCATCGAGAACTGGGACCCGATCTGGGCCCGGCACGGCATCCGCATCCTGCCCGGCCCCTCCTCGCTCTGGCTGGACGCGCGCGGCCGGCGGCTGCCGGTCCCGCTCTTCCCCGGCTTCGACACCCTCGGCACCCTCGAACACATCATGGCGAGCGGCCACGAGCACACCTGGTTCGTGCTCAACCAGCGCATCATCGCGAAGGAGTTCACCCTCTCCGGCTCCGAACAGAACCCCGACCTCACCGGCAAGTCCGTCCGCGGGGTGCTCGGACGGGCGCTGCCCGGCGCCCCCGGGCCGGTCCAGGGGCATCTGCGGCGCGGCCCGGACTTCGTGGTCGCGGGCAACCTCGCGGACCTCGCCCGGGGCATGAACGCCAAGACCCGCGAACCGCTGATCGACCCGGACGAGCTGCGCCGCACCGTCGAGGACCGCGACCGGCAGGTGGCCAACCCCTTCGCCAAGGACCTCCAGATCACCGCCATCCACGGCGCCCGCCGCCACCTCGGCGACAAGCTCGTCCGCACCGTCGCCCCGCACCGCATCCTCGACCCGGCCGCCGCTCCGCTGATCGCCGTCCGGCTCACCATCCTGACCCGCAAGTCGCTCGGGGGGCTGGAGACCGACCTGTCCTCGCGGGTGCTGCGCCCGGACGGCGAGGTGCTGCCCGGCGTCTACGCGGCGGGCGAGGCGGCCGGCTTCGGCGGCGGGGGCGTGCACGGCTACCGCTCGCTGGAGGGGACGTTCCTCGGCGGCTGCCTGTTCTCCGGGCGGACGGCGGGACGGGCGGCGGCGGAGGCCGTGGCGTAGCGGGGGCCGCGACGGTGCGGGCCTCGACGGTGCGGGCTTTGAGGTGCGGGCCGTCGGCTCCGGGGCCACGTCGTCGCCGTCGCCGTCGCGGTGCGCCCCCTCCCCCGTCGGGGGCGCACCGCCACCGCTCGCGTCCAGCCTCCCCGAACGGTGGCGCCGCGCCTATCCGCATTCGGCCCGCGCCGGTGCGCGTTTCCGGATAGCCGGACAGCCGGACAGCCGGACGGGCGGTCAGGCGCTGCGGCCGAGGGTCTCCGAGGGTGAGCGCCCGTAGGTGCGCCGGTAGGCCGCGCTGAACCGGCCGAGGTGGGTGAAGCCCCAGCGGCAGGCGACCTCGGTGATCGTGCCGGTCGCCCGGCCGTCGGCGATGGCGAGCAGTTCGTGGTGGACCCGGTCGAGCCGGACCTCCCGCAGGTACGCCAGCGGGGTGGTGTCCAGGTGGGTGCGGAAGCCCTCCCGCAGGGTGCGCAGGCCGACCCGGGCGGCCTCGGCGATGTCGCCGACCGAGACCGCCTCGTGGGCGTGCTCGGCGCAGTAGGCGGTGGCCCGGCGCAGTGCGCTCGGCAGCATCGCGCGGGCGCCGTCCGCCGTCGGCCCGCTGAAGGAGTGCGGCTGCGCGTCCAGCAGGCCGTCGACCAGCAGCCGCTCGAAGTGCTGGAGGCCCAGCGGGGAGCGGCGGCCGAGCGGTGAGACGGCGAACCGCATGAAGTGCCGGGCGAGTTCGACCCAGGCGCGGACGGCCGGGTCGGCGGGGTCGAGGTGGTGGCGGAACCGCGGCGGCTGCCGGGGGAGGTCGCCGAGCCGGACCGCGAGCGCCTGCTCGACCGTCTCGCGGGAGACCGCGAGCGCCCCGTTCCGGGCCCGGCTGTCCCATTCCATCGAAATCCGGTCGCCGGGCCCGGCGACGAACAGCGAGGAGGGCAGTTCGACGCCGTTGGCGTGGACCCGTACGCCGCCGGTGGCGGGGAGGATCACGCTGTAGAAGTCGGGCAGTTCCTCGGTGTTCAGCCGGACGTCCGCGCCGTAGCACAGGTCGTAGAGCCCGATCCCGCCCTCGTGGAACACCCGGAAGCAGCTGGCGAGTGGCTGTCTGCCCAGGAGCGTCAGACGGTGCGAGGAGAGCCGCTCGCTGACGATCTGCCGCAGTTCGTCGATGCTGCTGCCCCGGTACAGCGCGACCGGGCCGGACCCGTCCGCGCCGTCGCCCGGCTCGGTCGTGTCGCCGTCCGGTCCGGTCGTGTCTCCGTCCGGTTCCGCCGGGTGCGTCACGCCGCCGTCCGGCGCCGGGCGGCGGCGAAGGCGGCGATGACGACCGAGGCGACCAGCCCGGCCAGGGCGAGCAGGGCCCCGAGCACCAGCAGCACCGCCGCGCCGATCAGCTTGCCGGGCAGGGCGGGGGCGTCGGCGCCGGAGTGCCACACCACCCGGCCCGCGGTGAGCTTGGCGAGGTCGACGGTGCCCTGCTGTCCGTCGTCGACCCTCTGCCGGGAGTCGATCGCCTCGTCGCGCCGGTCGCCCATCAGGAAGGCCCGTCCGAGCGGGACGGTGACGTCGAAGTCGTGGGAGCAGGTGCCGGTCTGCCGGGTGAGCGGTTCGTCCAACGGCTTGCCGTTGAGGCTGAGCCGTCCGTCGGCGCAGGCGATCCGGTTGCCGCCGACGGCCATCACCCGGGAGACCGCGGGGTGCTGGAAGTCCCAGGGGGAGTCGACGACGTAGATCTCGCCGCGCCGGACGTCCGCGGCCGCGACCCGGTCGGTCAGCATCCGGTCGCCCTGCCGCAGTCCCGGCCCCATCGCCGTACCGTCCATCCGGTGGACCGAGTAGCCGCCGGTGAGGACCACCGAGAGCCCGAGCGCCCCGCACAGGATCCCGAGCACGCCCACGGCCACCGAGAACCACAGGCCGGCGCCCCTCCGCTTCGGCATCCGCCCGTCCTTCCCTGGGAACTGCCCCGTGTCGGCGCGGGGCCCTGGGCATCCTAGTGAGCGCCGCCCGGCCCGGCCGAGGGTCCCCGGGCGCCCGGTAAAGTTCCGGTGCAGAGCGTGCCGCCGACCAGGGCTCGCCGACCAGGAGGGGTAGCAGAGCCGATGAGCCGCCGAGAGCGCGACCGCGACCGTGACCGCCGGCCCGGGGCCGGTTCCCCGGTGACCGTGACCGTCTGCCGCGGCTGCTGCTGCGGCACCGAGGCGAAGCACCCCGGGGTGGACCACGCGGGGCAGTACGAGCGGCTGCGGACGGCGGTCGGCTCGGCGGGCCGGGTCCGTGCGGTGAAGTGCCTGGACGTCTGCACCCAGTCCAACGTCGTAGTGGTCGGCCCGTCCAGCGAGGGCCGGGCGGCGGGCGGCCGTCCGGTCTGGCTCGGCTTCGTGCTGATGGACGAGATGATCGACGACATAGCCGCCTGGGTGCACGCCGGCGGCCCCGGTCTCGCCGACCCGCCCGGTCTGCTCGACCTCCAGCTGATCTCGGTCTCCCGCCGGGTGCGCGAGGCCCTGCCGGACTGACCGCTATTACTGGCGGATCGTCAGATCGAAGTCCCGGGGCGGCCGCGAGACCGGACCACTACCATGACCGGTGCATCGAGCGGTTCCGCGCAAAGGGAGGAAGACGATGACGACGGTCTGCCGCATCTGCGCGGGCACCGGCCGGACCGCCGGCCTCAACTGCCGTACCTGCCAGGGCACCGGCACCACCGAGGTGGGCGGAGGGGGCGGCAACTGCTTCCTCTGCAACGGCACCGGGGTTTACGTCCGCTACCGGGTGGACGCGACCGGTGCCAGGCAGGCCTACCGGGACGAGATCTGCCGCACCTGCGACGGCACCGGCGACCGGGCCGCGCCCCACTGGGACGAGCCGTCCGCCTGAGGCGTACTCGCCGGTGTCGCGGCGGCCGGGTGCAGTCGCGACGCCGGGTCAGGCCGTCGCGCCAGTGCGGCCCATGATCCGACATCGATTCGGTATGGACATGCTCTTTACCTAGTCATGGTCGAACATTGGTGTTCGAGTGGGGGATGCGCTGACACTCGTTCACCGGAAGTCCGCGTGCGGTCAACGCGTCGCTGACAGAGTCCGGCGCATGGATATCCCCAACATGGGCGTGCCGGCCAAGCTTGCCGACCGCATGAGCATGGCCGAGCAGCACGAGTACCTGCGGGCCCGCTTCTCCCGCCGCCGGATGCTCCGCGCCGGCGCCGTGACCGTGGGCGCCATCGCCGTCGGCGGTGCGCTGGGCGGCGGCACCGCGGTCGCGGCCCCGGCCGGCCCGCAGCTGCTGACGGGCGGCACGACGGACGGCATCGACGGCTCGCTGGTCGCGCCGATCGGGCGCCACCTCCAGTTCGGCCCCGAGCCGGACACCCAGTTCCGTATCTCCTGGCAGGTCCCGGCCCCGGTGAAGAAGCCGTTCCTGCGCTTCGGCAAGCACCCGTGGGACCTCAGTCACAAGATCCAGGCCGAGGTCCGCGCCCTGCACACCCCGGCGCTGACCCCGAACAGCCAGCCGGTGGACCAGTACTACCTGCACGTGGCGCTGGAGGACCTGCACCCCGACACCACCTACTACTACGGTGTCGGCCACGAGGGCTTCGACCCGGCCTCGCAGCAGCAGATCTCCACCCTGCACACCTTCCGCACCGCGCCCTCCCGAGACCACCGCTGGGGCAAGGCGTACGAGCCGTTCACCTTCACCGCCTTCGGCGACCAGGGCGTCAGCTCGCACGCGGCCGGCAACGACCACGTGATCCTGGCCCAGAAGCCGGCCTTCCACCTGCACGCCGGCGACATCTGCTACGCCGACCCGGCCGGTTCCGGCACCGACCCGGACAAGTCCGTCTACAACGCCCGGACCTGGGACGACTTCCTGGTCCAGACCGAGACGGTCGCCGCCAGCGTGCCGTGGATGGTCGCGTACGGCAACCACGACATCGAGGCCTGGTACTCGCCCAACGGCTACGGCGGCGAGAACACCCGCTTCTACCTGCCGGAGAACGGCCCGGACCCGCGCAAGGTCCCCGGTGTCTACAGCTTCCGCTACAAGAACGTCGGCGTCATCTCCCTCGACGCCAACGACGTCTCCTACGAGATCCCGGCCAACCTGGGCCTCTCGGCGGGCAAGCAGACCGCGTGGCTGGAGCGCACCCTCAAGGACCTGCGCGGCGACGAGACCGTCGACTTCATCGTGGTCTTCTTCCACCACTGCGCCTTCTCCACCACGGTGGCGCACGCCTCCGAGGGCGGTGTCCGCGAGGCCTGGGTGCCGCTGTTCGAGAAGTACCGGGTGGACCTGGTCATCAACGGCCACAACCACATCTACGAGCGCACCGACGCCATCCTCGGCAACAAGGTCTCGAAGCAGGTGCCGAGCGGCGCCGTCATCGAGCCGGAGAAGGACGGCGTGGTCTACGTGACCGCGGGCGCGGCCGGCCGCAGCCTGTACAAGTTCGACGTGCCGGACACCTACGAGGGGCACGAGAACCACCAGGACGAGGTCAAGACCTACTACTGGAGCAAGGGCCGGGTGAAGACCCCCGAGACCATCCAGTGGTCGCGGGTGCGCTACACCGGCTACTCCTTCATCAAGGTCGACGTCACCCCGGCGCACCTGGGCCAGAAGTCGGTCATGAAGGTCACCGCGTTGACCGAGGACGGCAAGCAGATCGACGACTACAGCATCCTGCGCAAGGTCGGCGAGGGCTGGGAATCCGGCCGCGACGACGACGGCGAGGGCGGCGGCTGGGGCTGGTAGGCCCCGACCGGTGTGACGGGCCCCGCGCGGTGCGGCCCCGACGTCGAGGTCGGGCGGCCTCGACGTGCGGGGCCCGCTCGGTTCTCAGCGCCGGGGCCCGTACATGATCACGGCGACCCCGGCCAGGCAGATCAGCGCGCCCAGCACGTCGTAGCGGGTCGGCCGGAAGCCGTCCACGAACACGCCCCAGAGCAGCGAGCCGGCCACGAACACCCCGCCGTACGCCGCCAGCACCCGGCCGAAGTGGCTGTCCGGCTGCAGCGCCGCGACGAAGCCGTACGCGCCGAGCGCCACCACCCCCAACCCGGCCAGCCACCACGTCCGTTGCTCCTTCACGCTCTGCCAGACCAGCCAGCAGCCGCCGATCTCGGCGACTGCGGCGAGGGCGAACAGGGCGACGGAACGCAGGACGGTCATGGTGCCGAGCGTATGCGCTCAGCTCTGCCGGTACGTGGCCAGGAAGCGCCCGATCCGGTTGATCGCCGTCTCCAGGTCGTCGGCACGCGGCAGGGTGACGAAGCGGAAGTGGTCCGGGCGGGGCCAGTTGAAGCCGGTGCCCTGGACGACGTGGATCTTCTCGCGCAGCAGCAGGTCCAGCACGAAGCGCTCGTCGTCGACGATCCGGTGCACCGCCGGGTCGAGCCTGGCGAAGGCGTACAGGGCGCCCTTGGGCTTGACGCAGCTGACGCCGGGGATCTCGTTGAGCGCCTTGACCGCGATGTCGCGCTGCGCGGTGAGCCGGCCGCCGGGCAGCACCAGGTCGTTGATGGACTGGTGGCCGCCGAGCGCCGCCTGGACGGCGTACTGGGCGGGCACGTTGGGGCACAGCCGCATGCCGGAGAGCATGGTCAGGCCCTCCAGGTAGTCGGTGGCGTGCTGCTTGGGGCCGGAGACGACCAGCCAGCCACTGCGGAAGCCGGCCACCCGGTAGGCCTTGGAGAGGCCGTTGAAGGTGAGGGTGAGCACGTCGTCGGCGAGGGCCGCCAGGCAGTGGTGCTCGGTGCCGTCGTAGAGGATCTTGTCGTAGATCTCGTCGGCCAGCACCATCAGCTGGTGGCGGCGGGCCAGGTCGAGGATGCCCTCCAGCAGTTCCTTGGGGTAGACCGCGCCGGTGGGGTTGTTGGGGTTGATGACGACGATCGCCTTGGTGCGGGCGGTGACCTTGGCGGCGATGTCGTCCAGGTCCGGGTACCACTCGGCCTCTTCGTCGCACAGGTAGTGCACGGCCTTGCCGCCCGCCAGCCGGACCACGGCCGTCCAGAGCGGGTAGTCGGGCATCGGCACGAGGACCTCGTCGCCGTCGTCCACCAGCGCGGTGACGGCCATCTGGATCAGCTCGGAGACGCCGTTGCCGAGGTAGACGTCGTTGACGTCGACGCCCTGGACCCCGCGCTGCTGGTAGTACTGCACCACCGCGCGACGGGCCGGCAGGATGCCGCGCGAGTCGCTGTAGCCGTGCGCCTGGGGCAGGTTGCGGATGATGTCCTGGATGATCTCCTCGGGCGCCTCGAAGCCGAACGGGGCCGGGTTGCCGGTGTTCAGGCGCAGCACGCTGTGCCCCGCCTCCTCCAGGGCGTTGGCCTGGTCGACCACCGGCCCCCGGATCTCGTAGCACACGTCATTCAGCTTGCTGGACTGCCGAAACTCCACCTGCGGCCTCCCGACCGTCACCACCGCTCCGTTGCTTCTGCTTTGTTCTACCAAGCTGGCGCTTGGAAAGTCCAACCTCTTAGCTATGCTGATCCACATGTCACGCCGAAGCTACGACCAGTACTGCGCCGTCGCCCGCGCCCTGGACGCGGTGGGGGAGCGCTGGAGCCTCCTGATCGTCCGTGAACTCCTCCGCGGCCCGCGCCGCTACACCGACCTGCACGCCGACCTGCCCGGTGTCTCCACCGACATCCTCGCCGCCCGGCTCAAGCAGCTGGAGGGCGAGGGGCTCGCCGTCCGGCGCAAGCTGGAACGGCCAGCCAGCGCGACGGTCTACGAGCTGACCGAACGCGGACGCGAACTGCGGCCGGTGATCGAGGCCTTGGGGGCGTGGGGGCTGGGCGCCCTGGGCGCACAGCGGCCCACCGACGCGGTGCGCGAGCACTGGTTCACGGCTCGAAGCGCGGTGGAGGAGGCGGCCGTCGTCGCGGAGTGACCGCCGCGTGAAGGGGCGGCGGCAAGGCCCCCGTTGCCGGCCGCCGCCCCGTGTCCCCAGGATGGCGCGGACCGATAAACGGGCACTGGACGCGGAATGAGCGCCGGGGCCCCGACGTTGAGGCCCGCGGGCGCGCACGTACGATCGTCGGACCGCGAAGCCGTCTCAGGAGAGCGGAGGCAGTCCGTGCCCACCATCTACCGCAGCTACGTCGCCGTCGGGGACTCCTTCACCGAAGGCATGTGCGACGACCTGCTGTCCGACGGCCACCACCGCGGCTGGGCCGACCGGCTCGCCTCGGCACTCGCGGCCGAGCGCACGGACCGGGTGGGGCCGGCGGACGGGGGTTTCCGGTACGCCAACCTCGCCGTCCGCGGCAAGCTCATCGGCCAGATCCACGACGAGCAGCTCCCCACCGCCGCCGCCATGGGTGCCGAACTCGTCACCCTGGCCGGCGGCCTCAACGACGTGCTGCGCCCCGGCTGCGACATCGACCGGGTCGAGCGGCTGCTCGGCCGCTGCGCCGCCGACCTGCGCGCCACCGGCGCCACCGTCGTCCTGTTCACCAGCACCGACCCCACCCGTCGCCTGGCCGGCAGCGCCCGGCTGCTGCCCGCCATCCTGCGGATGAAGGCCTTCGTGCAGGAACTCGGGCAGCAGGACGGCTTCGCGGTGGTCGACCTGTTCTCCGCGCCCTGCTTCGACGACCGCCGGCTCTGGGCGGAGGACCGCCTGCACCTGTCGCCCGAGGGTCACCGCCGGGTCGCCGAGGGCGTGCTGGAGGCACTCGGCCGCCCCGCCGCCTTCGACTGGCGAGCCCCGCTGCCGCCCGCCGCCCCGACCGGCCGGGCCGAGAGGCTGCGCTCCGACGCCCGCTGGCTGGGCACCCACCTCGGCCCGTGGATCGGCCGTCGCCTCACCGGCCGCTCCTCCGGCGACGGCCGCCCGCCGAAGCGGCCCGAGCTGCTGCCGTACCGCTAGTCCGACGGTTTCAGTCCTCGTGCTTCAGTCCTCCTGCTTCTCCAGGACCAGGCTCGCCATCGGGGCGTGGGTGGTCCAGCCCAGCGAGGTGTAGAGCGCCTGCCCGGCTGCCGTGCCGACCAGCACGCCGGTGCGGGCACCGGTCTCGTACGCGGCGGACTGCAGGGTCCGCATCACCACCGAGCCCAGGCCCCGGCGGCGCTGCTCGGGGGCGGTCACGATCTGGTCCGGAACGGCCACCGGGCCGGCCAGGCCCGCCTGGCCCCGGGCGGCGAGGTGTCCGTCCTCGGTGCGCACCAGGGCGCGTAGGATCCCGCCCCTGGTCCAGGTGGTCACGGTGTAGCCGGTCGGGAGCTCGGGCCGCTCGGCGGAGAGCGGGACGGTCATCAGGAAGCCCGGCTGGTTCAGCCGCCACTGCGGGCCGAGCCAGGGGCGCACCGTGTCGTCCTCGGCGAACAGCTTCAGCCAGGTGGTCGGCGCGGTGATGGTCTCGGCGAGCTTGCGGACCTCGGCCTCGGTCGGCTCGGGCAGCACGTGCCGGCCCACCTCCCCGGCCGGCGCGCCGACGTCGATGCTCCAGCCCCAGGGCCGCTCCACCGGATCGGCGGAGCCCCGGGAGACGGTCCAACCGCTGATCCACATCCGGACCAGCTCGGTGACGCTCGGCTGCGGCATGCCGCCTCTCCCCCATTTGTAACAGTCTATCTGCAGTAGCACACCTTACTGGCATGGGGGTGGTTCTGCCCAGTAGGATTTCTGCTCCATGGTGCCGGACCGGCGCCCAGCTGCTGGAAGGACCCCGGAACGTGCGCGAGACCGAGCCGCCGCAGGACCGGACGGCGGCCGCGCCGACCCCGCTCCTATCCGACTGCCGCAGCTGCTTCGGGCTCTGCTGCGTCGCCCTGCCGTTCGCGGCCACCGCCGACTTCGCCGTCGACAAGGCCGCCGGCACCCCCTGCCGCAACCTGCGGACCGACTTCAGCTGCGGCATCCACGCCCGGCTGCGGGACAGCGGCTTCCAGGGCTGCACCGTCTACGACTGCTTCGGCGCCGGACAGCGGGTCTCCCAGGTCACCTTCGGCGGGGTCGGCTGGCGCGAGGAACCCGCGAGCGCCCAGCCGATGTTCGACGTGTTCCCGATCGTGCGGCAGCTCCACGAACTCCTCTGGTACCTCACCGAGGCACTCGCCTTCGAGCCCGCCCGCCCGGTCCACGCCGACCTGCGCCGGGCCCTGGAGGAGACCGACCGCCTGGCCGGCGGCACCCCCGAGGAGATCCTCGCCGTCGACGTCCCCGCCCACCGCCGGCAGGTCAGCGACCTGCTGCTGCGCGCCAGCGAACTCGTCCGCGCCGCCGTCCCCCGTCGCCGCGAGCACCGCGGCGCCGACCTCTTCGGTGCCCGCCTGCGCGCCGCCGACCTGCGCGGCGCCAACCTCCGCGGCGCCCTCCTCGTCGCCGCCGACCTCTCCGGCGCCGACCTGCGCCTCGCCGACCTGATCGGCGCCGACCTGCGCGATGCCGACCTCTCCGGCGCCGACCTCACCTCGGCCCTCTTCCTCACCCAGGCCCAACTCAACGCCGCCCGCGGTGACGCCGCCACCCGCCTCCCCGCCACCCTCACCCGCCCCACCCACTGGCCGGAGACGGTCAGTGCCGCCGTGCCTGCCGCCGCCCCGCGCAAGTCCCGTGGCGGGGCCGGGCCGCAGGGCGGCGGCCGCTCGGGCAGGCCGCGTCGGCGGTAGGCCCGCCTCGCCGCTGTTCACGACTCGGGGTGGAGCGGGTCCTCGCAGCGCCGGCCGCCCCGCGCGGGTCCGTCGGCCCGCGCGCGGCAACCCGCCGGGGTGCCTCCGCACCGTCGGAGCCGCCGGCGTTCACCGGTCCCACGGCGGCCCGCCGGCAACGCGACCGCGGTTCAGGCGTCGGCGTAGCCGCGGGTGAGGAGGTCGAAGGCGCGGGTGGCGTCGGCGACGGCTTCGGGGTGGAGGTCGTCGGCGGTGCGGACGTTGTCGTGGATGCGGTGCCAGTTGCGCAGCGCGAGGACGCGTTGGGTGGCGGTGACCTGGGCGGCGAGCAGGGGGGCGGTGAGCTCGTGCGGCGGGGCGAGGTCGGGGGCCTCGCGCAGGGCGTCGGCGAGGGACTGTTCGGCGCGGGCGACGTAGGTGCCGACCCGGGCGGCCAGGCTCGGGGTGCCGTAGACCAGGGCGGTGAAGGCCAGCACCTGGGGGTGGTCGTTGAGGCCGGTGACGGGGTCGCGCCGGGCGAGGCCGTCGAGGAAGTCCCGGCGCAGGGCGTCGAGCACCGACTCGCCGTCGACCCGGCCCCGGACCGCCTCGGCGGCCTGTTCCTGGTGGTCGGCGAAGCGGTGGACGACCAGGTCCTCCTTGCTGGGGAAGTAGCTGAACAGGGTCGGCTTGGAGACCTCGGCGGCGGCCGCGACGTCCGCCACCGACACCTGGTCGAAGCCGTGTTCCAGGAAGAGCGCGATGGCCGCCTCGGAGATGGCCTGCCGCGTCCGTTCCTTCTTGCGCTCCCGCAGTCCGCTCATGGGGCCAGGCTAACAGCAGCGGTTGACCGGGGCAGGTTTCTCACTCGGTATGACAGTCGGGATATCGGAAGCCGGGGCCGGGGGGCGAGGGGCGGGATCGAGGGATCAGGAGTCGAAGGACTCCATGATCCGCCGGACCGCCGCCACCACCGGTGCGCCCGCCCGGACCAGCGAGGCCACCCCGGAGATGTTGCGCAGCGCCCGTCGCAGGGTGGACGGCGATGCCTCGGCGCCGTCGCCCAGCGCCTCCAGTGACTCGTCCAGTACCTCGCGGTCCTCGGCCGGCACCTGTGCGCGCAACTGGTGGACGGCGGTGACGAGCTCGCGGAGCGCGGCCTGCGGGTCGACTGGGCCTTGGTTCTTGACGATGCCGATGTTGTGGTCGCCGTGCTGGGTGACCGAGTCGCCGAAGTGGAAGGAGTTGCTCACAGTCCGACCCGCTTTCCGGTGTTGTGGTCGCCGTGCTGGGTGATCTTGTCGCCGACGTGGAGGTTCTGGGCTCGGAATGAGAACTCGGCGTGGGGATTGTTGATCCCGTCTGTGATCATTCGAACCAGGCTCTCGATCGTTTGGCGATCGTGGCTTGTCAGGACGGTGGTCTTGGCGTTGGACATCTCGATGGCCAGCTTGTGTAGCGTCTTCTGGCGTAGTCGCTTGACCAGCTGCCAAAGGTAGATCAGAGCGACGATCGCCACTAATGCGCCTGCGCCGTCCGGAAAATGACCAGCCAGCACAACCAAGGTGCCGAGTAGCAATGAGAGCATCTGGAGGATGAACCGGCCGATTGTTCGTGAGCGGCGAGGTGCGGGCCAGATCGTCTGCTGTGTATGGACAATATGGCGCAGTGGATACATGTTGCCGCCGACCCACAGTGCTTGCCCGTGCACTCTGACAATTGTGCCATTGGATGCCAAGTGCTCTCCCCCTGCCACTAGTTGCTGGAAACCATAGCAACGGCAGGAGGCGGAATTTGCAGTGTTGAAAGATCACCCGGCCGGGCGGCGGGCGGTCACCCCGATCTCGATCCGCATCCGCGGGTCGGCCAGCCCGCGGCGGGGAGGAGCAGCAGAAGGTCTAGACGCTGCGGTCGGCCAGGACCTCGCGGACGACGTGGCGGGCGTTGGCGGTCAGGGCCGGGTCGGTGTGGCGGTAGTAGGGGATCGTCACCAGGGCGATGGAGAACGCCCAGGCGCGGCCGCGGGCCCACATCGCGTCGTCCGCGTGCAGGGCGGCCCGGAAGGTGGGGCGGGCGGCGGCGGGGAGCAGGTTCCAGGCGGCGATCAGGTCGGCGGTGGGGTCGCCGACGCCCATCAGGGCGAAGTCGATGACGGCGGCGAGCCGGCCGGTTCTGGAGACCAGCAGGTTGCCGGGGGTGAGGTCGCCGTGCATCCAGGTCGGTGGGCCCTCGTAGGCGGGGAGGCGCAGTGCCTTGTCCCACAGCGCGGTTGCGGCGGCGGTGTCGATCGCGCCGGCCAGCTGGGCGATCGCCGCGCGGGTGGCGCCGTCCCGGGAGGAGAGCGGGAGGCTGCGGTGCCCGGCCGGGCCGCCGGCGGGGTCGGCGGCGCGCAGGGCGTTGACGAAGCCGGCCAGGTCGCGGGCCAGTGCGTCGGGGGCGGCGAGGGCGCCGACGGCCGGGTTGACGCCGTCGAGCCAGCGCAGCACCGACCACTCCCACGGGTAGCCGGCGGCGGGGCGGCCGACGGCGACCGGTGCGGGGACGGGCAGCGGCAGTTTCGGTGCCAGTCGGGGCAGCCACTGGTGCTCCCGGCGGACGTCCCCGGCCGCCCACTCCACCCGGGGCAGTCGGACGGCGAGTTCGGGCCCGAGCCGGAACATCGCGTTGTCCGTCCCGGCGGACCCGACCGGCGTGACCGGAAGACCCACCCATTCGGGGAACTGGGCGGAGAGCAACCGCCGTACCAGGGCCGCGTCGACGACCGGTTCATCGGGGTGCATCCGGGCGGCAGCGCACATGCCCGGCAGCGTACAGCGCAGATCGCCGGGCTTCAGCCGGATTCCCGAACTACCGGGCCCGATAAGGTGAGGAGATGGTGATCAGTCAGCGGCCGGACGGGGAGCGCCGGGCACTGCGCGCGGCGCTGGGTGCGTTGGCGCTGCTCACGCTGCTGGGCGCGGTGGGCGACTACGGCGGACGCCAGGGCGGGCTGTTGGTGCTGCGTGAGTGGTTCGACCGGCCGCTGCTGCTGTTCACCGTCGCGCTGCCGCTGCTGCTGGTGGTGCTGTACTGCGTCACCTGGCGAGCCTGGATCCGGGTGGTCCTGGGCCTCGGCGTGCTGCTGACGGCCGCGGCGACGGTCCCGGTCTGGATCTTCCACGACTACCCGCAGGTCGTGGCGACGCACGGGACACCCGACCGGTCGGACCGTCGGATCGTCCGGCAGGAGCAGTCCGGGATGCTCAGTACCGCACAGTGGATCTTCGTCGACCAGGGCACCGGCCTGACCACCCGCCGCTGGCAGATCGCCTACGCGGACTTCACGTACGGGGACGTGATCGACGCGGCCTGGGACGGGCCGGACCGGATCAGGTTGACCTACGGCAGCCGGACGAAGGTGATCGAACTCGCCGCCGACGGCCGGCCCAGCGGCTCGCTCACGCTGGCGTGACCCGCACCCCCGATCGCCCCGCCCCGGCCCGTCGGGGTGGGAAGCCGCAACTTTGGCCCGCTCAAGCCTGATTGGAGCCGCCGCGGGACCGCGCCACGCCCGCCGCCCCGGGTGCGGCCGGGAGCCGTCACCGGTACCTGCCAGAATGCAGGGCGTACGGCGAACGCTCTGAAGGAGAAGGTGACCGGCTTCGTGACCACGCCAGTCGAACAGGGGGCCCGGCAGGCCCAGCAGGCGATCGAGCGGAAGATCGCCGAGGAACTGGGCGTCCGCGAGGGGCAGGTGAAGTCGGCCGTCGACCTGCTCGACGGCGGCGCGACCGTCCCCTTCGTGGCCCGGTACCGCAAGGAGGTCACCGGGTCGCTGGACGACGCCCAGCTGCGCACCCTGGAGGAACGGCTGCGCTACCTGCGCGAGCTGGAGGACCGCCGGGCGGCCGTCCTGGAGTCGATCGAGGCCCAGGGCAAGCTGGACGACGCGCTGCGCGCCCAGGTGCTCGCCGCCGACTCCAAGGCCCGCCTGGAGGACATCTACCTGCCCTTCAAGCCCAAGCGGCGCACCAAGGCGCAGATCGCCCGCGAGGCAGGGCTGGAGCCGCTGGCCGACACCCTGCTCGCCGACCCGACGCAGGACCCGGCCGTGCTCGCCGCCCGGTACCTGGGCGAGTCGGTGGCGGACGGCCCGGCCGCCCTGGAGGGTGCCCGGGCGATCCTGGTCGAGCGCTTCGGCGAGGACGCCGACCTGGTCGGCTCGCTGCGCGAGCGGATGTGGACCCGCGGCCGCCTGGTCGCCAGGGTCCGTGACGGCAAGGAGGGCGACGGCGCCAAGTTCGCCGACTACTTCGACTTCGCCGAGCCCTACACCAAGCTTCCCTCGCACCGCATCCTGGCGATGATGCGCGGCGAGAAGGAGGAGGTGCTCGACCTCGAACTCTCGCCCTACGACGGCGAGTCCGAGGGGGACCTGCCCGGCGAGAACGACTACGAGCAGCGCATCGCCGGCCGCTTCGGCATCGCCGACCGCGGCCGCCCGGCCGACAAGTGGCTGGGTGACACCGTCCGTTGGGCCTGGCGCACCCGCATCCTGGTCCGGCTGGGCATCGACCTGCGGGCCCGGCTGCGCGCCGAGGCCGAGGACGAGGCGGTGCGCGTGTTCGCCGCCAACCTGCGCGACCTGCTGCTCGCCGCCCCGGCCGGCACCCGCGCCACCATGGGCCTGGACCCGGGCTTCCGTACCGGCGTGAAGGTCGCCGTGGTGGACGCCACCGGCAAGGTCGTCGCCTACGAGACGATCTACCCGCACCAGCCCGCCAACAAGTGGGACGCGGCCCTGGCCACCCTGGCCGCGCTGGCGAGCAAGCACCACGTCGACCTGGTCGCGATCGGCAACGGCACAGCCTCCCGGGAGACCGACAAGCTCGCCGAGGACCTGATCAAGCGCCACCCCGAGCTGGGGCTCACCAAGGCGATGGTCAGCGAGGCCGGAGCCTCGGTCTACTCGGCCTCCGCGTTCGCCTCGCAGGAGCTGCCGGACCTCGACGTGTCGATCCGCGGCGCGGTCTCGATCGCCCGCCGTCTCCAGGACCCGCTGGCCGAACTGGTCAAGATCGACCCCAAGTCGATCGGCGTCGGCCAGTACCAGCACGACCTGAGCGAGGTGAAGCTCTCCCGCTCGTTGGACGCCGTGGTCGAGGACTGCGTCAACGCCGTCGGCGTGGACGTCAACACCGCCTCGGCGCCGCTGCTCACCCGGGTCTCCGGCGTCACCGCCACGCTGGCCGACAACATCGTCGCCCACCGCGACGCCAACGGCCCGTTCCGCACCCGCAAGCAGCTCAAGGACGTCGCCCGGCTCGGCCCCAAGGCCTTCGAGCAGTGCGCCGGCTTCCTGCGCATCCCCGGCGGCGAGGACCCGCTGGACGGCTCCAGCGTGCACCCCGAGGCCTACCCGGTGGTGCGTCGCATCCTCGCCTCGACCGGTGGGGAGCTGCGCGAGCTGATCGGCAACAGCGAACGGCTGCGCGCGCTGCGCCCGGCCGACTTCGCCGACGACACCTTCGGCGTCCCGACCGTCACCGACATCCTCGGCGAGCTGGACAAGCCGGGCCGTGACCCGCGCCCGGCCTTCCGCACCGCCGTCTTCAAGGAGGGCGTCGACAAGATCGGCGACCTGGAGGTCGGCATGGTGCTGGAGGGCGTGGTCACCAACGTCGCCGCCTTCGGCGCCTTCGTCGACGTGGGCGTCCACCAGGACGGGCTGGTGCACGTCTCGGCGCTGTCGAAGAACTTCGTCAAGGACCCGCGCGAGGTGGTCAAGCCCGGCGACATCGTCAAGGTCCGGGTGCTCTCGGTGGACGTGCCGCGCAAGCGGATCGGGCTCACCCTGCGGCTGGACGACGAGGTCGGCCGCGAGCGCGGCGACCGGGGCGACCGCGGCGGCGACCGGGGCGAGCGGCAGGCCCGCCCGCCGCGCCAGGAGCGGCGCGGCGGCGGCCAGGGCGGTCAGGGCGGCCGCGGCGACCGGGGTGGCTTCGGCGGCGGCGCGCCGGCCAACAGCGCCATGGCGGACGCGCTGCGCCGCGCGGGCTTGGCCGGTGGCGGCGACGGCGGCTCGGGCGACCGGCGCTCCGGGCGGCGCTGAGCGGTAGCGGCAGCGGAAACGGCCGGGGCCGGTGGGTGCGGGAACACCCACCGGCCCCGGCCGTCTTCTCGATCGGAAACCGATCAGTCTTCGATCAGTCCGATCAGAGACTGATCAGACCAGGATTTTCTCCTTGGCCTTCTGGTACTCCTCGTCGGAGATGGCGCCCTTCTCCTTCAGGTCCGCCAGTGTCGCCAGGTCGTCGACATGGCTGCGGCCGCCGGCGCCCTTGCCCGAGTCCGGCGCGGTCGAGGCCGCTTCCTGGACGTAGGCCTTGAACGCCGCCTCGGCCTTCTGGGCCTGTTCGATGTCCCGCTGCCCCATGCTCTGCCCGCGGGCGATGAGGTACACCAGGACGCCGATCAGGGGCAGGAGGATCACCAGGACCAGCCAGCCGGCCTTGCCCCAGCCGCTCAGGTCGTGGCTGCGGAAGATGTCCGTGATGATCTTGAACAGCAGGAAGAACCAGAGCACCCAGAGGAACAGCTCCAGCATCGTCCAGAAGATGTTGAGCAGCGGGTAGTCCGCGGCCAGCGATGCGGCCAACGCGTAGGTGTCCATGGCTGAGTCATATCATCGCAAAACGGGCATCGGCGCCTAGTGTTCCGCCGTTCCAGTGATCTTTCGAGGCCTCGGGAATACCGACCGGAGGGGCGGCCGGAGGGCCGACGGGACTGCCTCAGCCCCGACCGGCCCGCTCGTGCAGCTCCACCGCGAGCCCGATCAGCTCGCCCCACCACGCGTCGTGCCCGGTGAGCAGCAGCCGCTGCGCCTCGGCGGCCGGGACGGTCCGGACCTCGACCACCTGCTCGCCGTCCGCGGGATTGGTCGGCGTGGAGTCCAGCGCGACCTCGCCCCAGCCCCACAGCCAGGCCTTCTCCGGGTGCGGCTGCCACGGACGGTACGGCACCGGGTCGTCGGTGCGGCAGCGGTGCGCGCCCAGCCAGGCCGGCTCGCCGAGCAGCCGGGCCCCGGCCTCCTCGCGCAGCTCGCGCGTCAGGCAGGCGGCGACGGACTCGCCCTGCTCCCGGGTGCCGCCGGGCAGGAACCAGTGGTCCCGGTCGTCCCGGCACAGCACCACGCCGCCGTCGGCGAAGCCGACCAGGTGGATGTTGGTGACCAGATCGTCCGGCGGCAGCACGGTGGAGAACTGTGCGTCGTAGCGGCCCCAGGCCCAGTACTGCGGCGCGTGCAACGCCGGGAACAGAGCGGCGAGTTCGGCGGCTCTGGCGGAGGTGTCGGTGCGGCCCGTGGTGTCGGTCATTCGGTGATCGTAGTGCCGGCCGGGAAACGGCGGGGGGCGCTCTGGTGGACGAGGGTGATGTCGGAGGTGGAAACGGCGCGTGGCCGGCGGCGCTCCGGCTCGGCCGGGGCGCCGACCCAACTGCCCAGTGAGATCTCGGCCGTGATGCCCGGTCCGAAGCCGGCGATCAGCCCCGGGGTGCCCGCGGGCACGCCGCCGTCGGCGAACAGCCGGGCCAGGGCGTCGAAGACGACGGCACTGGCGATGTTGCCGCGCTCGGTCAGCGTGGCCCGGCTGTAACGGAAGGCCGCAGGCTCCAGGTTGAGGAAGTGGCACAGGTCGTCCAGGATGCGCGGGCCGCCCGCGTGGACGATGTAGAAGCCCAGCCCTGAGACGTCCCAGCCGTGCTGCCCGGCCAGGCCGCGCAGCGCGGGCGCGAGCATCTCCATGGTCCCGGGCACCCGCTTGTCCAGCTGGAAGTGGAAGCCGGTGTCCCTGACCCCGTACGAGATCCAGTTCTCGGTCTCCGGGACGAGGTGCGAGCCGTTGCGCTCGATCTCCACCCCGGTGCCGCCGTGCCCGCGCATCACCACGGCGGCGATCGCGTCCCCGAACAGGCCGTTGGAGAGCAGGGAGCCGACACCGAGGTCGGTCGGCTGGTAGCAGAGCGAGCAGAACTCGCAGGCGACGATCAGCACATTGGTGCCGGGGTAGGCGCGGCAGAAGTCGTGTGCCCGGTTGACGGCGGCGCCGCCGGCCGCGCAGCCGAGTTGGGCGATCGGCACCTGGCGGGTGTCGGAGCGGAAGCCCATGGTGTTGATCAGCCAGGCGGTCATCGACGGCATCATGAAGCCGGTGCAGGACACGTAGAGGATCAGGTCGATGTCCCGGGCCGCCAGTTCGGCGTGTCTGAGGGCGCGTTCGACCACCTCGGGGACGCGGGCCTTGGCCTCCCGCTCGTACACCTGGTTGCGGGCGGTGAAGCCCGGGTGGGTGAGGGTCTGCTCGATCGGCTGGACCAGGTGCCGGGTCCGCACCCCGGTGTTCTCGATCAGCCGCAGGGCCAGGCCGAGTCGGGGGTGGCCGGCGTGCAGGGTGCGGGCCAGGTCGAGGGTCTCGCCGAGGGTGATGACGTGTTCGGGCACGGCGATGGCGGGGCGGCAGAGTGTTGCCATGGTGTGGGTCTCCCCATGGGGGCCGGCCCGGGCGGGCCGGTGGGGGCACGCGGCGCGCTCGGCGGGCGGAATACGGATGTGTCGGACGGGGGCGCCGCGCGCTGCTGCGAGGCGGCGCGCGGCCGAAGTGGGGAGGGGCTACCAGGCGAGCGGCAGCGCGCGCGGGAAGCGCCAGATCGAGCCGGAGTCCCAATCGAGTTCGGACGGGTCGACGGCCAGCCGCAGCCGGGGGAAGCGCCGCAGCAGGGTGCCGATGGCGACCTGCAGCTCCATCCGGGCCAGATGCGAGCCGAGGCAGTGGTGCTGGCCGTAGCCGAAGGCCATGTGGGTGGGCGCGCCGCGGTCGAGGTCCAGCTCGTCGGGGCGCTCGTACACCGCAGGGTCCCGGTTGGCGGTCAGGTAGGAGACGTGCACGGCCTCGCCGGCCCGGATCAGCAACCCGCCCAACTCCACGTCCTCGACGGCGACCCGGGCGATGCCCACGCCCTGGCGGAACGGGATGAAGCGCAGCAGCTCCTCCAGCGCCTGCGGCAGCAGCTCCGGCTGGGCGCGGAGCTTGGCGAGCTGCTCGGGGTGGGTGAGCAGGGTGTAGGTGATGTTGCTGAGCTGGTAGGTGCTGGTGTCGTGGCCGGTGACCAGCAGGACCATGGCCATGACGGCCAACTCCTGGTCGTCCAGCAGCTCGTCGCCGTCGCGGGCGGTGGCGAGCGCGCTGATCAGGTCCTCGCCGGGGGCGGCGCGGCGGGCGGCGGTGAGTTCGGTGAAGTAGGCGCGCAGGCCCGCCTTGGCCTCCTCCTGGCCCTCCCGGCTGCCCGGGCCCATCCGCATCATCGCGACCGCCCACGTTCGCAGCTGGGCGCGGTCCTCCTCGGGGATCTCCAGGAGCTCGCAGATGGTGTGGAGCGGGAGCCGGCTGGAGAGGAAGTGGGCGAGGTCGGCCGGGGCGCCGTGTTCCTCCATCTCGTCCAGGTAGCCGTTGACGATGGCCTGTGTCCTGGCGCGCATCCGCTCGACCCGGCGGTTGGTGAAGCCCTGGGCGACCAGGCGGCGCAGCCGGTTGTGGCCGGGCGGGTCCATCAGGTTGATCGCCTCGGCCTGGGCGATCGCGGCGGGCGTCATCCGCGGCAGGTCGCGCCCGATGCCGGCGGCGCGGCTGAACCGGCGGTCGGCGGTGACCACCTTGACGTCCTCGTAGCGGGTGGCCAGCCAGGCCGCGCCCTCGCCGTGCGGCAGTCGGATCCTCGCGATCGGGGCCTCGGTGAGCAGCCGCTTGAGGAGGGGGTCGAACGCCAGGCCGTCGGTGTGGTGGAAGGGGCAGTCCCACACGGGGGCGGTGGTGGTCACGGGCCTGTCCAATTGTCTTCGTCATGCCGGGTGATGCCGACCCGAACGGTTCGTCATGGTTCGGGCAGGGACATGCAGATGTTCCCGCATGGACTGGCAAAAATGTGAATCCGTCGAACTCTTCCCACTATCGAGTGAGATAGATGATGGTCATGAGAATTGTCTTCGCTGATAAGGAAATTGACGGTCAGTCGGTGTCGCCCGGCGAGACCAGTCCGGTCTCATAGGCGAGCACCACCGCCTGGGCCCGGTCGCGCAGATTCAACTTGGCGAAGATCCGGGCGACATGCGTCTTCACCGTGGACTCGCTCAGGGTCAGTTCGGTCGCCAACTCGGTGTTGGACAGGCCGCGTCCGAGCAGCCCGAGTACCTCCACCTCGCGCGGGGTGAGCGGTGCGAGGTCGCGGTGCAGCCGGGGCGCGTCCGAGCCGCGGGCGGCGGGGTGCGGGGAGCCGGCCGCGAAGCGCTCGACCAGCCGACGGGTGATCGAGGGGGCGAGCAGGGCGTCGCCGGTGTCCACCAGTCGTACGGCGGAGGCGAGATGGGCCGAGGTGACGTCCTTGAGCAGGAAGCCGCTGGCCCCCGCGGACAGCGCGGCGTAGACGTAGTGGTCGAGGTCGAAGGTGGTCAGCATGATCACCCGACAGTCGGGGGCCTGGGCCAGGATGCGGCGGGCGGCCTCCAGGCCGTCCATGACCGGCATCCGGATGTCCAGCAGGGCCACGTCGGGCCGGTGCAGCACGGCCGCGGCCACCGCCTCGGCGCCGTCGGAGGCCTCGGCGACCACGTCGATGCCGCGTGCGGTGAGGATCATCCGGAAGCCGGTGCGGACCAGCTCCTGGTCGTCGGCGATCACCACCCGGGGGCGGCGCTGCTCGGTCGGCTCCACGGTCGCCCCCGTCACGGTCGGTCCAGCGGGATGCGGGCGCGCACCCGGTAGCCGCCGCCGATCCGGCGCCGGGCGTCCAGGTCCCCTCCGTACACCGCGACCCGCTCGCGCAGGCCGATCAGCCCGCGCCCGGCGCCGTCCGGCTCCGGCCGGTCCTTGCGCACGGGCGCGGCGGGCGCGCCGGAGAGCACGCTCGGCCCGCTGTTCAGCACCTCCACCCGCAGGTAGTGGTCCGCGTACCGCACCGTCACCTCAGCCGTCACCCCGTCCCCGTGCTTGAGCGCGTTGGTCAGCGCCTCCTGGATGATCCGGTACGCCGTCACGTCGATGCCACCGGGCAGCGGCCTCGGCTCGCCGGAGATCCGGACCTCGACCGGCAGCCCGGCGAAGGCGAACCGGTCGATCAGCGGGCTCAGCCTGGTCAGGCTCGGCTGCGGTGAGAAGCCCTCCTGCTCCGGCTCCTCGGTGCCGTCCGCGGCCGGGGCGAGCAGGCCCAGCAGATGCCGCAGCTCGGTCATCGCGTCCCTGCCCGCCGCCTCGACCGCGCCCATCGCGGCCGCGGCCTCTTCCGGCATGGTGGCCAGCACCTCGCGCGCGGCCCCGGCCTGCACCACCATCAGGCTCACATTGTGGCTGACGATGTCGTGCAACTCGGCGGCGATCCGCGCCCGTTCGGCGTCCACGGCGGCGCTGGCGGCGCTCTCCCGCTCCCGCTCCAGCAGCCAGCCGCGCTCGCCGATCGCCGCCCGGTACAGCCGCCGCGCCCGCATCAGCGCGACGCCCAGCCACCCGGCGCCCGCGCACGCCGTGCCCGCCACCGCGATCGCGGCCCATTCCGTCCCCGTTCCCCACACGAGGGCCAGCTTTCCAGGTCAGTGCTTGATCGACATCATCCGGGGGTGCTGCCCCCGTACATCCCCGGTACTACGGCGACCTGCGGTTACACCTGGGGTGGGACGCCCGGCCGGGGCCGCCGCGCCTACCGTCGTCGACCATGAGCAACGACCACGACGGGACCATCCGGCCGGACGACGCGCAGGTCGTCGTCGAGCTGTCCGGGGTGCACAAGGAGTTCGGCGACGCCAAGGCGCTCGACGGCGTCGACCTGCGGATCCGGGCGGGCGAGGCGGTCGCCGTGATGGGCCCCTCGGGGTGCGGCAAGTCCACCCTGCTCAACATGGTGGCCGGGTTGGACCGGCCCAGCTCCGGCACCGTCCGGGTGCAGGGGCAGGACCTCGGGCAGCTGAACGAGAACGGGCTGGCCCTGTTCCGCCGCCGCCACATCGGCATGATCTTCCAGTTCTTCAACCTGATCGACGACCTCCCGGCCCTCGACAACGTCGCGCTGGCCGCCCAGCTGACCGGCACCACGGCCAAACAGGCGCGGCGCCGAGCACTTGAGTTGCTGGACGAGCTCGGCGTCGCCCACCGCAAGGACGTCTACCCGGCCTCGCTCAGCGGCGGCGAGCGCCAGCGCGTCGCGGTGGCCCGCGCCCTGATGAACCGTCCGGCGCTGCTGCTCGCCGACGAGCCGACCGGCGCGCTGGACAGCCGCTCGGGCGAGCAGGTGATGGACCTCCTGATCGACCTCAACCAGATCGGGCAGACCCTGCTGATCGTCACCCACGACCCCAACCTGGCCACCCGCTGCGCCAGTCGGCTGGTCGAGGTCGCGGACGGCAAGGTGGCGCGCGAGCGGATGCTGGAGGCCCAGTCGTGAGTGGTGCTGTGTGGCGCGCCTCCCGGGCGGCGGTGAAGCGCCGCCGGGTGCAGACCATCGTGATCGGGCTGGTGGTGTTCTGCTCCACCGCGACCGTGCTGCTCGCCCTGGCGGTGATCAGTGCCGCCCGGGCTCCCTTCGACGCCGCCTTCGAGGCCGAGCACGGTGCGCACGTCACCGCCCTGTTCGACCCGGCCAAGGCCTCGGCGGAGCAGCTGGCCGCCACCGCCCACCGGCCGGGCGTCGAGGCGGCCGCCGGGCCCTTCGACGAGGCCGTGGTGACCATCCCCACCGACTGGGTCGGCCGTCCGCCCGGACCGCTGACCCTGGTCGGCCGGGCCGACCCGGCGGCCGCGCCGGTGGACCGGGTGGATCTGCTGGCGGGTCGTTGGGCCACCGCGCCCGGCGAGGTGGTCATCAACAACCCGGGCGGGGGCAGCGGGGCGTGGAACCTCGGCTATCAGCTCACCACCAGCACGGGGCTGAAGCTCACCATCGTCGGCTTCGCGACCGACATGAGCCAGTCCTCCGGCGGTTGGGTCACCCCCGAGCAGGCGGCCGCCCTGCACCCCACCGCCCGGCAGATGCTCTACCGCTTCACCGACGCGGGCACCGAGCAGCAGCTCACTGCCTCGCTCGGCAACACCACCGAGGGCCTGCCCAAGGACGCCGTTGCCAGCGCGCAGTCGTACCTGGTGCTCAAGCAGGCCTTCTCGGCGGGCGCCGACGCCTACCTGCCGCTGATGACGGTCTTCGGCGTGCTCGGCCTGGTGGTCGCCGCGCTGATCGTCGGCAACGTGGTGAGCGGTGCGGTGGTCTCCGGTTACCGGCACATCGGCGTCCTGAAGTCGATCGGCTTCACCCCGCGCCAGGTGGTCATCGTCTACCTGACCATGGTCTCGGTTCCTGCGGTCGTCGGCACCGTCCTCGGGACGGCGGCCGGCTGGGCGGCCTCGTACCCGATCCTCCTGGCCGCCTTCTCCGGGATCTCGACCGGCACCGCCGTGATCGAGCCGGCCGGCTGGCTGCCCGCCGCCACCCTGATCAGCGTCCCGCTGCTGGTCGCCCTCGCCGCCCTCGTCCCCGCCTCGCGCGCCCGCCGGCTCTCCGCCGCCCAGGCCATCTCGGCCGGAAGCGCGCCGCGCACCGGGCGTGGGTTGAAGGTCCAGCGCTGGCTCAGCGGCACCCGGCTGCCGCGCGCCGTCAGCCTCGGCCTCGGCCAGCCCTTCGCCCGCCCGGCCCGCACCGCGCTGACCATGGCGGCGATCGTGCTCGGCGTGGTCACCGTGACCGTGACCACCGGGGTGAGCGGCACCCTGGCCAAGTCCATGGCCGCGCCCGACCGCAACACCCACATCGACGTGCAGACCAGTGCCTTCTCCGAGAACAAGGTCGCGCCCCGGCTGACCCCGGAGCAGACCACGGCGACGCTGCGGGCCACCCCCGGCGCCGACCAGGTCTCCGTCCGCGGGCTGGTCCGGGTCGGCATCGTGGGCCAACCCCAGCTCGTCTTCGCCAACTTCTACGGTGGCGACGCCATGGTCGACCACCGGCGGCTCAACGTGGTCGAGGGCCGCCCGGCGACCGGGCTGGGCGAGATCGAGGCCGGGCCGGCCTTCCTCGACCAGCACGGGCTCAAGCTCGGCGACCGGGTCACCCTGCTCCTGGACGGGCGGCAGACCGCCGTCACCCTCGTCGGCGAGGAGGCCGCAGGCAACGCCAATGCGATCACCTCCAACGACGCCACCAGGGCTTTGCTCACCCCCGACCCGCATGTGGTCGAGTACGACGTGCGGCTCGCCGCCGGCACCGATGCCGCGGCCTACCAGAAGGCCGTCACGGCCGCCGACCCGAGCCTGTCGGCCTCGGTGGTCACGCCGGGCACGGAAGGGTCGATCGTCGCGATCCAGACCTTCAGCACGACCTTCACCGTCCTGCTGTCCGTGGTCGCCGCGCTCGGTGTCTTCAACACCCTGCTGCTCACCATCCGGGAGCGCCGCCGCGACCTCGGCATGCTCAAGTCGATCGGGATGACGCCCCGGCAGGTCGTCGCGATGACGGTCACCTCGGTGGCCTGGCAGGGCGTGGCCAGCGGGATCATCGGCATCCCGCTCGGGATCCTGGTGCACCGGTTGATCGTCGAGAACGTCGCGATCATCCACTTCTCGGACAAGATGATCGACGTCTGGGGTGCCCCGCTGCTGGCCGGCCTCGCCCTCGCGGGCGTGGCGATCGCCGTCCTCGGCGCGCTCGTCCCGGCCCGCTCGGCGGCCCGGCTGCCGATCGCGGAGGTGCTGCACAACGAGTGACGTCCGGCAGGAGGGGGACGGCCGGGCGGGGAACCGCCCGGCCGCCCGTCGCGTCCCAACTCCCGTTGACGCCGGGGGACGCGGCGAGGCGGGTGTCCGTCAACTCCTCGGGCCCGGGCCGTCGGGCGGCCACCACGCTCGGCGGCGTCGTGCTGTTCCGGCTGGGGCAGAGCCTGCCGCTGCCCGGCGTCGACCCGGCGGTCCTGGGTCGGGTCGCGGACCGTATCCTGTCAGGCGACCAACTGTGCGGTTTGGACGAACTGGTGACCGGCGGACGACGATCTCCCGGCGGTATGCCGATCATCTGACGTGCCATCAAGCGTGACGCCGGAGCGCCTATCATCGCGCCATGGCCACCGCTGAGCTGATCCGCATCGTCTCCCGCTCCTCACCCATGGCGCTCGCCCAGGTCGAGCGGGTCCGCACCGAACTCGCCACCCTGCACCCGGGGCTGCGCACCGAGGTGGTGCCGGTCACCACCTCGGGCGACCGCTGGACCGGCGACCTCGCCAAGCTGGGCGGCAAGGGCGCGTTCACCAAGGAGGTCGACGCCGCGCTGCTCGCCGGGGAGGCCGACGTCGCCGTGCACTGCCTCAAGGACGTACCCGCCGACCGCCCGCTGCCCGCCGGCACCGTCTTCGCCGCCTACCTGCGCCGCGACGACATCCGCGACGCCCTGGTCCACCCCGGCGGCCTGACCCTGGCCGAACTCCCGCCCGGCACCCGGCTCGGCACCTCCTCCGTCCGCCGGGTCGCCCAACTCGCCGCCTCCCACCCGCACCTGGAGTGCGTCCCGATCCGCGGCAACGCCAACAGCCGGCTCGCCAAGCTGGCGGCGGGGGACGTGGACGCGCTGCTGCTCGCCGTCTCCGGCCTGGAGCGGATCGGCGAGCAGGCCCGGATCACCGAGGTCCTCGGCGTCGAGGAGATGTGCCCGCCGATCGGCGCCGGCATCCTCGTCCTGCAGTGCCGCGAGGACGACGCCGCGACCATCGAGGCCGTCACCGGCCTGGGCCACCCCGGCACCTGGCGCGAGGCGGCGGCCGAGCGGATGTTCCTGCACGTGCTGCAGGGTCACTGCAACAGCCCGATCTCCGGCTACGCCAAGGCCGAGGAGGACGGCCGCCTCTCGCTGCGCGGCCGGGTCTTCACCCCGGACGGCAAGCGGGTGCTGGACGCCCACGAGTGGGCTGGCGCGCTCAGCCCGGAGGACCTCGGCACCTCGGTGGCGCTGGCGCTCAAGCGGCAGGGGGCGCAGGAGCTGATCGCCTCGATCCCGCACTGAGGCCGCTCCCGGTCCCGGGGGTCAGGCTTTACCGGCGCGATCTTTTCCGCCGCGCCCGCTGCTGACATGATTCGGTCTGCACGACGCCGCAACTGACGTTGCGTCAGGCGGTGTTGATTCAAAGAGTGCGGATCGATCGCGGGCGAGCCGGTCGGCCCGGCCTGTGACCTGTTCAGCCTCGGGCGGGTGCTCTGCCACGCCGCCGGGAGCGACCCGTACGGGGGTGGCGGCAACCCGCAGGAACTGCTCTACCGGATCATGTACACCGAGCCGGACCTCACGCGCGTGCCCGAGGCGCTGCGCCCGGTCGTCGCCGCCTGCCTGGCCCGCCGCCCGCAGGACCGGCCCACCCCCGCCCAGCTGCTGGAGCGGCTCGACCCGCTCGGCGACGGCGTCCACACTCTGACCGCCCAGGCGACCGGGAGGCGCCTGGGCGTCGCCGGCGGCGACAGCCGGAGGCGGTGGCTGACCCCGGTCGCTGAGGCGATCGCCACGCCACCGTGGGCAGGGCGCTGCCCACGGTGGCGGATGCCCAGCGGCGTCCGATCAGTCGCTACGACCTGGCCGGCAGGACGTTCTTGGTGTAGGCGCTCGCGGCCTCGCCCTGCACGTAGAAGTTGCCGGGCGGGGTGAAGTCGCAGGCGATGAACGTGTCGTGCCAGTAGAAGCCATCGCCGGCGGGGCCGCCTTCGCGCGCCCCGCCCACCCTCGCGCAGCCGACGGCGGTCGTGGCCTTCCACACGAGCTGGGTGAAGCTGCCCGTCTCGTAGGCCTGGTCGGGTCCGGGGTTGTTGAAGTCGTAGTGCCCGGCTTGGCCGTACCAGCTCTCCACGGCCGCCTTGCAGGTGCTCGGCGTGTACGGCGTGTTCGGGTCAGGGGTGCCGCGCGAACCCCAGTAGAGGTTCTCGCCGTACCCCGGGGCCAGGCCGTCGTGGTTGAAGTTGCCGGGCTGCGAACTCCGCAGCGCCCGGGTCTTGGCGTGGTCCACGGCCTTCTGGTCGATGGTGAGCGGCGATGCCTGGTGCTTGGCCCGGTAGGCGTTGATCGCGGTGAGGCATTCGTTCTGGAAGTCGGAAGTCGTCTGGTCCGACATGGTCCGCGGGGACTGTCCGTCGGCCCACACGGGCTGTGCTGCCGTCATCACGGCCATGGTCGCCGCGGCTGCGGCGAGGACGATCCTGCGGATCGGACGTGCGGTCAAGGCATTCTCCTCATCCCGTCGATAGTGCCGATCTGCTCAACGCGGCAGGAGGCGCCAGGACACGGAGATCCACAACCGGACGGCTCGACGGACCGCGGCCGCCCGGAGCCCGGCGAGTCCCGTCCCGGATCCGTCGTGATGCGGTCGGCCCCGGCGCAGAACCGAGCGGGCGTTCGGGGCGTCCGTTGTGGCGTGATCAGTGCGGTGCTCGGCGGGATGCCGAATTTCTGGCCCGGGCTGCTGCTCTCGCTGGTGCCGGCGGCTCTGCTGAACCGGCCGGTGGGGCGGCTGCTGCGGGCCCATTGGGTGGTGGGCTTCCTGCTGCTGCTCGGGCTCGGCGGGGTCGTCGTGGCGACACTGCTGCCGGACGCGTTCCAGCTGTCGGAGGACGTCGTGCGGCACTGCACGGTGCGGGGCGGGCGACCGCGCTCGCCGCACGAACTGCTGCACGTGCGGCACATCGAGCTCAAGCTGGCGACCTACGTCCCGGTGGGCTTCGCCGCCGCCCTGGCCGGGACGCGGCGGCGGGCGGCGGTGGCGCTGCTGGGCGCCGCCGCGCTGCCGTTCGGGGTGTCGGTGCTGCAGTACGCGGTGCCGGCGATCGGGCGGGCGTGCGATGTGCAGGACGTCTGGGACGGCGTGCAGGGCGTCGTGCTGGGGGCGGCGCTGGGGCTGGTGGTCGGGCCGGTGCTGCGGGCGGTGACCAGGTCCCGGGCGCGCTCGCGGGCGGCCTGACGAGGCGGCCCGACTACTGGTCGAGCAGCGGGAACAGGCGCGTCACGGCGGCGACCGGACGGGCCCCGGCGGGACGGGTGGCCGGGTCGTCGTCGCGGCCGCGGTAGCGGGCGAGCACCTGCCGGACGGCTTCGCCGACGGCGGTCAGTTCCTCGGGGGTCAGGTAGACGACGGCGCTGAAGGCCTCGTCCTGCCGCCAGTCGGCCGGGGCCTCGGCGCGCCGGGCCAGCCAGCGCTGGTAGCTCTCGTCCTCCAGGCCTCGGGCCAGTTCGCCGAACTCGGCGTCGTCGGGCGCGGGTTGGTCCTGCGGCAGCCGCCACGGCCGGGCCCGTCCGTCGACGGCCGGCGCCTCCTCGATCAGCCCGTACCGGGCCAGCTGCCGCAGGTGGAACGAGCACAGGCCCGAGCTGTACCCGAGCCGGGCGGCCGCTTCCGTGGAGGTGACGGTGCCGCGTTCGGCGAGCAGCCCCAGCAGCGCGGTGCGGACGGCGTGCTCGGGGAGCGAGCCGGTTCTGACGAAGTCTTCGGTCACTTTGCAAAGTCTGCTACTTTGCAAAGCCGACAGCAAATCCATCGAGGGAGCACCCGTGTCCGAGCTGCGCGAACGCCCGACCGTCCTGCGGATCACCGAGGTGGGGGAGGAGATCCTCCGGCGCACCTGCCGCACGGCGACGGAGGAGGACTTCGGCAGCGAGCGCCTGGCCCGGCTCATCGAGTCCATGTTCACCACGATGTACGTCGCCGACGGCTGCGGCCTCGCCGCCAACCAGGTGGACGTGGACCTGCGCCTGTTCGTCTACGACTGCACCGACGAGGAGGGCGTCAGGCACGTCGGCCACGTGCTCAACCCGGTCGTCGACGAGCAGGAGCCCGGCCGTCGCCTGATCGAGGACACCGAGGGCTGCCTCTCCGTACCCGGCGCCAACACCCGACTCGCCCGCCCGGCCCACGCGGTGGTGCGCGGCGTCGACCAGCACGGCACCCCGGTCACGATCGAGGGCACCGGCTACTTCGCCCGCTGCCTCCAGCACGAGACCGACCACCTGAACGGTCACCTGTACATCGACCGGCTCTCCGCCCGCGACCGGAAGCGGATGATGAAGCAGACCGCGGACCGCCGCGAGAAGGTGTTCGCCGAGCGTGCCGCCAAGGCGGCCAAGGTGGTTGAGGCCGGACGCTAGGGTGGCGCGGTGACCGAACCCGCCCACCTCGCCGCCGTCCGGGAGTCGTACGACACCCTCGCCGCCGACTACCTCCGCCTCGTCGTCCCGCCGGAGGGCATGGATCCGGTCTCAAGGGCGATGCTCGCCGCCTTCGCCGAGCTGGTCCGGGAGTCGGGCGGCGGCCAGGTCGCCGATCTCGGGTGCGGGCCGGGGCGGGTGACGGCGTATCTGGACGGTCTCGGCCTGTCGGCCTTCGGCGTCGACGTGTCGGGTGAGATGGTCGCCCTCGCCCGTCGGGCCTACCCCCAACTGCGCTTCCTGCGCGGCTCGATGGCCGCCCTCGACGTTGCCGACGGCGCCCTCGGCGGCGTCCTCGCCTGGTACTCCGTCCACCACACCCCGCCGGAGCGACTGCCGCAGCTGTTCGCCGAGTTCGCCCGCGTCCTCGCCCCCGGCGGTCACCTGCTGCTGGGTGGCCACGCCGGTGACGCCCGGCTGTGCCCGGCGGAGGCGTACGGCCACCCGGTGTCGTACGCCGCGCACCTGGTTCCGGCAGACCGCCTCGCCGGGCTGCTGGAGCAGGCCGGCTTCACGGTCACGACCCGGCTCGAACAGCCGAACCCGCGGCACGCGGATCGGTCCTATGTGTGCATTCTGGCGCGCTTCGAAGGCGGTGCCCCCGAGCGCGTCATCGCCGACCACCACATGGTCGCCGACAGTAGCGGAACCCAGCCGGAGCGCGACCGCCGGTGTCCTGCTGCCCGGAACCCGGGCTGACCCCTCGCCCGCCCTCCGGGGCGCAACGCGGACGGGCGTGGAGCCGCTTCCCGGCCCTGGTTGCCGGGCAGGTGTCGACGGCGCAGGCTGGAAGAACCCAAGGGCCCGGTGTGCCGGGTCAGGAGGTGAGGTTCGCGATGAGCAGGCTTGAGGAACAGATCACCATAGACGCCCCCGCGCATGAGGTCTGGGGTCGGCTGCACGACGTCGAGGCCTATCCGACGTTCATCGACGGCATCCAACGTGCTTATGCGCCCAGCAGCGACCGCGCCCATCTGGACGTGCGGGCTGGCGACGTGCAGCGGGAGTTCGACGCCGTTCTCACCGACCGAGGCAACGAGCAGGTCCTCGCCTGGGAGACGCAGGGCAGTCCGGAGCTGAAGGGCACACTCTCGGTGCGGGCGCTGGACCGAGACCACAGCCAGCTGCAGGTGCAGGTGGAGTACGAGCCGGAGGCCATCCACGACACCTTCGGCGGACCGCGGGGCATGGCCCAGGTCCACCGGATCGAGAACACCGTCCGGGGCGACCTGGAGCAGTTCAAGAACATGCTGGAGTCGGAGCGGTAGCCATCCGGCGTGAAGCCGGAGAACGTCGGAGCGGCGGCGAGCCTCGGGTGGTGATCAGCACGGCGAACCCCTCGGGGTGCCCCGCCGCCCACCCGGAACCCCCGGGCTGATCCGGACTCCCTCCTCCGTCCGGGCGCGCCAGAAAGGAGTGGGAAGTCGGCCCCACCGACTTCCCACTCCTCGCGGTGCCCCCGTCCATACCCGGTGACAAGGGCTCTGGTCGCTCCCGCGCACCGGGCGCGTCTGCCCCAGTCTCATAACGCGGCGGGCGAGCCATGCGTGAGGTCGATTCCGCCCACGGCGTGACCCGTCCTCTTGAGCCGAGGGGTTCGGGGTCGTCCCTGACAGAAGATCAGGGTTCATCGGGGGCCCAACCCTGATGATCTTGGCGTCCGGGTTCGGGAGACTCATCGTGCGGGCCGGGAAACGACCACCGGTCCGGATGACGATCAGTCTGGAGACGGACCTCACGTGAACGCCTACACGAACCGCACCCGTTGGGCCGTTGTCGCCGCCGCCGGCGCTCTGGCGGCCGCGCTGACGGTCGGGGCGGGCGCGCCCGCCCTCGCCGCGACGCCCGCCGCCCCGTCCGCCGGTGCGTCCGCGAGTGCGTCCGCGCTGCCGCCGCTGGACCAGGCGGCCATCCGGGCCGCTCTCGCCAAGCGGCCCGCCGCCGACGTCTCGGCCGCCTTCGTGCGCGTCACCGGCTCCGGTGGGCGGTTCGAGGGCACCTCGGGGGAGGACGGCATGGACATCGACCCGCACGGCAGGTTCCGGGTCGGCTCGATCTCGAAGGTCTTCACCGCCACCGTCGTCCTCCAGCTCGCCGCCGAGGGCCGGATCGACCTGGACGGCAGCGTCCAGCAGTACCTCCCGGACTTCCCCTACGCGTCGGTCAAGGTCGGCCAGCTGCTCAACCACACCAGTGGACTGCCCGGCGGCTCCAACGTGCCCTGGGGCGACGGCACCACCACCTGGTTCGCCGAGCACCGCTTCGACTCGTTCACCCCCGAGCAGGTCCTCGCCACGATGGCCGGCCAGCCGTTGGGCTTCCAGTCCGGCACCGCCCAGCAGTACAACGGCATGAACACCTTCGTCGCCGGGCTGATCGTCGAGAAGGTCACCGGTAACAGCTACGCCGACGAGCTGCGCGAGCGGATCATCCGCCCACTCGGCCTGCACGACACCTCCCTCCCGGACGCCGACGACCCGGAGCTGCGGCACCCCGCCACCCACCCGTACCTGACCGTCCCCGACGCGGACGGCGGCTCGCACCGCGTGGACGTGACCGAGCAGAGCCCGTGGCCCTGGGCCGAGGGCGGCATGATCTCCACCGCCCCCGACCTGGACCGCTTCATGACCGCCCTGTTCCGGGGGCGCCTCCTCCCGTCGGCCGAGCAGGAGAAGCTGTTCACCGTTCCCGACGTGCCCGTCGCCGATCACAGCAGCCACTGCCCGGGCGGCAAGGCGTGCATGAGCATGGGGCTTGAGCGCCTTGAGGCCAACGGCGTCGTGGCCTGGGGCAAGACCGGATCCCGCCCCGGCTACACCAGCGGCGTCTTCGCCACCCGCGATCTCGCCCGCAAGGTCGTGTACTCGGTCGACCCGACCGCCCTGAACGGCGCCGAAACCCCGTACGCCCTCGGGCTCCTGGTCACCGCCTTCGGCCTGGGTGCCAAGTCCTGACGGGGCGACAGCTCTGCGGGCCCGCCGGAGCGGGGCGGGCCCGCCGCCTCCTGCGCGGGAAGTCGGTCCCGCCGACTTCCCGCGCGTCTCCACCCGTGTGACGACCGACAGCTGGCTCGCGCGGGGGAGGGGGTCGGGCCCTGCGGTGGAGGTGGGGCCGGGGTGGTGTCCGCGACGGTGGACACATGCTGAAGAACATCCCGGTGGGTGACACCGAGCGCCCCGTCCCCCGTTGGGCCCTGCGTCTCGCCAAGGCCCTCCCGTTCATCGTGCTGCCGCACTGCCTGTGGCGGCTGCCGTTCGCGTTCGACTTCCGGATGGGCACCGTCGACCCGAACGCCGGGCCGTACGTCTGGTGGGCAGCCCCGTACGTGTTCGGCCTGAGTGTGATCACCGAGGCGCTGACGATCCTCACCCTGGGACTGGTCAGCGGCTGGGGCGAGGTGTACCCGCGCTGGGTGCCGTTCCTGCGGGGCCGCCGGGTGCCGCCGCTCGCGGCGGTCGTTCCGGCGGTGTTGGGCGGGCTGACCCTGGTCGCGCTCTTCGACGGCATGCCCCTCGCCTGGCTCGGCGTGTTCAAGGAGGTCGGCTACAGCAACGGCTGGTGGATGGCACTGGGCCGCATCTGCACCTCGACGGCGACGTTCTGGGGCCCCATCACCCTCGTCCTCGCCTGGGCCTACTACCGCCGCCGTCGTCCTGCGGTCGCCTGACCGGCGGGCGCCGGCTCGCTCGCAATCCGTCCCCGTCCGCCCACACGTCACGCGCAGGAAGTCGGATCCGCAGACTTCCTGCGCTGCTGCGGGTCAGTGCGTCCGGTAGTACTCGCCGACCGACGCGAAGGCGGCCTTCGGCTCCCAGGGCAGGCCGGGGTGAGCGCTGCCGGAGCGGTCCTCGTAGACCTTGACGACGCCGTAGCTGGCGAGGTCGAGGTCCTCGATCGGGTCGCCGTCCGGGCGGTGGGTGAAGTCGTACAGAGCGAAGGTGAACACGAAGGCGGCGTCGACCCCGCCGGCCTCGAAGGCCTCCAGCAGCTCGTGCAGGTAGGCGGCCTGGCCGGGCTCGTCGCGCTCGTAGGCGGCCTTCAGGCGCACCGGGCCGTCGGCGTCGTACTCGACGACGTCCAGGCCGAGGGCGCCCCGGTCGCCCGCGCCCCGGTAGGTGGCCGAGCCGAACTCGGTGATGGCGACCGGCTTGCCCTGCGCCGTCAGGTCGCGGACGCCGTCGGCGAAGCGGTCGGCGGTCTCGGCGGAGCGGTAGAGGTCGAGGGAAATGACGTCGAAGGGCGCCCAGTCGACCCGCTCCAGCGGGACGGCGGCGTAGGTGACCGGCCCGGCGAAGTGCTCGCGGACGGAGGCCACCGCCTTGCCGAGGAACTCGTTGACCCTGCCGCTGACCGCGCCGAGGTGCTCGCGCACCGCCTCCGGCCGGGCGAGCAGCGCGATCCGCTCGTCCGTGCCGTCCCCGGGCAGGAAGCCCGGGTTCATGAGACTGAGTTCGGCGCCGGCCACGAACACCACCTCGGCCCCGCGCCGCCGCAGCCGTTCCGCCCGCTCGGCGCAGTCGGCGAACAGCCGCAGCATCTCGTCGCCGGTCAGCTCCAGAGGGTACGGGGAGTACCAGATATCCAGTCCGAGGTCGGCGGCGTACCCGGCCGCGAGCTCGATCCGATCCGGGTCCCCGCCCATGATCCGGACGGCGGTGCAGTGCAGCTCGTCGCGGATGATCCGCAGTTCCTGCTCGACCACCTCGGGGTCGAACCGCTTGCGGGAGTACGCCCCGTCCCTGACGAACCCGGTGTCGTAGCTGATTCCCTTGGCGCGCATGGTCTCCTGCCTTCGTGGCTCACTGGAAACTTACGGTACGGCCAGTACCGTAGTTGCCGTCGCCTCGGGATGGCAAGAAGGATGGGGCGGGACGGTGCGGGCGACAGCGAGTGCGGAGCGTGGGCATGGCCGGGCAGACGCGGCGGCGCGGGGCGGCGCTGGAGGAGGCGATCCTCCGGGCGGCGGTCGCGGAGCTCGTCGAATCCGGGTACGCCGGGTTGACCATGGACAAGGTCGCCACCCGCGCCGGCACCAACAAGAACGCCATCTACCGCCGCTGGCCCAACCGCCTCGCGCTCGGCATCGCCGGCTACAAGCAGCTCGCCAAGGCCGCGCCGCTCCCCGACACGGGTGAACTGCGCGGTGACGTCCTGGAGCTGCTGCGCCAGGCGAACCGGCACTGGAGCTCCCCGCTCGGCGCGATCCTGCGCGAGCTGCTGGCTGCGGCGGGCGGCGCGACGGAGGTCCTGGCGCAGCTGCAGGACCAGTCCGGCGACGCGGCGGCCGCCCCCTGGCTCACCGTCCTTGGTCGCGCGGTCGCCCGCGGTGAGGCGGCCCCCGAGGTGCTGCATCCGAGGGTGGCGACGGTGGCGATGGTGCTGCTGCGCAACGAGTTCGTCGTGCGCGGGGTGCCGACGGCGCCCGACGACGTGCTCGTGGAGATCGTCGACGAGGTGTACCTGCCGCTGGTGCGGCGCCGCGGCCCCCTCGCCTAGACCGCCGCGCTCCCCCTGGCCAGGGAGTCGGCCAGCCGCTCGGCGACGGTCCCGTCCAGCGGGCCGTGGCCGAGGAGGAAGCGGTACCAGAACACCCCGTAGACCTGGTCCACGATCAGGTCCAGGTCGGCGTCCCCGGCCAGTTCGCCGCGCTCCCGCCCCCGGGAGAGCAGGTCGCGCAGGGCGGTCCGGCGGGTGCCGATGAAGCTCTGCATCAGTTCGGCGAGGTGCGGGTCGCGGGCGGCCTCGCGGGTGAGGGTGCGCAGCGCGGAGGCGGTGGTGCCGTGCTGGACGGCGTCGAAGGTGGCGGCGATGAAGGCGCGCAGGTCGGTGCGCAGGGCGCCGGTGTCGGGGCCGGAGACGTCCTGGTCGGCGCGGTCGGTGAGGGCGTCGAGCAGCACGGCGCCCTTGGAGGGCCACCAGCGGTAGACGGTCTGCTTGCCGACGCCGGCGGCGCGGGCGATGGCGTCGATGGTGACGGGCGTGTCGTCGGACTCGGCGAGCAGTTTCAGTGCGGCGTCCAGGATCGCGCGGTGGGCGGCCTCGTTGCGGCGGCGGCCGGTGTGCGGCCGGGTGGAGGGGGCCTGCTCGGCCTGGGGTTCGGTGTCGCTCATCGTGGTCGTCCCTTTCTTCTTGCCCCCGCTTGACAAGACTAGCAGTCTCGACAACCATCATTACCGGAACTAGCGGTATCGACAAGCTCTCGAACCAGCCGGAAGGGCCCCGACCATGAGCACTGCATCGAACCTCTTCACCGGACAGCGCGTCGTCGTGATGGGCGGCAGCTCGGGCATCGGCGAGGCGGCCGCCACCGCGTTCGCGGCGGACGGCGCCGAGGTCGTGATCACCGGCCGCGACCGTGAGCGGCTGGACGCCGCCGTCGAGCGGATCGGCGGCAAGGCCGGTGGTAAGCGGCTGGACGCGACGGACCCGGCCGCCCTCGCCGCCTTCTTCGCCGAGACCGGGACCGTCGACCACCTGGTGGTCGCGGTCAGCGGCGCGGCCGGCAGCGGCCCGTTCGCCCAGCTCGACCTGGCCGACCTCGCCGGCGGCTTCGACGCCAAGTTCTGGCCCCAGGTCCGGGTCCTGCAGTCGGCGCTGCCGCACCTGCGCGAGGACGGCTCGGTCATCCTGATCACCGCCGCCTCCGCCCGGGCCGCGATCCCCGGCACCGCCGGACTGGCCGCCATCAACGGAGCCCTGGAGGCGATGGTCCCGCCGCTCGCGGTCGAACTCGCCCCGCTGCGGGTCAACGCCGTCTCGCCCGGCGTCATCGACACCCCGTGGTGGGACCGCGTGCCCGTCGAGCAGCGCACCGCGCTCTTCGACGGTCTGGCCGCCACCACCCCGGTCGGCCGGGTCGGCCGCCCGGAGGACGTCGCCCGGGCGATCCACATGCTCGCGGCGAACACCTTCGTCACCGGCGTGGTCCTCGACTGCACCGGCGGGGCCAACCTGCCCACCGGCCGCTGAACACGTGTGAGCGTGCCTGAGCGCGTCTGAGCGTGCCTGAGCATGCCTGAGCGCGTCTGAGCGTGCCTGAGTGCGCCGCAATGGCCCGGCCCGGGAGGGATCCCGGCCGGGCCGTTGCGGCGAGCCGGTCGCCCCTGCCGCGTCGCTACGCCCCGCCCGTCACCACTCCGCCACTCGGTAGTCCTTCAGGAACACCCCCGACACCGGGTGCCCCGCCTCGCCCCGCACGATCGGGTCGTAGACCCGGGCCGCGCCGTCGACGATGTCCAGCGGGGTGCGGAAGCCGTGGGCGGCGATCCGGGTCTTCTTGGGGGCCGGGTTCTCGTCGGTGATCCAGCCGGTGTCGACGGCGCACATGTGCACGCCCTGGGTGGCGAGTTCGGCCGCGCTGGTGCGGGTGAGCATGTTGAGCGCGGCCTTGGCCATGTTGGTGTGCGGGTGGCGCGAGGTCTTGTTGCGGACGGCGAACCGGCCCTCCACCGCCGTGACGTTGACGATGTAGCGGGCGGGGAGCGGGGAGGCGAGCAGCAGCGGCAGCAGTCGGTCGCAGAGCAGGGCCGGGGCCAGGGCGTTGACCAGCTGGGTCTCCAGCACCTCCGCCGGGTCGAGCGAACCGAGCGTGGCGGACCAGGAGTTGGCGGGCGCGAGGTCGGGCAGCAGTCCGGCCTCGTCGGTGAAGTCCAGCAATGACCCGGCGCCCGCGGGGAGTTGGGTGGAGGCTCCGGAGAGCGGCCGGAAGCCGGGGGCATGGGTGATGGCCCGGTGGTCGGTCGCGGGCAGCGCCGTCACCTCGCCCGCCGCCAGCAGGGCGTACGACTCCGGCGGGCGGCGCAGGGTCTGCGCGGCGTTGTTGACGAGGATGTCCAGCGGGCGTCCGTCGGCCCGCAACTGCTCGGTCAGGCCGAGGACTTGGCGGGGGTCGCGGAGGTCGATGCCGACCACGGTCAGCCGGTCCCACCACTGCTCGCTGCCCTGGGCGGCGCGGAAGCGGCGGACGGTGTCCTGCGGGAAGCGGCTGGTGACGATCAGCTCGGCGCCGTCCCGCAGCAACATCAGCGCGAGCTGGAAGCCGATCTTCACCCGCCCGCCGGTGAGCAGCGCCCGGCGTCCGCGCAGGTCGGTGCCGAGGTCCCGGCGGGCGGTGTTGTCGGCCGCGCAGTCCGGGCAGAGCATGTGGTAGAAGCCGTCGACCTGACGGTAGGCCTGTTTGCAGACGTAGCACCGGCGCGGGAGCTGCAGCTCGCCGACCGGTCCGGTGGTGGTCCGGGTGAGCGGCGCGTCCTCGCGGCGGCGCCGGCCGCCGGTGGCGGTGGCGGCGAGCAGTTCGGCGTCGGCCTGCCGGACGGCCTGCTTGGCCTCCTGGCGGCGGCGCTTGCGGCTCTCCATCACGAAGGAGCTGAGCTGCCGCTCGGCGTGCAGCCGGGTGCGGTCGTGGGAGGGGAGCGCGCGCAGCCGGCCGAGGGTGCGGCTGAACGCGGCGAGTTCCTCGGGGGTGAGGCCCGCCGCGCAGGCGGCGTCGCCGGTCGGAAAGATCGTGTCGAGCTGGTCGTGGTCGTCCCGGACCGTCATGTCCGCCCCCTCGTGCCGTACAGGTGGGAGGGACTGTAGTGGACGGTCCGGGGCGATGAGATGCCAATTTCCGCGGGCTCGCAGCCGAGGTGCCGGCGGCCCCCTGACCCGCCGGCACCTCGGACGACCGGCTCAGCCCGTGTACTGGCTGAAGATCTTCGCGAACTCGTACGGCTGCTGCGGGATGTTGGTGCACTTCGACAGCGAGCCGCCGGTGCAGGCGTTGGCGTCCCGGGTGGCGTCCCAGAAGGCCAGCAGGCCGAGGTGGTTCCGCTCGGCGAAGGTCACCAGCTGCTGGGCGGCGGCCTGGTGGTAGATCTGGTGGTCGTCGTTCTCGCCGATCATCGGGGTGACCCCGACCATGGCCCACAGCTGGGCGTCGGTCTTCGCCGGGTAGAGCGCCTTGAGCTGCCCGAAGAGCGACTGCGCGGCCTGGACGGCGGCGTCGCCGTAGTCGGTGCCGGACCGGTAGTAGTCCATCGCCATGATGTCGACCAGGTCGAGGTTGACCCCGGCGTCCCGGGCGGACTTGACGATCGCGACGCCCTCGCTGGTCAGGCCCTCGGGCAGGACCGGCAGGGTGAGCGAGACCTTGAGGCCGGGGTGGGCCTGCTGGAGCTTGGCGAGCGCGGCGGAGCGGCGGTCGTTGGAAGCGGTGTCGGCGATCGCCGCGCCCTCGATGTCGTAGTCGACGTAGCGCAGGTTGTAGGCGTTGACCACCGCGTCGTACTCGTTGAACAGCGAGTCCACCGAGCCGCAGGCGGCGGCGAGTTCGGTGCCGCCGGCGCCGCCGAAGGAGAGCTTGACGTCGCCGCCGGCCGCGCGCAGCGCGTCGATCTGGTCCTTGGCCCAATCGGTGCGCGGGTCATAGGCGTTGAACCAGCTGGCCTTGCAGCCGATGCCGGTGACGAAGCCCATGGTGTAGCCCTTGACGCCGCCCGCCTCGGCCATGTTCGGCATGGACGGGGTGGGCCAGGCGCCCATGTCGATGTACGGGGCGACCGGCAGCGGGACGTTCGGCGGCGGGGTGCTCGGACCGCCGGTGGGAGTACCGGTGGGAGTGCCGGTGCTCGGCGGGGTGCTGGGACTGCCGCCGCCGGGGCCGGTGAGCGTGAGGTCGTCGGCGAGGTAGCCGCCCTGCCCGTACCAGCCGTGCAGGTAGACGGTGACGCTGGTGGTGCTCGGGCCGGTGGTGAAACTGGTGGACAGCTGCTGCCAGTCGGGGCCGCCGACGGTCCAGGTGGCGGGGTCGGTGACCCCGCTGCCGGTCGCGCCGAGGTAGACGTACCGCCCCTGCACCCAGGCGCTGAGGTTGTACGTGGTGTCGGGCTGGACGCTCACGGTCTGGCCGCACTGCGCGGTGTCGCTCGCGCCGACCGCCCCCTTGAGCGCGTAGGTCCCGCTGCGCGCACCGGAGTTGACGATGCTACCGGTCCCGCCGGAACAGCTCCACGGGTCGAGCGTGCCGCTCTCGAACCCGGCGTTGGCGAGCAGGTTGCCGTCGGTGGCGCCGGCGTTCCCGGCGAGGGCGGCCAGGCCGCCCGCCGCGAGCACGGTGGCGGCGGCGAGGCTCGGCAGTTTGGTCCGGCCGGCCGGACGGCGGTGCGTGGGGGCGTGCTGGGGCGCGCTGGGCATGGGGGTGCCTCTCGGGACGGTGGGCCGCCCGCGCAGCGAAGGGGGGATGCGGGGCGGGCGGCAGCGTGGGGGCTGGTCCGGTGCGGGGAGGAGCGCGGTGCTGAGGATCAAACTGGACTAGACCAGCTGTGCACGTCAAGCACTTCCCGGGTTCCGAAAGCCCCCCGAAGGCAGGTTTTAGGACGGGTTTAAGGGCGGGTTCAAGGGCGGGGGGTCAGTTCCGCCAGCTCCTGCGCCGAGAGCGCGAGCCCGGTGGCCGCGGCCGAGTCGCGGATGGAGGCCGGTCGGCGGGCGCCCGGGATCGGGATGACGGCGGGGGACTGGGCCAGGTGCCAGGCCAGGCAGATCTGCTGCGGGCTGACGCCGTGGGCCCGGGCGAGGGTGTGGAAGGGGGTGTCCGAGGCCGGCGCGCTGGTGCCGGGGTCGTCGACGGCGCTGAGGGAGATGCCGCCGAGGGGGCTCCAGGGGAGGAAGGCCAGGCCCAGTTCGGTGCACAGGTCGAGGGTGTCGCGGGTGGCCGGGTGTGCGGGGGAGAAGCGGTTCTGCACGGACACCAGGCAGGGGCCGAGGATCCGCTGGGCGGTGCGGATCTGCTCGCGGTCCACGTTGGAGAGGCCGACCATGCGGATGGTGCCGGCATCGGCGAGGTCCCGCAGGGCGCCGACGGAGTCGGCGAAGGGGACGGCGGGATCCGGCTTGTGGAGCTGGTAGAGGCCGATGGCCTCCACGCCCAGCCGGGCGGCCGAGGCCTCGGCCGCCCGGCGCAGGTGGCGCGGATCGCCGTTGACCGTCCAGGTCCCGTCGCCGGGGCGGCCCCGGCCGCCCTTGGTGGCCACCAGCACCTCGTCGGTACCACTGCCGCGGGCGGCGAGCGCCCGGGCGATCAGCCGTTCGTTGTGGCCGAGTTCGTCGGCGTGCCAGTGGTAGCTGTCGGCGGTGTCGATCAGCGTCACGCCCGCGTCGAGGGCGGCGTGGATCGTGGCGACGGCCTGGTCCCGGTCGGGGCGGCCCTCGACGGACAGGGGCATCGCGCCGAGGCCGACGGCGCTGACCGTGATGCCGCCGATGGTGCGGGCGTCGGTCGGCACGGGGGTCGGGGTCATCGGCGGGCCTCCTCGACGGCCTGGGGCAGCCAGTCGGTGATCGGGGCGAAGCGGAAGCCGAGGCGGGCCGCCCGGCCGGTGTCCATCGCGTAGCAGCGGTCGAAGGAGAACGGCGAGAGCGGCTCGTCGGCCCCGACCGTCAGCACCGGCTCGGCGCCCAGCTCGCGACCGATCGCCGCGCACAGCTCACGTACGTCCAGCGCCCCGTGGGAGGCCGCGTTGACCGGGCCGGTGAACTCGCTCGTCGCGGCCCAGGCCAGGAAGCGGGCGATCTCCGCCTGGTGGACGAAGGAGGCGCTCTGCGGTGCCGGGTGGACGGCCACCGGCAGGCCGCGCCCGATCCGCTCCACGTAGTGCGCCAGCCGTCCGGTGAAGTCGGTGCCGCCGAGGACGTGCGCGGTGCGCACGGCGACGACGTCGAAGGGCGCCTGCCCGGTGAGCAGCGCCTCCGCCTGGCGCTTGCCCTGACCGTAGTGGCCCGCCTGGAACGCCGGGTCGGCCCACGGGAGTTCGAGGTCCACCGGTTCGGCCGACAGGTCGAGGGCCTCCTCCCCGAGGGCCGGTCCGCCCGCCCGGCCGAGGTGGGCGTAGACCTCGACCGTGGAGGTCAGCACGTAGCGCGGGGTGCGGTCGGCGAAGACCCGGGCGGCGAGGGCCGCCTGGACGGGCGTGTAGCAGACCTGGTCGACCACGGCGTCGAAGCGCCGGTCGCCGAGTGCCGCGCGCAGTGCGGCCTCGTCGTCGCGGTCGGCGCGCAGGTGGGTCACGCCCCGCGGTGCGGGCGTCGAGCCGCGGTTGACGACGGTCACCGTCGCGCCCGCGTCCCGCAGGTCCTCGATCAGCCGTCTCCCGAAGTAGCGGCTCCCGCCGATCACGCACATGTCCACGCTCTCGATCCCTCCCTGGTCCCGGTGCTGTCCGATCCCGGTGTCGTCCGATGTCGGTGATGAGCCTGCCGGGCCCTGGTCGACAGCGGTAGTGTCGATTCGGATACCGCACCATTAGGAGAACTGTTGATCGACGTTCAGCGCCTCGCGGTGCTGCGGGAGGTCGCCCGCCGCGGCAGCTTCAACCAGGCGGCCCTGGCGCTGCACTGCACCCCCTCGGCCGTCTCGCAGCAGATCGCCGCACTGGAACGCGGCCTCGGCGCCCCCGCGGTGGAGCGCTCCACGCGCGGCGTCACGCTCACCGACGCGGGCCGCCTGCTGGTGGAGGCCGCCGACGCGATCGCCGCCGAGCTGGCCGACACCCAGCAGCGCATCGGCAGGCTCACCGCCGACCGGACCGCGCTGACCGTCGCCACCTTCGCCAGCGGTGGCCGTCGGCTGCTGCCCGCCGCCCTGGCCGGATTCGCCGCCGACCACCCGGAGGTGGAGCTGACGATCCTGGAGGCGGAGCCGGAGGAGAGCCTGCCCGCCGTCCGCGAGGGGCGGGCCGACCTCGCCCTCGCCTACTATTTCGACGGCCCGCCGCCCGCCCGGCCCGGCGACCGCTCCGGCCTGGACTGGACCCCGATCGGCGAGGACCCGCTGCGGGTCGTCCTGCCGCACCACCACCCGGTCGCGGCCCGTCACCGGGCCCGGCCCGAGCCGCCGCACCTGGCCGAACTCGCCGATCAGCGCTGGATCCTGGGCTGTCACAAGTCCGCCGGTCAGCTCGCCCGGTACGCCGCCCTGGCCGGTGTCGACCTGCGGATCTCCTGCACCGCGACGGACTACGACTTCGCGCAGTCCCTGGTCCGCGCCGGCATCGGCATCGCCCTGATCCCCGAGATCGGCCTGACCCGGCATCCGGAGCTGGTCGCGCTCCCACTGGCCGAACCCAGTCCTCGCCGCCGCCTGGGCCTGGCCCTCTCCCGCCGCCGACGCGGCCGCGCCGCGCGCCTGGCCGAGGAGTTGGCGGCCCGCCTCGTCGCGGAGGCCGGCTGACCGTCCGGATGGAGTCGTCACGCACCTGGTCGGCGCGCTGTCGTCGGACGACCTCACCCGGACGGGACATCGCGGGCAGGGGCATCAAATGCCCGGGGTCAGCCGCAGCAGGGCTTGCACTCCTTGACCTGTACGTTGTCCAGCACCGGCCCGTACACGCCAGGGACGGTGCTCTCGAAGGTCAGCGTGGTGGCGGAGCTCTGCGCGACGAAGCTGAACTGGTGGCCCACGTAACCCATCGCGGCCCTGGTCTTGCCGGTGACGTCGAAGGAGAAGTCCTGGAAGTCCTGCCCGTCGACGAGCACCCGGCCGGTGCGCAGGGGGGCGCCGCCGTCGGGGTTGCCGGCCAGGGCGTAGGACACCGAGTAGGTGGTGCCGGGGACGGTGGTGAAGGTCTGGGCGATGGTGCCGGGGCCGGCGCCGTTGAGGTCGACGGACTGGTCGCCCTCGGCGGCCTGCCAGAAGCCGGCGCCGATCAGGTCGACGCTGCCGCCGGTGACCGTCCAGGGGCCGATGCTCTGCCCGGCGACGGGCTCGGTGAAGGCGTTCGCCGGGGCCTTGGGGGACTCGAAGCTGCCGTCGTCGAAGTGGCTGAGGGTGCGGTGCCCGCCGGCCGCCTGCGCCGGGACGGCCAGCGCGGTGCCGGCGGCGACGAACAGGGCGAGGGCGGCGATGCGGGTGCGCGAGAGCGACATTTCTTCCCCAACTTCCGTGGTGACGGGCCGAGATGATCGGCTGTGCACAGAGCGTCGACCGTCCCGGAGTGCCCTGCCAAGACCGGACGGGCGGCGCCCGGTGGTGGGGGGCTCGTGGGGTGGGCTCCCGCGCGCCGGTTTGCCGGGCGGCCGGTTGCCGCAGGCTCGACGGACCGTCCGCGGGCGAATGTCCTTTCGTGCGGGGGCGAACCCTCGGGGTCGACCGCCGGGTCCCCGGGCCCGGTGGTGAAACCGGAGGCGCGCGCCCCGCTCGCACCCCTATGGTGGCGCGATGACCATACGAACGCCAGGTGACCCCTTCGGCGGCCCGCGGATCTGCTTCCTCGGCGACTCCTTCGTCCAGGGCCTCGGCGACCCGGAGTTCCGCGGTTGGGTCGGCCGGGTGCTCCAGGCCGCCGCGCCGGACGCCACCGCCTTCAACCTCGGTGTCCGGCGCCAGACCTCGGCGCAGGTGCGGCAGCGCTGCTGGGCCGAGGTCGAGCCGCGCAGCCTGCCCGGCGCCGACCACCGCCTGGTGCTCTCGTTCGGCGCCAACGACGCGGTGGCGGAGGGCGGCGCGCCCCGGGTCGCGCACGCGGACACCCTGGCCAACCTCGCCGCCCTGCTCGACGGCGCCCGCGAGCGCGGCATCGCGGCCCTGGTGGTCGGCCCGCCCCCGGTGGTCGGCCTGGGCGCGCAGCACCTGGAGCGGCTGCTGCGGCTCGCCCCCGCGATGGCCGGACTCTGTGCCTCCCGCGGCGTCCCGTTCATCGACGTCACCGAGGCGCTGGCCCGGGACCCGGCCTGGGTGGCCGGGGCGGAGGCGGCGGACGGCGCGCATCCGGGCGCCGGAGGGTACACGCGGCTCGCGGAGCTGGTGCTCGACGGCGGCTTCGGCGACTGGATCAAGCCAACTCCGCGTCGGACTTGACCTTGAGTGCACTCGAAGGTGAAAGCTGGAAGGCGTTGATCCAACCCGCGGACATCGAATCGGAGCATTGGCATGCGCAACGTCTCGTTCGGCAGCAACGGCCCTGAGGTCGGCGTCATCGGCCTCGGCTGCATGGGGATGACCTTCGCCTACGACGTGCAGAACCGGGATGACGAGAAGTCGGTCGGTGTGATCCGCCAGGCGCTGGACCTCGGCGTCACCCTGATCGACACCGCCGACATGTACGGCCCCTTCACCAACGAGGAGTTGGTCGGCACCGCGCTGGCCGGCCCGTACCGCGAGCGTGCCTTCCTGGCCACCAAGGTGGGCATCGTCCCCGGCCAGATCGGCCGGACCGGGGCCCGCGACGGCAGCCCCGAGCACGTGCGCCGCTCGATCGACGACAGCCTGCGCCGCCTCGGCACCGACCACGTCGACCTCTACCAGCTGCACCGGGTCGACCCGGCCGTCCCGATCGAGGAGACCTGGGGAGCGCTCGCCGAGACCGTCAAGGCCGGCAAGGCGCGCCGGATCGGGCTCTCCGAGGTGACCGTCGAGGAGATCAAGCGGGCCCAGTCGGTGCACCCGGTGGCCTCGGTGCAGTCCGAACTCTCGCTGTGGACCCGGGACGTGCTGGCCGACGTGCTGCCGTACACCGAGGAGCAGGGCATCGCCTTCCTACCGTACTCGCCGCTCGGCCGCGGCTTCCTGACCGGCAACATCTCCTCCTTCGACGAGCTGCCCGCCGACGACTTCCGCCGCCGGCTGCCGCGCTTCCAACAGGACGCGCTGAAGGCCAACCTGGCGCTGGTCGGCAAGGTCAAGGAGATCGCCGACCGGCTCGGCGTCACCCCCGCGCAGGTCGCGCTGGCCTGGGTGCTGGCGCAGGGCCGGTACGTCTTCCCGATCCCGGGCACCAAGACGCCGCGCTACCTGGTGGACAACGTGGGCGCGGCCGAGGTCGAGCTCTCGGCGGCCGACCTGGCCGAGCTGGACGCGCTGCCGGCGCCGACCGGCGAGCGCTACTGAGGTCCTCGAGGAGCCGGGGCGTGAGGTTCCCGAGGAGCCGGGGCACGGCTAGCGCTCCATGATCCACACCAGCTGCCGTCCGGTCTCGCCCGGAGCCCGGACGGCGGCCTCGGCCACCCGGTCCAGCCGGTAGCCGAGCTTGCGCGGGACGGCCGCGCTGGCGCCGTTCGCCTGGTCGCAGCGGATCTCCACCCGCGTGATCCCGGGCAGCGCCAGCGCGGCCTCGGTCAGTGCCCCGGCCGCGCTGGTGGCGATGCCCCGGCCGACGTGCCGGGCGGCGACCCAGTAGCCGATCTCCAGCGCGCCCGGGCCGATCCGCCCGTGCAACCCGAAGGCGCCGACCACCCGGCCGGGTTCGGCGTCCAGGCCGGCCAGGTACATGAAGTCGGTGCCGGCCTCCCAGGCGGCGGTGCCGGCCCGGGTCAGCTCGGTGGTCCGGGCCCGGGTGGGGGCCTCGGCCGCCCACTCCATCCAGGGCCGCAGATGGTCCAGGTTGGCGCGGACGGCCTTGTTCAGCGCCGCCGCGTGGGTGCTGCGGCGGCGGTGCAGCCGGAGGCCGCCGGGCAGCCGCAGCAGCTCGGGCGGCCGCCCGGTGCTGGCCTCCGGTGCCACGGGGGCGGGGCCACAGGGCCGTGGCTGTGCTTGGCTCATGGCGGCGATTATGTCCTTGGCCCGGACCTGTCACCATTCGGAGCTCCGGCCGGCCCGGGGGCGCACCCGGCGCCGCCCCGGCGCGTCAGAGCCTGACCATCACCTCGTCGAGCTCCTTGCGCCGCAGGTCCGGCACCCGCGCCCCCTCGGCGGGGTAGCCGACCGGGATCACATAGGCGGCCCGCTCCTCCGCCGGGCGGTCGCACACCTCGTTGAGGAACCTCATCGGGCTGGGGGTGTGGGTCAGCGTGGCCAGTCCGGCCTGGTGCAGCGAGGCCAGCAGCAGCCCGACCGCGATCCCCACCGACTCCTTGGTGTAGTACGGGCGCGGCGACTGCGGCCCCTTGTGCACCTCGAAGACCACGATCACGGCCGGTGCGTCCTCCAGGAACGGCTTGCGCCAGTCGGTGCCGATCGGCGTCAGCGCGGCCAGCCACTCCTCCGAGGCCCGGTGGCCGTAGAACTCGCGCTCCTCGGCCTCGGCCGCCTCGCGCAGCCGCCGCTTGCGCTCCGGGTCGGTGATCACCACGAACCGCCAGGGCTGGACGTGCGCACCGCTGGGCGCGGTGCTCGCGGTGCGGACCGCCCACTCGACCACCCCGTCCGGGATCGGGCGGGTGGCGTAGTCGCGGACGGTCCGGCGCTGCGCCATCACGTCGTGGAAGGCCTTGCCGCGGGCCTCGGCCTCGTGGGCGGGCACCGTCATCGGAGTGAGCGGGACGCTCGGGTACGGCGTCCCGGCCACCGCACTGCCTGTGCTGTCAACCATGGCCGACAGCACAGCACATGACGGCCGCTCCGGGAAGAGGTCGAGACCAATCCGGGGGTCGGTCCGGGCGGCTAGAGCTCGTGCACCCGCCCGTCCCGGACCTCGATCCGCCGGTTCACCGCCACGGTGTCCAGCATCCGCCGGTCGTGGGTGACCAGCAGCAGGGTGGCGGTGTACGAGCCGAGCGCGGACTCCAGCTGCTCGATCGCCGGCAGGTCCAGGTGGTTGGTGGGCTCGTCCAGCACCAGCAGGTTCACCCCGCGCGCCTGCAGCAGCGCCAGCGCGGCCCGGGTGCGCTCGCCGGGGGAGAGGGTGTCGGCCGGACGCAGCACGTGCACCGCCTTGAGGCCGAACTTGGCCAGCAGGGTACGCACCTCCTCCGGCGTGAGGTCCGGTACGGCGGCCGCGAAGGCCTCCGCCAGCGGCTCGCCGCCCAAGAACAGCCCGCGCGCCTGGTCCACCTCGCCGACCACCACGCCGGAGCCCAACACGGAGCTGCCGCCGTCGAGTTCGAGCCGGCCGAGCAGGGCGGCCAGCAGCGTGGACTTGCCCGCGCCGTTGGCGCCGGTGATGGCGACCCGGTCGGCCCAGTCGATCTGCAGGTCCACCGGGCCGAAGCCGAAGTCGCCGCGCCGGGCGACCGCCCCGCGCAGGGTGGCGACCACCGAGCCGGAGCGCGGCGCGGCGGCGATCTCCATCCGCAGCTCCCACTCCTTGCGCGGCTCCTCGACCGCGTCCAGCCGCTCGATCATCCGCTGGGTCTGCCGGGCCTTGGAGGCCTGCTTCTCGGTGGACTCGGCACGGGTGGCGCGGGCCTTCTTGTCGTTGTCGCCGCCCTTGCGGCGGGCATTGCGCACGCCGTGCTCCATCCAGTTGCGCTGCATCTGCGCCCGGGCCTCCAGCGAGGCCTTGGTGTCGGCGTACTCCTCGTACTCCTCGCGGGCGTGCCGGCGGGCCACCGCCCGCTCCTCCAGGTACGCCTCGTAACCGCCGCCGTACAGGTTGACCTGCTGCTGGTGCAGGTCCAGCTCCAGCACCTTGGTGACGGTGCGGGCCAGGAACTCGCGGTCGTGGCTGATCAGCACGGTGCCGGCGCGCAGGCCCTTGACGAAGGCCTCCAGCCGCTCCAGGCCGTCCAGGTCGAGGTCGTTGGTGGGCTCGTCCAGCAGAAACACGTCGTAGCGGGAGAGCAGCAGCGAGGCCAGGCCCGCGCGGGCGGCCTGGCCGCCGGAGAGCGCCGTCATCGGCAGGTCGAGGGAGACCTTCAGGCCGAGCGAGTCGGCGACCTCCTCGGCCCGCTCCTCCAGGTCGGCACCGCCGAGGTCCAGCCAGCGGTCCAGGCTCGCCGCGTAGGCGTCGTCGGCGCCCGCCCGGCCCTCGACCAGGCCCTCGGTGGCCTCGTCCAGCGCGGCCTGCGCGGCCGCCACACCGGTGCGCCGGGCCAGGAACTCGCGCACCGACTCGCCCGCGCGCCGCTCCGGCTCCTGCGGCAGGTGGCCGACGTTGGCACCGGCCGGGCTGAGCCGCAGCGAGCCGGCCTCGGGGGTGTCCAGGCCCGCCAGCAGGCGCAGCAACGTCGACTTGCCGGCGCCGTTCACGCCGACCAGGCCGATCACGTCGCCGGGGGCGACGACCAGGTCCAGGCCGGAGAAGAGGGTGCGTTCGCCGTGGCCGGCGCTGAGGTCCTTGACTACGAGTGTGGCGCTCATGATGGGCCGATTGTAGGAGGAGCGGGCCCCGGACCGGAAAAGCCCGGGGGCCGCGGCTGTGGCAGCCGCGGCCCCCGGGGTCACCCGTGGATCACTTCTCAGCGACTCACTTGGTCTTCTTGGAGAAGTAGTCGAACATGTGCGCCGCCACGTCCTCCAGGTACGGGCCCGCCTCGTAGGTGTTGGCGCCGTTGCCGATGGAGGTGTCGCTGACCAGTGCCGGCTTGCCGTCCTTGGTGGCGTACCAGCCGCCGCCACTGCTGCCGCCGGTCATGTTGCAGCCGATCATCAGCATCGCCGGGCGGTCCGGGACGCCGGCCTTCGCGGCCGGCTTGCCGCCGTCGCAGTGCTCCAGCTCGACGCCGTCGAAGGGCTTGCCCTCCGGGAAGCCGTAGTTGGAGACGGCGGTCAGCTGGTCACGCGGGGCGTTGAACCACAGCGGCACCGAGCCGCCGACGGTCTCCTCCAGCGACTTGCCGTTCGGGTCGGGGTTGGCGACCTTGATGATGCCGAAGTCGTACTGGCTCCACGGGCCGCCGTGCTCCGGGTCGGCCTCGGCCGTCCACTGCGGCGAGACCATGCCGGCGGTGGCGCCCCACTCGCCGTACGGCTCGGCGTCCTCCAGCTTGGACTTCTGCTTGTTGCCGTTGCTCAGCACGCCGTTGCTGTTGAAGGCCGGGGCGAAGGTGATGTCGGTGTAGTACTTGTTGCCCTTGCCGCCGTGCAGGCAGTGGCTCGCGGTCCACACCAGGTTGCTCTTGCCCGGGTTGGCCGGGTCGGAGACGACGGTGCCGGAGCACACGTAGTCGTCGTTGCCGTCCTTGAAGAAGATCTTGCCGTTGACGTGCATGTTCGTCGGGAACGGGTGCGCCACCGGCTTCGCCGCGACCACGGCGGGCAGCTGGTCCGGCCCGGTCGGCGGCTGAGCGGCGGTGGGCTGGGCCGGGGCCGCGCTGGTCGGCGCCGCGGTCGGCTGGGCCGGGGCCTGCGTCGGGCTCTGGTTGGGCGCCTGCGGCAGCGGCTTCGGCTTGGCGTTCAGCAGCTTCTGCAGGGTCCAGTAGCCCTTGACCGCCGGGGTGATGACGTTCGCCTGGGCCCACTTGTCCCAGTCCTCGAGCTTCCAGGTCTTCAGCTCTTCGAGCGTCGGAAGCTTGATCGGGGCCGCGCCCGGCTTGCCGGAGGCGGTGGCCGCGACGGTGGGAGCCGTGGTCTGGGCTCCGGCCGGGTCGCTGTTGTCCGGCCCGCAGGCGGTGGCGACCACCATGGTCAGCGCGGCGACGGACGCGCCCAGGACAGCACGGCTCGGCCGGGATATCGATGACATGAGTTCAAATCCCCCTGTTGACTACTCGCCATACGGCCCGTTCCTCGGGTACGGCCCCGGGGAGCCGCAGGTATGGCAGGTGAGGAGTCTGCCATGTGGATAAGAAACTCCTTACATCCGCCCCGGGCTGGGACAGGGCTGTCACCGGATCGGCACCGGATCGGCACCCGACCTCCGTCGGGGGCCGGTGAATCGGCGGCCGGGTGAGTCGGCGGCCGGGTGAATCGGGGGCCGGGTAAATCGGTTGCACACGTCTGTTGACGTTCGTACCGTGGAGTTCGTCATCAGCCAGACAAGGAGAAGGCCGTTGCTCTACTGAGGTCCCGGGACACCGCCCCGCCGCGCAGGCCCTGCTGCCGCCGCGCGGTGTGCGAGTGTGCGACCTCAGTCACGGCCCCTGGCGCCTTGCCGCGCCCCCTCGTCGTCAGGCCGTACCGGTTCCGCACCCGCGGTGTCTCCCCGTGTTGCTCATCACCCCATTCAGCAACCATCCGGGAGGCCTTACATGGCACAACCCACCACCGCCGTCCTCTGCACCGACCTCGCGTTCGAGTGGCCCGACGGCAAGCCCGTCCTGGACGGCTTCCACCTCGCCGTCGGCCCCGGTCGCACCGGACTGATCGGGCTCAACGGCGCCGGCAAGTCCACCCTGCTGCGGCTGATCGCCGGCGAGCTCACCCCGACCGGCGGCACCGTCCGGGTCGAGGGCGAACTCGGCTACCTGCCCCAGGGCTTGACGCTCGACACCGGGATGCGGGTCGACGAGGCGCTCGGCATCCGGGCCGCCCGCGAGGCCCTGCACGCCATCGAGTCCGGCGACACCGACCAGCGGCACTTCGACGCCGTCGGCGACGACTGGGACGTCGAGGAGCGCGCCCGCGCCACCCTCGACCGGCTCGGCCTGCGCAACCTCGGCCTCGACCGCACCACCGGCGAACTCTCGGGCGGTGAGGCGGTGTTGCTGCGGCTGGCCGCCCTGCTGCTGCGCCGCCCCGACGTCCTGCTGCTCGACGAGCCCACCAACAACCTCGACCGGGCCGCCCGCGAGCGGCTCTACGAGACGGTGGCGGGATGGAACGGCGCCATGCTGATCGTCAGTCACGACCGCGAGCTGCTCCGGCGCGTCGACCAGATCGCCGACCTGAGGGACGGCGAAGTGACCTGGTACGGCGGCAACTTCGACGAGTACGAGCGCACGCTCGCGGCCCAGCAGGAGACGGCCGAGCGGCTGCTGCGCAACGCCGAAGCCGATGTCCAGCGCCAGAAGCGGGACTTGGTCGAGGCCCGCGTCAAGCTGGACCGCAGCGCCTCGTACGGCAAGAAGCGCTCGGTCACCCGCAACGACCCGCACATCTTCGCCGGGATGCTCAAGCGCAAGGGCCAGGAGACGGCGGGCCGGCTCACCGGCATGCACACCGAGCGACTGGAGGAGGCGAAGCAGCGGCTCACCGCCGCCGAGGAGGCCGTACGCGACGACGCCGAGATCCGGATCGACCTGCCGCGCACCGCCGTTCCGGCCGGGCGCACCGTGCTCACCCTGCAGAAGGTCAAGCTGCCCTACGGCACCACCGCCGACCTCGACCTGCGCGGCCCCGAGCGGATCGCCCTGGTCGGGCGCAACGGCTCCGGCAAGACGACGCTGCTGCGCACCATCGCGGGCGAACTCTCCCCGCTGGAGGGTCAGATCACCACCCCGGCGGCGCTGCGCTACCTGCCGCAGCGACTCGACCTGCTGGACGACAAGCTGACCGTCGTGGAGAACGTCAAGCTGTTCGCCCCCAACGCCGGGGACAATGCGATCCGCGCCCGGCTGGCCCGCTTCCTGTTCCGCGGCGCCCGGGCCGACCAGCCGGCCGGCACCCTGTCCGGCGGCGAGCGGTTCCGGGCGACGCTGGCCGCCCTGCTGCTGGCCGACCCGCCGCCGCAGCTGCTGCTGCTCGACGAGCCGACCAACAACCTGGACCTCGCCAGCGTCCGCCAGCTCACCCAGGCGCTGGCCGCCTACCAGGGCGCGCTGATCGTGGTCAGCCACGACCTGCCGTTCCTGCGCGGCCTGGGGCTGACCAGATGGCTGGAGCTGGACGGCGAACTGAGGGCGGTGGACCCGATGTAGCGGGCGAAGTGGGCGAAGCGGGTGCGTCGGGTCCAGTGGGTGCGGCGGGGGTGCCGGTGCGGCGGCTACTCCTGCCCGCCGTGCCCGGGCCGTGCCCGCCCTGCCCGCCGGGCGTCATCCGACGTGCCGTACCCGTGCCTCTTCGGTCCCATCCGCCCGGCCGGCCGAACGGGCCCGGGGAGGGTCCGACGGCAAACCGTTTTGACGACCGGTGGAAAAACGTCGGTCGTGCCCCCAACTTCCGTGCGCTGCAGTACCATCGGCGGCATGCCTGCGCTCAACATCGAGTACACGGAACACGAGCTCGCCGCGATCCGCGAGGCCGCCGCCGCGGACGGCAAGAGCGTGAAGGCGTACGTCCACGACCTGAGCGTGCGGGAGCAGCAGCGCCGGGTGTTCGTGGACCACGCGGTGGCGTTCTGGAAGACGCACCAGGCGGAGTTCGACGCCGCGTTCCCGGAGGACGCGCCGGCCGCGTGAGCGGCGGCGGTGCGGGTGTGAGGTCGGGGCCCGGAGTGGTGGCGGGTCGGGGCACGATGAGGGCCGGGGCGCGGTGAGGGACGAGGGCGTGGCGTTGCTGCACGTCGACCTGCGCTGGCTGCTCGACGTGCAGGAGCTGGCCTCCCCGGAGGACCTCAGCGTGCGGGACTACTCGGCGCTGCAGGCCGCCGTGGCCCGGCACCGGGTGAACACCGCCCAGCTCGGCCATGACGCCGATCCCGCCTGGTGCGCGGCCACCCTGATGCACACCATCGTGCTGCTGCGCCCGCTCCCGGTGCGCAACAACCTGTACGCCTGCATGGCGACGGCCGCGTACATGCACGCGGCGGGAGAGGGGATCGACCCGCCGTACGGGGCGCTGGTCGAGCTGGCCCGGGACGTCGCCGAGGCCCAGGCGGACGTGTTCGCGGCGGCCGACCGGATCCGCGGCTGGCGGATCTGAGCTCCCGGACGGGTGCGGGGCCGGCCGCCGCGCAGCTCAGGCTCCGGCGGCCATCACCGCCATCAGGCCATCAGGCCCTCGCGGGCCTCAGCTTGGCCGCGACCAGCGTGCCCAGCCGGTCCAGCCCGACGACGAGCGCGGCGAGCACGATGAACTCCACGGTCAGCTGGGCGATCTGGCCCCAGACATAGCCGTAGCCCTTGCCGGTCGGGTCGAAGAAGAAGTACGGGTACGGCGTCGGGAAGTCGTCGAACAGCGCGTTGCGGGCGAGCACGATCGCCGCGTAGCCGAGCGGGAAGGCCAGCCAGAGCGGGATGTCCTTCCAGGCCGTCGCGTTGCGCGGCTTCAGCAGCAGCCAATCGGCGAGCACCATCACCGGCGTCACGTAGTGCAGGAAGAAGGACGACCAGTGCGCCAGCCGGTCCGGCCCGCTGACCAGCCCGGGCAGCGGGTTGGCGCCGTGCTGGAGCAGGATGTGCGAGACCAGTCCGGTGATCAGGATGTACAGCGTGGCGGCGCCGCGCAGCCGGGGTGCGGGCGCGTCGACGGTGTCGCGCTTGATCATCCAGTAGACCGCGCCGATGAAGTAGCCGAGCACGATCACATTGCTCTGCACGGTGAAGTACACCAGCGACGCCGCCCCCAGGGACAGGCCGAGGCCCGCCGAGAGCGCGATGCCCGCGCGCCACCACAGCGCGGGGCTGGTCCGGACTGTCATACGGCCACCAGTTCGTTCCAGGCGATACGGGAGGTATCGGACGGCCAAGAGGAATGCCGCACTCTACTTGGTGGTAGTGGGCGGGCGGAACCTCTCCGCGAGCCGGTGCGTACCCGTACGAATCGCTGTCCGAGGCTCAGCCGGGCAGGACGAACCCCGACTCGTACGCCGCGATCACCGCCTGGGTGCGGTCCCGGGCGCCCAATTTGGCCAGCACGCCGCCGACGTGCGTCTTCACCGTCTCCTGGCTCACCACCAGCTGCCGGGCGATCTCGCCGTTGTTGAGCCCGGTGGCCATCAGCCGCAACACCTGCCCCTCCCGCTCGGTCAGCCGTCCGATCGGCCCCCGGTCCACGGCGGCGGCCTTCCGGCGGCCGTCCGCGCCGTGGCGCAGCGCGAGTTCGCGTACGGCCGCCGGGAACAGCAGCGAGTCCCCGCGCGCGACCAGCCGTACCGCCTGGACCATCTCCTCCGCCCGTGCCCGCTTCAGCAGGAACCCGGCCGCGCCCGCGCGCAGTGCGTCGTACACGTGGTCGTCGTGCTCGAAGGTGGTGACCACCAGGATCCGCGGCGGCTCGGCCATGCCGCCGACCAGCTGCTCGGTGGCCCGGATCCCGTTGATGCCGGGCATCCGGACGTCCATCAGCACCACGTCCGGGCGCAGCTCGCGCACCAGCGGGACGACCTCGGCGCCGTCGGAGGCCTCGCCGACCACGGTGAGGTCCGGCTCGGCGTCGATCACCACCCGCAGGCCCATCCGGACCAGCCGCTCGTCGTCCGCGATCACCACGCGGATGCTCTCGTGACCGATGCTCTCGCTACCGGCGCTCTCGTTCATGATGTCCCTCCCACCGGCAGCCAGACGGCCAGCCGCCACGTCGTTCCGTCCTCGCTCGGCCCCGCCGTGCTCCCGCCGCGCAGGGTCGTGGCGCGTTCCCCGATCCCGCGCAGCCCGCGCCCGCCGCCCGGGCGGCTCGGGCGGGCGGGGCCGAGCGGATTGGTCAGTTCGATCTCCAGCCGGTCCGTGTCCAGGGCGACCCGCAGTCCGGCCGGGGCGGGCCCGGCGTGCCGCAGCACATTGGTCAGGCCCTCCTGCACGATCCGGTAGGCCTCGCGGGAGACCTCGGCGGGCAGCGCGGCCAGACCGGGGTCCAGCTTGGCGTCCACCGTCACGCCGGTGCGGGCGAGTTGGCGCAGCAGGTCGTCCAGCTCGGCGAGTGTAGGCCCGGCGGGTTCGGCGGTGGCCTCCTCCTCGCGCAGCAGCCCGAGCACGGTGTCCAGTTCGGCGACGGCCCCCCGCGCGGTCTCCTCGATCGCCCGCAGTGCCTCGGTGGCGAAGTCCGGGTCGGTGCGCAGCACCCGGGCCGCCGCGGAGGCCTGGATGCCGACCGCGCTGAGCGCGTGCCCGACGGAGTCGTGCAGCTCACGGGCCAGCCGGTTGCGCTGGGCGAGGACGGCGGCCCGTCGCTCGGCGGCGGCCAGCCGCTCCTCCGGGGTCGGCCCGAGCAGGGCGGGCGCCCAGCGGGCGAGCAGCGCACCGAAGGCGGCGTTGGTGCCGACGACCAGCAGCAGGACGGCCAGGCCCAGCATCGGGCCGGTGAACATCCAGCCGGGGAAACGGTCCTCCCAGAACCGGGCGAGGTCCTCGGACCCGCCGAGGCTCATCAGCAGCACCGCCGAGAACGGGACCCCGGCCAGCGTCATCCCGGCGACCACCCCGCCGGAGAACAGGTGCAGCACGAACCAGACGGCGGTGCGCCACCTCGCCCCCCAGGACCGGGCCGGTCCGGTGGTGAGCTCCTCCGGCCGCGCCACCATGCACAGCGCCCGCGCGGCCGCGCCCTCCAGCCCCCGGACGGTCGGCACCAGCGCGGTGACGGCCGCCATCGGCAGCGAGGTGAACAGCGCCAGCAGCTGCAGCAGCACTTGTCGCAGGTGCCCCTGGTCGGGGTTGAGCGCTCCGAGCCCCACGATCGACAGCAGCCAGTACGGCATCAGCAGCGCGCCGCCCAGCACCAGATGCACCCAGCGTAGCCGGGCCCGCCGCCCGAACAACGCCTCCACCACTGACCGCAGCCGGCCGCCCCCCGTGTCCACCCGGGTGACTCTACGTCAGCGGGCGTCCGGCGGGTCGGTGTCATCGCGCGACCTGGTCGCTCGGCGGCTCTGTTTCGCTCAGGGCCGCCCGTGCACTCGGCCGTTCCCGCTGCACCGCCCGTTCGGTCAGTGCCATCGCGCCGACGGCCAGCACCAGCACCCCGGCCGTGAACTGCCCGGCCTGCACCAGGTTCATCAGCCCCGGTGTGGCGCTCGGCAGGTCCTTTACCGTCGTCTCGGTCCCGAACGCCACCAATTGGTAGCCGCCCCAGCCGAACAGCGAACCGGCGCCCAGCCACGCCACCGTCAGCGGACCCCGGAGCCGCCGCCCGGGCCCGATCCGGAACACCAGCACCAGCGTCGCGGCCGTCGCGGCCACCGCCATGGTCGCCATCGTGGCGTCCATCGTGGCGATCGACCGGGTGCGCTGCTCGACCCAGTGGACCGGCAGCCCCACCTCCCCGCCGGCCGCCCAGTACGCCCGGACCCCGGCGACCGCCAGCGCGACCAGCGCGGCGACGCAGGCGAAGGCCCGCTGCACGGTGCGGGTGGGGGAGTCGGGCAGGTCGCCGATCCGGCTGCGCAGAAGGCCCGCCCAGCGCCGGCGGGCGTAGAGCACGAACGCGGTGATCAGCGAGAGGCCCTGCACTCCGAAGCCGCCGTAGACGAGGGCGAACACCCAGTCCGCGATGGTGTCGTCGAGGTGCGGCTGATCCGGCGTGCGGTGCTCCGGCCCGAGCACCAGCGAGGCGAGCGCGTCCGCCGGCACCGCCACCAGGATCGTTCCGAGCAGCCCGGTCGCCACCCACATCGGGAAGGCCACCAGCCCGGCCGGTGCCCGCCGCCCCCACGGCCGTACGAAGGAGAGCGCGAGCGCCAGCGCGATCGCGTCCATGCCGAAGGTGAGGAGGTTGAGCGTCCAGAGGCTGTCCAGCGCCTTCGGGTCACGCACGCCCACGTGGGAGCCGGTCAGCCACAGCAGTTTCAGTGTCAGATAGGGCGCGGTGGAGGCCATCGCGATCCCGGCCGCCACCCCCCGTACCACATCCTCTTTGCGCCTCATGCCCCCTACGTTGCCGCCGCCCCCCGGGCCCGCACCTCCGCCCGGCGCCCGATCCCCCTCCCCCCGGCGGGGGATTCCGGCTCACGCCATCCGGTGGATCAGCCGCTCCTCGTCGTCGACCCGCCCGTCCGGGTCGGCCACCAGCCCGAGCCGCTCGGCGAGCCGCCGCGAGGGCAGGTTGTCGGCCCGGATCAGCGCGGTCACCGGAATCCCCGGGAACCGCGGCAGCGCCTCCGCCATCGCCGCCCGCGCCGCCTCCGCCGCGTAGCCCTTGCCCCACGCGGACGGCCGGAAGCGGTAGTACAGGTTGAACACCTTCTCCCCGTCCAGGGTGTTCAGATACAGCCCGGCGAACCCGATGATCACCCCCGGCTCCTCCCGCGTCGACACGGCGCAGTACCCCACCCCGTCCCGCGGCCAGTCCGCCACGAACCCGTCCAGCATCTCCTGCGCCTGCGCGATGTCCCGCTGCGGCCCGTGTGGGTTGTACCGGTTGGTCTCAGGATCCCCGTGGATGGCGAACATCGCCTCCACGTCCCCCTCCTGCGGCCGCGTCAGCACCAGCCGCTCGGAGACGGCGACGATCGTGCGTGCGGTGGTGGTCATGGCGGCTCCCCCGTGTCGTGAGTAATAGACCAGTCGCACCTTAGGCCATTACCCCGACACTCGCCCGCCCATTTCTCCCCGGCTGTGGAATTGGCCCACACCCGATCGCCCCGGTGACACGAGGCCGGGGAGGAGGTCTTGTTACCGGCCGGTCGCTTCCCTATCATCGCGAGTGTTACAGCTTTACTGTCAAACCCTGAAGGGGTCTGCGGCCAGTGCGTGACACAAGCAGTCCAGCGGGCGGCGCGGGCGGTCCGGGGCCGTTGGCGGGTGTGCGGGTGGTGGAGCTCGCGGGGATCGGGCCGGGGCCGTTCGCGGCCATGCTGTTGGGGGACCTCGGAGCGGACGTCGTGCGGGTGGACCGGCCGGAGCCCTCGCCGCTGGGGACGGATCCGGTGTACGACCTGACCAATCGGAACAAGCGGTCGGTGCTGATCGACCTGAAGTCGCCGGAGGGCCCTAGGCGGGTGCTGGACCTGGTCGAGCGGGCGGATCTGCTGATCGAGGGGTACCGGCCGGGGGTCGCGGAGCGGCTCGGGGTCGGGCCGGAGGTGTGCCTGGCGCGCAATCCGGCGCTGGTGTACGGGCGGATGACCGGGTGGGGGCAGCAGGGGCCGCGGGCCGCGACCGCCGGGCACGACCTCGGGTACTCGGCGGTGGCCGGGGTGCTCGGGATGGTCGCGGCGCAGGGCGGGGCGGAGGAGGCGCCGGGGATCCCGGCCAATCTGCTCGGCGATTACGCGGGCGGCTCGCTCTACCTGGTCGTCGGACTGCTCGCCGGGCTGCACCACGCCCGTGCCACGGGTGCCGGCCAGGTGGTCGACGCCGCGATCGTGGACGGCGCGGCGCACCTCGGCAGCATGCTGTGGGGCCTGCTCGCGGCCGGGCACTGGCAGGACCGCCGGGGCGTCAACCTGCTGGACGGCGGCGCGCCGTTCTATGCGATCTACCGCGCGGCCGACGGCGGGCACCTCTCCGTGGGCGCGTTGGAGCCCCGGTTCTACGCCGAGTTCGTCCGCCTGCTGGGGCTGGACCCGGGCGCGCCGGGGCAGCACGACCTCGCCCGCTGGCCCGAACTGCGCGCGCTGATCGCCGCCCGCTTCGCCACCCGGACCAGGGCCGAGTGGGAGACCGTCTTCGCCGGCTCGGACGCCTGCGTGGAGCCGGTTCTGACGATGCGGCAGGCGGCGGCGGACGGGCATCTGTCGGCGCGCGGTACGTACGTCGAGGCGGACGGCGTCACCCAGCCCGCCCCCGCCCCGCGCTTCTCCGCCACCCCCGGTGCGCTGCGCCGCCCACCCGCCCGGCCGGGCGCGGACACCGCCGAGGTGGCCCGGGACTGGCGGGTCCCGTCCATCGACCCGTCGGCTCTCGACTCCGCAGCAGAACAAGGAGAGTAGCGTTGCAGCGCGAGATCTTCACCGAGCAGCACGAGGACTTCCGGGCCACCGTGAAGGCCTTTCTCGCCAAGGAGGTGCTGCCGCACTACGACCGCTGGGAGAAGGCCGGCATCGTCGACCGCTCCGCCTGGCTCGCGGCCGGACGCCAGGGCCTGCTCGGCCTGGCCGTCCCCGAGGAGTACGGCGGTGGCGGCACCCCGGACTTCCGCTACGCCGCCGTGCTGGCCGAGGAGTTCGCCCGGGCCGGTGCCTCCGGGCTGGCGATCGGTCTGCACAACGACATCATCGGCCCGTACCTCACCTCACTCGCCAGCGAGGAGCAGAAGCGCCGCTGGCTGCCCGGCTTCTGCACCGGCGAACTGATCACCGCGATCGCGATGACCGAGCCCGGCACCGGCTCCGACCTGCAGGGCATCCGCACCCACGCGGTCGACCAGGGCGACCACTACCTGCTCAACGGCGCCAAGACCTTCATCTCCAACGGCATCCTCGCCGACCTGGTGATCGTGGTCGCCCGCACCACTCCCGAGGGCGGCGCGCACGGGCTGAGCCTGCTCGCCGTCGAGCGCGGCACGCCCGGCTTCGAGCGCGGCCGCAACCTCGACAAGATCGGCCAGAAGGCCCAGGACACGGCCGAGTTGTTCTTCGAGGACGTCCGGGTGCCGAAGGGGAACCTGATCGGCGAGCTCAACGGCGGCTTCGTCCACCTGATGCAGAACCTCGCCCAGGAGCGGCTCACCATCGCCGTCGCGGCGATCGCCGGCGCCGAGTACCTGGTCGAGATCACCACCGACTACGTCAAGCAGCGCGAGGCCTTCGGCCGTCCGCTGGCCAATCTCCAGCACGTCCGCTTCGAGATCGCCGAGCTGGCCACCGAGTGCGCGATCACCCGGACCTTCGTCGACCGCTGCATCACCGAGCACAACCGCTACGCGCTCACCCCGGCCGACGCCTCGATGGCCAAGTGGTGGGCCACCGAACTGCAGAAGCGCACCGCCGACCGCTGCCTGCAACTCCACGGCGGCTACGGCTACATGAGCGAGTTCCCGGTCGCCCGGGCGTTCACCGACGGCCGCATCCAGACCATCTACGGCGGTACCACCGAGATCATGAAGGAGATCGTCGGCCGCTCCATCCTCGGCTGAGCCCCGTCCGGAACCCTCAGGAACCCCCCTGCCCCGAAAGGCATTTCCATCGTGACCACCGAAGCGTACGTCTACGACGCGATCCGCACCCCGCGCGGCCGCGGCAAGGCCACCGGCTCGCTGCACGGCACCAAGCCGATCGACCTGGTCGTCGGCCTGATCCGTGAACTGCGCCACCGCTACCCCGAGTTGGACCCGGCCGCGATCGACGACATCGTGCTCGGCGTGGTCAGCCCGATCGGCGACCAGGGCTCCGACATCGCCCGGATCGCCGCCGTCGCGGCCGGCCTGCCCGACACCGTGGCCGGCGTCCAGGAGAACCGCTTCTGCGCCTCCGGCCTGGAAGCCGTCAACCTGGCCGCCGCCAAGGTCCGTTCGGGCTGGGAGGATCTCATCCTGGCCGGCGGCGTGGAGTCGATGTCCCGGGTCAAGATGGCCTCCGACGGCGGCGCCTGGTTCGCCGACCCGATGACCGCGTACGAGACCAACTTCGCCCCGCAGGGCATCGGCGCCGACCTCATCGCCACCATCGAGGGCTTCTCCCGCACCGACGTGGACGCCTTCGCCGCCGAGTCCCAGGCCCGCGCCGCCAAGGCCCAGGCGGACGGCCTGTTCGACCGCTCGGTGGTCCCGGTGCGTGACCGCAACGGACTGGTCGTGCTGGAGCGCGACGAGTTCATCCGCCCCGGCACCACCGTCGAGACCCTGGCCGGCCTCAAGCCCTCCTTCGCGGCGATCGGCGAGGCCGGCGGCTTCGACGCCGTCGCCCTGCAGAAGTACCACTGGGTGGAGGCCATCGACCACGTCCACCACGCGGGCAACTCCTCCGGCATCGTGGACGGCGCCGCCCTGGTCGCGATCGGCAACCGCGAGGTCGGCGAGCGGTACGGGCTGCGCCCGCGCGCCCGGATCGTCTCCGCCGCGGTCTCCGGCTCCGAGCCGACCATCATGCTCACCGGCCCCGCTCCGGCCACCCGCAAGGCGCTCGCCAAGGCCGGCCTCACCGCCGCCGACATCGACCTGGTCGAGATCAACGAGGCCTTCGCGGCGGTCGCGCTCCGTTTCATCCGCGAACTCGGCTTCCGTCACGACCAGGTGAACGTCAACGGCGGCGCGATCGCCCTCGGCCACCCGCTCGGCGCCACCGGCGCGATGCTGCTCGGCACCGTGATCGACGAGCTGGAGCGGCGCGACCTGCGCTACGGCCTGATCACCCTCTGCGTGGGCGGCGGCATGGGCATCGCCACCGTCGTCGAGCGCGTCTGACCCCCTCCCCAGCAGACCGGTAGACCTGGAGAACTTGATGAGCGACACCACCACCATCCGCTGGGAGCAGGACCAGGACGGCGTGGTCACCCTCGTCCTCGACGACCCCACCCAGTCCGTCAACACCATGAACGAGGCCTTCACCGCCGACTTCGAGACCGTGGTCGGGCGGCTGGCCGAGCTCGGAGACGCGCTGCGCGGCGTGGTGATCACCTCCGGCAAGAAGACCTTCTTCGCCGGGGGAGACCTGCGGATGCTCTCCGCGGCCCGCCCCGAGGACGCCGAGGCCGTCTTCGAGAAGTCCATGCGGATCAAGCGCTCGCTGCGCACCCTGGAGACCCTCGGCAAGCCGGTCGTCGCCGCCGTCAACGGCAGCGCGCTCGGCGGCGGCCTGGAGATCGCCCTCGCCTGCCACCACCGGATCGCGCTGGACACCCCGGCCAGCCGGATCGGCCTGCCCGAGGTCACCCTCGGTCTGCTGCCCGGCGGCGGCGGAGTGGTCCGTACGGTACGGCTGTTCGGCATCACCGACGCCCTGCTGAAGTTCCTGCTGCAGGGCCGCCAGTACCGCCCGGCGCAGGCGCTGGAGCACGGACTGGTGCACGAACTGGTGGACACCCCCGAGGAGTTGGCCGCTCGCGCGAAGGCCTGGATCGAGGCCAACCCGACCGCCGTCCAGCCCTGGGACGTCAAGGGATACAAGATCCCCGGTGGCACCCCGGCGACCCCCGCCTTCGCCGCCAACCTGCCCGCCTTCCCGGCCAACCTGCGCAAGCAGCTGAACGGCGCGCCCTACCCGGCCCCGCGCAACGTGCTGGCCGCGGCGGTGGAGAGCAGCCAGGTCGACGTCGACACCGCGATGGCGATCGAGGCCCGCTACTTCACCGAGCTGGCCTGCGGGCAGACCAGCAAGAACATGATCCAGGCGCTGTTCTTCGACATGCAGGCGGTCAACTCCGGTGCCGGGCGCCCCAAGGACGTCGAGCAGCGGCTGGTCCGCAAGGTCGCCGTGCTCGGCGCCGGGATGATGGGCGCCGGCATCGCCTACGCCTGCGCCAAGGCCGGCATCGAGGTCATGCTCAAGGACGTGAGCCTGGAGGCCGCCGAGCGCGGAAAGGCCTACTCCGAGGGGCTGTTGAACAAGGCCGTGGCCCGCGGACGCTCCACCGAGGCCAAGCGCGACGCGCTGCTCGCCCGGATCACCCCCACCGCCGAGGCCGCCGACCTGGCCGACTGCGACGCGGTGATCGAGGCCGTCTTTGAGAACACCGAGCTCAAGCACAAGGTGTTCCAGGAGGTCGAGGGCGTCGTCGCCCCCGACGCGCTGCTCTGCTCCAACACTTCCACCCTGCCGATCGGCCTGCTCGCCGAGGGCGTCCAGCGCACCGGCGACTTCATCGGCCTACACTTCTTCTCGCCGGTCGACAAGATGCGGCTGGTCGAGATCATCCGTGGCCCGCAGACCGGCGACGAGGCGCTCGCCCGCGCCTTCGACCTGGTCCGGCAGATCGACAAGACCCCGATCGTGGTCAACGACTCGCGCGGCTTCTTCACCTCGCGGGTGATCGGCCAGTTCCTCAACGAGGGCGTCGCCATGGTCGGCGAGGGCATCCACCCGTCCAGCATCGAGCAGGCCGCCGCCCAGGCCGGCTACCCCGCCAAGGTGCTCTCCCTGATGGACGAGCTGACCCTCACCCTGCCGCGCAAGATCCGCGACGAGTACCGGCGCTCGGCGGAGGCCGCCGGCGGCACCTGGACGCCGCACCCGGCGGACGCGGTGGTGGACCGGATGGTCGACGAGTTCGGCCGCCCGGGGCGCAGCGGCGGCGCGGGCTTCTACGAGTACGGCGAGGACGGCAAGCGCGGGCGGCTCTGGCCGGGGCTGCTGGAGCACTTCTCGCGTCCGGACGTCGACGTCGCCGACGTCCCGTTCGAGGACCTCAAGGAGCGAATGCTGTTCAGCGAGGCGCTGGACTCGGTGCGCTGCCTGGAGGAGGGCGTACTGACCTCGGTCGCCGACGCCAACGTGGGCTCGATCCTGGGCATCGGCTTCCCGGCCTGGACCGGCGGCGTGTTCCAGTACATCAACGGCTACCAGGGCGGCCCGGCCGGCTTCGCGGCCCGCGCCCGCGAACTCGCCGCCGCGTACGGCGAGCGCTTCGCGCCGCCGGCGCTGCTGGAGCGGATCGCGGCGGAGGGGCGGACCTTCACCGACTGATCCCGGCCTCGGATCAGGCGGATCCGGGTGAGGCCGTGCCCGTCACGGCCTCACCCGCTTCCCGGCCCGATTCCCTTGTCCGGCTTCCCGGCCGATTTCCGGCCCGATTTCCTGTCCGGTTCCCCGGCCCGATTCGCCGGCCGATTCCGCCCGGCCCCTCACTCCTCGCCGAGCTGCTCGCCGAATTCCTCCCGTAGGGACCGCTGGAACGCCGTGACCAGCGCCTGGGCCACCATCGGCTGGATGTGGTCGGTCAGGGCCTTCATCCGGGCCAGCTCATCGGGGGCCGGCTCGCTCTCCCGGTACGGCTTCCACACCGTCTCCCGGAACAGCCGCTGCAACTCCCGGGCCGTCGCCCGGCTGTGCTCCAGCACCACCGCCCGGGCGGCCAGCAGCGTTTCCAACGGGATCGGCACGTCCAGGATCCGCACGCCCAGCGGCAGCAGGCCCGGATCCACCCGGAACACCTCCGGATCCGTCGTCCGCTCCAGCGCCCCCATCGCGACCAGCCGCTCCACGTGCTGCTCGGACAGCCCCCGCCCGGCCCGCCGCTCCAGCTGCGCCCTGGTGGCCTCCTCCGGGGTTTCCGGCGTCCAGGACGCCACCAATGCCCGGTGGATCGCCAGATCCAGCGGCGTACTGTCCTCCGGCAGCCGCGCCAGGTACCGCTCGATCGCCGCCAGCGTCAGCCCCTGCCGCTGCAACTCCTCGATCAGCCCCAGCCGGTCCAGGTGCTCCGCCCCGTACAACCCCACCCGCCGCGGTCCCAACTCCGGCGGCGGCAGCAGCCCCCTCGTCCCGTAGAACCGCACCGTCCGCACGGTCACCCCGGCCCGCGCCGCCAACTCATCCACCGTCAGCCGCACCTCCCCCACAACGGCGCCGTGCTCCCCCATCTGCTGCCTCCCGCGCTGGCACACTCCTGCTGTGACACCAGCAGTGTGACAGTGCCGTGCGGCCAGGTCCATCGATGGGTTTCCCGCCCGATGGCCGCGCCCTCCGGTAGACCCCGCACGATCTCGCCGCGCGCTGCCCGGGGCCCGCGTCCGGGCCCGCGGCATGCCCGACGGCGTACGACGCGGACGCCCCTGCCTCCCGCAGGGACCGGACCGTTGGAGCGGGCCGGGACCGGACCGTTGAAGCGGGTCCGATCGGCGGGGCAGGGGCGTCGACGACCGTTCGCCTGGGGTCAGCGGACGGCGGGTTCGGTCAGGGCGGCGTGGTGGCGGCGGGTGACTTCGGGGTGGGCTCGGGTGTAGCCCTTCCATTCGTTGAGGCCGAAGTCGGCGAAGAGGGGGTTGTCGGGGTCCTCGGTGGCGCCGGGGGCGTGGTGGGCGAGCGGGAAGTCGAGCGGCTCGATGTGGGCGTCGAGGCGGGGGTTGTAGAAGAAGGGGACGGAGAAGCGCTCGCGGGCGCCGGGCGGGCTGACCACACGGTGGCTGGTGGCCTTGAGGTAGCCGTCCGTGGCCACTTCCAGCAGTTCGCCGAGGTTGACGACGAAGGCGCCGTCGAGCGGGGGGATATCCAGGAAGGTGCCGTTCGGGCGCTCGACCTGGAGCCCGCCGACGGTGTCCTGCAGCAGCAGGGTGATGAAGCCGTAGTCCTTGTGGGCGCCGACGCCTTGGCCGGCGCCGTTCGGGGCGGTGCCGGGGTAGCGGACCAGCTTGAGGCGCAGGTGGGGGTGGCCGGCGAAGGCGTCGTCGTAGAAGTCGGGGCGGGCGCCGATCGCGGTGAGGAGCTCGTGCAGCAGGCGGCGGGCGACCCCGCCGAGGTGGTCGATCCAGCCGAGGGCGGCGGTGCGCAGCTCGGGGAGTGCGTCGGGCCACTGGTTGGGCCCCTCCAGCCACCAGTACGCGGGCTCGCCGGCGCCGGGGACGTGCGGCGGCAGCTCGGCGCCGATGTCCAGCTGGTCGCGCCAGTCCTGGCTGCCGCCGGTGCGCTCGTCGCCGGTGCGGGTGTAGCCGCGGTAGTGCGGGGAGTTGAGGTTGCTCACGGCGAGCCGGTCGGCCTCGGGGAGGGCGAAGAAGGCGCGCATGGCGGCGGTGAGCGCGGCCGTCTCCTCCGGGGTGACGCCGTGGCCGACGAGCTGGAAGAAGCCGACGCCGGTGGCCGCGGCGCGCAGGTCGTCGTGCAGGCGGAGGCGGTCCTCCGGGCTGCCGTCGGCGAGCGAGAGGTCGATCACCGGGAGGGCTTCGGGGAGCGCCTCGGTGGAGCCGGTTCCGGGTATGGGCGTGTGCTGCTGCGTCATGTGTGACATCCGCTGGGTCTCGTCCCGGTCGGTCCCGGTGGTCGACCGGGAGGGGCCGGAGCTGCGCCTGGTGCGGCGGGGTGCTCCGGGAGCCGGGAGGTGGTGGCGGCCGCTGAGGGCCGCCGTTGAGGGTGGGTGGCGCGAGGTTCAGCCGGAGCGTCGACAGGACATGCTTGTCACGCGGAGCAGGTCCACGTGGCGGCGGCGAACAAGGATGAGCACCTCACCAGCGTAAATGACCGCTTCCACGGTGGGCGAGCCCCCTGCGGCGGAGGGCCGCCCATCACTTGTCCGTGATCCTTCAAGTTGCGGGTCTTTCAGGGTGAGGCCTTTCAGCGCGGGCCCATGCTCTGATCGGCGGCTCCCTTCCGGGGGTGTCGGGGTTTTCAGGCGTTGTTGAGATAGGCCAGGACGGCCAGGACGCGGCGGTTGTCGTCGTCCGAGGGCTGGAGGCCGAGCCGGACGAAGATCGACGCGGTGTGCTTGGCGATCGCCCGCTCGGTGATCACCAGCTGTTGGGCGATCGCCGCGTTGGACCGGCCCTCGGCCATCAGCGCCAGCACCTGCCGCTCGCGCGGGGAGAGGGTGGAGACCGGACCGGCCGAGGAGTTGTGGGTGAGCAGCCGGGTGATCACCTCCGGGTCCATCGCGGTACCGCCCTGAGCGACCCGCCGGACGGCGTCGATGAACTGGGCGCCGTCCAGCACGCGGTCCTTGAGCAGGTAGCCGATCCCGCCCGTGCTGCCGGCCAGCAGCTCGCGGGCGTACAGCTGTTCCACGAACTGCGACAGCACCAACACGGGCAGGCCCGGGTGGGCCTGACGGGCCGTCATGGCCGCGCGCAGCCCCTCGTCGGTGAAGCTCGGCGGCAGTCGCACGTCGACCACGGCGATGTCGGGCCGGTCGGCGGCCACCGCGGCGAGCAGCTGTTCGCCGTTCTCAACCGCCGCGGTGACCTTCATGCCGTTGGCCTCCAGCAGCCGGGTCAGCCCGTCCCGGAGGAGGAAGAGGTCTTCGGCGATGACAACGCGCACGGGATCTCCATGTTCACGATGGTCGGACCACCGGACGGGCTGCTGATCGCGAGCACCCCGTCGAAGGCGGCCAGTCGGCGTTCGGTTCCGCTGAGGCCGGTTCCCCGGGACGGGTCGGCGCCACCGCGCCCGTCGTCGGCTACCGATATCCGCAGCAGCCCGTCACTGTGCCCTATCTCGATCCACACGTGCGAGGCCCCGGCGTGTTTCACCGTGTTGGCCAGCAGCTCGCTCACCGCGAAGTAGGCGGCCGACTCCACCGGGGCCGGGGCCCGGCCCGGCAGGCTGCCGGTGAAGGTGACCGGCAGCGGCAGGTCCAGCGCGGTCGCCTGCACCGCGTCGGCCAGGCCGCGGTCGGCCAGCACCGGCGGGTGGATGCCCCGGACCAGGTCCCGCAGCTCGCTCAGCGCCTTCACCGAGGACGTCCGGGCCTCGGCCAGCAGCGGCCCGAGGGCTTCCGGGTCGTGCTTCAGCTGCTCGGCGACAGTCAGCAGCATGCCCAGGGCCACGAGCCGGGCCTGCGCCCCGTCGTGCAGGTCCCGCTCGATCCGGCGCAGCTCGGCGGCGCCGGCGTCGATGGTGTCCGCCCTGGTCCGGGTCAGGTGACTGACCTGGCGGGCGAGTTCGGTTCGCCGGGACGGCCCGAGCAGTGCCCGGGCGGACTTCTCGTGAATCCGCAGGACGGGCGGGGCGGCCCACAGGACGGCGAACGGGAACATCCAGACGCCCATGCCGTAGACGATGAACAGCGGGAAGAACGGCCCGTTCCGGCCGAAGACCTCCAGGGCGACCGGGGTCAGCAGCACGATCGCGGCGGTGAACAGCACGGCGAGGCCGGTGAGGAGCGCCCAGGCGAGGTCCCGCCAGGTCGCCGGGTCGGTCAGCCACCCGCCGAACCGCAGCCGCCGCCAGGGGCCGGCCTCCCCTGCCGGGCGACGGTACGGCACCGGGACCGGCCGGCCGCTCCACCGCTCGACGACGCGTCGGCTCTCGGTGGCGGCCCAGCGCGCGCCGAACAGCCCGAGCACCAGCAGCGAGGGCGCCAGCCAGAGCGAGACGGACCGGTTGCCGGGCGCCGCTCCGCCGTACAGATGGGTCGCCATCACCGCGAGCGCGCCCGGGGCGAACAGCGCGGCCCCGACCGCCCGGCCGCCGCCCCCGGTGGCCCAGCAGAGCGCCCAGAGGGCGACCGGCGCCATCGGCACGAGCAGGATCAGCGGCCCGCCGGGGGAGAACGGCCGGGACTCGTCCGGACCGAACAGAGCGGCAGCCAGCAGGATCGGCCCGGCCAGCAGCGAGACCAGCCCCGTCACGGCCAGTGTCGCCACGTACCAGGCGCGTACGCCGTCCACGCAGGCCCGGCCCAGTTGCCGGGCCACCCTGCCGATCGCTCCTGTCCTCATGACACTCCCCCTCTGCGTTCCGCAGCCCCTGTGCAGGGGCCCCGAAGCCTGCGGTTCCGAAGCCCCACAGGCCCGCGGTCCCGATCTTTCGACGGCTCAGTCTGCCTGGCGCGCGGACCCGGCGCCCTAGGCCTGAACACCCAGTTCGAGGTGTATCTGGATACACCTCCGAGAGGCCGTTTAGACGGCTGTCTGCACCCCGCCGCCGATCCGTAGCGTCGTCTCCCGTCAGCCGGCCCGGTGTCTCCCGGTGCCGGACCTCGAACGGTGGAGGGCCCGTGAACGCGCCGATCATCCGGATCCGCGGCGTCAGCAAGACGTACGACCGAACCGACGCCGCCCGCCCCGCGCTGGCCGGGCTCGACCTGGAGGTACGGGCCGGCGAGGCGCTGGCCGTGCTCGGCCGCTCGGGCAGCGGCAAGTCCACCCTGCTGAACCTGATCGCCGGCCTCGACCGCCCGAGCGAGGGCGCGGTCGAGGTGGACGGCGTGGCCGTCCACCAGCTCGGTGAGGCCGCGCTGGCCGAGTACCGGCGGACGCGGATCGGCATGGTGTTCCAGTTCTTCAACCTGCTGGACGACCTGACTGTGGAGGACAACGTGCTGCTCCCGGCCCAGCTGGCCGGGATGCGGCGGGAGCAGGCCCGGGCCCGGGCCGGGGAGTTGCTGGAGCGGCTCGGGGTGGCCCGGCACGCCAAGGCCTTCCCCGGCCGGCTCTCCGGCGGCGAGCGCCAGCGCGTCGCGGTGGCGCGGGCGCTGATGAACCGTCCGCCGCTGCTGCTGGCGGACGAGCCGACCGGCGCGCTGGACACCGCCTCGGCCGCCGACGTCCGCGACCTGCTGCGCGGGCTCAACGCGGAGGGCCAGACGATCCTGCTGGTCACCCATGACACCGCACTCGCCGAGGCCTGCGCCGACCGCACGATCGAACTGCTCGACGGCCGGCTGGTCCGGGACACGGCGGCCGTCCCGACCCCGGGTGGGATGCGATGAGCGAGCGCATCGGGCGAATCGATGGAAGGTGCGCGTGGGTGAATGCCCCTGCCGAGCGAAGCGAGGTGGGCGCATGAGCGAGCGCAGCGAGCGAATTGATCGCAGGTGCGCGTGGGTGAATGCCCCTGCCGAGCGAAGCGAGGTGGGCGCATGAGCGCCCTCGGCAAGGTGGTCCGGGCAGGGGTCGGCCGCAAGCGGGTACAGACCCTGGTCATGGTGCTCACCACGATGATGTCCGTGACGGCGTGCATCCTCGCGGTCGGGCTGCTGGTCGCCGCCCAGGGCCCGTACCAGCGCTCCTTCGCAGACCAGCACGGCGCGCACCTCAACGTGCTGTACGACCAGACCAAGGCGAGCCCCGCCCAGCTCGCCGCGGCCGCCCACGCGCCCGGCGTGACGGCTTCGGCCGGCCCCTACCAGGCCGTCACCGTCCAGCCGCGCTCCGGCCCGGCCACGAAGATCCCGCCAGGTGGAAGCCTGCTGCCGCCGCTGACGCTGGTCGGCCGCGCCCAGGACGGCCCCATGGACGGCCTGCGGCTCACCATGGGCCGCTGGGTCGCGGGCCCCGGCGAGGTGGTCTTCCTGGACGGGCACTCCCCGCTGGCCCTCGGCGACAGCATGCAGTTCCCGGATCTGCCCGGGCACCCGACGCTCAAGGTCGTCGGCCTGGCCTCCTCGGTCTCCTGGAGCGCGGACGGCTGGGTCGCCCCCGAGCAGGTGGCCGGGCTGACCGCGCCTGGCACGACCCCCGCCGCCCAGTACCTCTACCGCTTCGCCCACGCCGGCAGTGACGCCGAGGTGGAGGCCGACCACGCTGCGCTGGCAGCTGCGGTGCCGAGCGGAGCACTCACCGGGGCCACCTCCTACCGGCCCGCCCGGGAGGAGGCCAACCGGACGGCCTCGACCTTCGTCCCGTTCGTCACGGCCTTCGGAGTGCTCGGCCTGGCCATGTCGGTGCTGATCATCGGTGTCGTGGTCAGCGGCGCCGTGAGCGCCGCCACCCGTCGGATCGGCATCCTCAAGTCCCTGGGCTTCACCCCGGCCCAGGTGGCGCGCGCCTATGTCGGCCAGGCGCTGATCCCCGCCGGGGTCGGCACGGCGCTCGGCGTGTTCGGCGGCAACCTGCTCTCCGTACCGGTTCTCGGGATGGCCCACAAGGCCCTGCGCGGAGGCCTGCTCGGCATTCCGCTCTGGGTGGACGTCGTGGTCCCGGTGGGGGCCCTGGCCGCCGTGACGGGCACTGCGCTGGTGCCGGCGCTGCGCGCCGGGCGGCTGCGCACGGTGGAAGCGCTCGCGGTGGGCCGGACGGCGCCGGGCGCCAAGCGGGCGGCCGCCGGTGGCACGACCGACCGGGCCGGAGCGGCCGGCCTGCTGTCCCGGGCGCAGAACCTGATCGGCCGACTGCCGGTGCCGCGTGCGCTCAGCCTCGGGATGGCCTCGCCGCTCAACCGGCCGGGCCGCTCGGCGACCACCGCCGCCGCGGTGGTGCTCGGCACGGTCGGGGTCACCCTCTGCGTCGGCCTGACCCTGTCGCTCGGTTCCCTCCAGGACGGCCTGACGGCCGACCGCGCGGGCAAGGTGCTGGTCCAGCCCCCGATCGAGGGCACCCCGAAGCCCGTCGACCATGTGGACGAGGCGGCCGTGGTGAAGGCGATCGAGTCTCGCTCCGGCACCCGGGCCTGGTACAGCAGTGTGCCGACCCCGGTCACCGTGGCCGGGAACACCGGGCGCTCCCAGGTGGTCGCGTTCACCGGTGACGCCTCCTGGAGCGGCTTCCAACTGGTCTCGGGCCGTTGGTTCCACGGCCCCGGCGAGGTCGTGGTCAGCGCAGCCTTCCTGCGCGCCGACCAGGCGAAGGTCGGTGACACCGTCATCCTCACCGACCAGGGGCACAGCACCCCGGCGAAGATCACCGGCGAGGTGCTGACCACCAACGACCTGGTGTTCCTGGACCGGGCCGCGCTGGCGCCGCTCGGCGGCGCGGTCCACGCCGAGGCGATCTCGTTCCACATCGACCTCACCCCGGGCACCGACACGACGGCCTATGCCGACGGGCTGGACCAGGCCGTGAAGCCGCTGGGGCTGAGCGCCGACCCCGGCGGGGAACACATCAACATCGTGGTGCTGGCGATGAACACCCTGGCGGGCACGCTCACACTGCTGCTCTCCGTGGTGGCAGGGCTCGGGGTGCTCAACACGGTGCTGCTGGACACCCGGGAGCGGGTGCACGACCTCGGGGTTCTCAAGGCGCTCGGGATGTCTCCCCGGCAGACCGTCGGGATGGTGCTCACCTCGGTCTGCGGCAGCGGGCTGGTGGCCGGGTTGATCGGGGTCCCGGTCGGGATCCTGGTGCACCACCAGGTGATGCCCGCGATGGCCCGCGCCGCCGGGATCGGGGTGCCGGACGCGGACCTCACCGTGTTCGCCCCGTCGGTGGTGGGGCCGCTGATACTCGGGGGCCTGGTGCTGGCGCTGCTCGGCGCCCTCCTGCCCGCGACCTGGGCGGCCCGCACCCGGACGGTCACGGCGCTGCGGACGGAGTGACGGCGGGGGAGGGGCGCGGGCGGTCGGCCCGTCCGGGCCGATCACCACGCCCCTCCCCACCCTCCTCAGAAGAGCCGCGCGGCCGCGTACGCCTCCATGGCGGCCCGCTGGTAGGCGGCCAGCCCCGGGGCGATGGCCTCGTACGCGGCGCTCCACATCTCGTTCTCCGTGCAGGAGCGCGCGATCGCGAGGTACTCCTCCACCGGGACCGCCCGGACCCCGCTGAGCAGCTGGTACTCCTCGTCGATCATGCGCTGCGCGGGCTCGGCGTCCGCCGGTTGGCCACTCGCCATCAGCTCCGCCAGGCGGACCATCCGTGCGGTCCGCTCGCGCTGGCCGGCCTCGATCTCGGCCGGGGTCATCGCGGCGGTCGCCTGCCGGGCCGCCTCGGCGTGCTCGGGGAAGTCGCGCAGGCTGACGTCGACGTCGGCGGGCTGGATGCCCTCGAACAGGTTCTCGGGTCGGTTGATGCTGGTCATGGACGTGCCGTCCTTCCGGGAGCGTTCCAGGTCGGCGATCGTGCGAGAGACGGTGGCGGCCAGGGAGTCGAGCCGGTCGCGCTCGGTGACCAGTCGGCGGTGATGGCCCCGCAGGGCCTCCAACTCGTCCACCTGGTCGCCCAGGATCCGGGCGATCTCGGTCAGCCCCACGCCCAGTGCCCGTAGCACGAGGATCTGCTGCAGCTGCAGCAACTGCCGCTCCTCGTAGTAGCGGTGGCCGTTGGAGCCGATCCAGGCCGGGGGCAGCAGCCCGATCTCGTCGTAGTGCCGCAGGGTTCGGGCGGTCACCCCGGACATCCGGGCGACCTCCGCGATGGGCCAGGCCATGGCCGTCTCCTCTCCCACATCGCTTGGACCAGGGCCGGTTCCTCCGGCCCTGGTCATGACGGTAGAAGCTGCCGCTGCGGCAGCTTCAAGCCCGCACGTTCAAACCCTCAGCGCTGAACGGCTCGCACGGCTGAACGGCCGGATGGCTCGCGCGGTTGAACGACTGAACGGTCGAATGGCTCGCATGGCCGAACGGTTCAAGCAGCTGAACGGCTCACACGCCGGTGAACCAGTCCAGCGACTGCCCGTGCGGCCCGGTGTAGGCCACCGGCTGCTCGTCCAGGGCGAGTGCGAACAGTCCGGGCCGGGCCGGGGCCTGGGCGGGGAGCCGCTCCGCCACGGTCGGCAGCACGGCGATCGCCTCGTTGGAGATCCAGTGCCCTGGCAGCTCGCGCATCGTCGTCGCGAACTGCTCCCGGGCCTCCGGCGGCAGGTAGGCGAGCACCGCGCTGTGGAACACCACCGGCGTCGCCCCCGCCGGAGCCAATGCCACCAACTCCCGTACGGTCGCGTTGAGATCGCCGCGCGTCAGTAGCGGCGGTTCGGTCCGGGCGATCTGGACGGCGCCGCGCAGCCGCTCCAGCCGGTGGGTCTGCTCCGGCCAGACCAGCGACTCCAGCCAGCGCATGTCCTCCTCGGCCCGGACGTCCAGCGGGTTGAGGTCGCTCCCGGCCCGCCGCACCACCTCGGGCAGCCGCTCCCGCAGGGAGTCGACCATCGGCACCGGTCCGCTCACCGCGCACTCCAGCGTCACCGGGCTCCCCTCGGTGCCGAACTCCTCCACCGCGGCGCCGGATTCACCCTCGGACACATACCGGTACCGGTACCGGTCCGGGTACAGGCAGAGCCCGGCCGAGGCGCCCACCTCGATCAGCGCGAGCGGCTGCGGCAGCGAGGCCAGCAGCGGCAACAGGGTGGCGCAGCGGCCCGCCTCGTTGGTCTGGGTGCGCCGCTCCAGCATGGTCGCCGAGACTTCGTCCCAGCGCGTCGCCGCCCAGTCGCGGAAGGCCGGCCAGCCCTCGGCCACCGGACCGCCCAGGTGCCGCACCGCGCCGAACAGCAGGTTCGGCTGCCGCTTCGGGACCGGCAGTTCCCCCAGCAGCCCGAGCAACTCCGCGTCCCCCGCGACCCGTTCGGCCAGTTCCTGGTAGATCGCCGAGTTGCCGCGTGCCTCCCGCTCCGCAAAAGCGAGGTAGAGGTTCCCCGTTCCGGTGTCCATGGTGCGTACTATGCTCGGCGAACTCCTCGGCCCGCGCACCACGCTCTGGCTCGGCGAGGTCGGCCTCGCGACGGCCTTCCTGCCGGTCTACCTGTCCCCGCCGCGCACCCGCCGACCGCCTCGGGTGCCGGAGCCGGAGCCGAGCCGGCACTGGCACCAGCCCCGGCACTGCCACCGGTACCGGCGCTGCCACCGACACCGACACCGACACCGGGGCACACGTCTACCAGCGCGGAGTGCCGTGTCCCGGCTGCCAGTCCAGCCCCGGGTTCGGCCGCGGACGAAGGGTGCGCACCAGCGCGCTGACCGACCAGACGACCACGGTCAGCAGCCCGTAGAACAGCAGCAGCGCCCAGAACGGGGTGGTGGACAGGCTCCGGCTCTCGAACCGGCACCACGCGTCCGGCGGCAGCCAGGACGCCCCCGTCTCCAGCAGCCGCCCGCCGCCCCGCACCAGGCCGCGCTCGCAGCGATCGCCGTAGTCCAACGACCGCACGTACAGCAGGCCGTACAGCGCACCCGCCGTGGCGAAGGAGAAGGCGGCGCTGATGCCGAGGAGCATCGCCCGTCTTCGCCCGGCCGCCGTACGGATGTTCGTCACTGGGGCAGCGTACCGGCGTGATGGCCCCGGCCCTGTTCAGAAGGGCCCGAACGGCCAGCACGCCCCTGGCCCGGATCACCCGAACGGCCGACGCGCTCCCGGCCCGGATCACCCCAGCAGGCCGCCCATGTGCCCGTCCTCGGCGAGCAGCCGCCAGGAGCGGCCCGGCGAGGCGAAGGCCTCCGGGTCGACGGTCTCCACCAGCCGGTCCACCACCGTGCTCAGCAGCGACTGCGGGTCGAACACCGCCCAGGTGTCCCGGCCCCGGCCGTGGTCCCAGCGCTCCCACTCGGCGCGCAGCCGCTCGTACGTCCACAGCGCGTAGAGCAGGGCGGACAGGTCGCGGTTGAGGTAGGCCTCGGGCTGGCCGTCGTCGTACCAGTCCGGCAGTTCGAGCCGGCCGGTGGCACCGTCCAGGGCGATCGTGAGGTCGGTCGGCCAGTCCCCGAGGGCCAGGTAGTCCCGCTGGTACGGGCGCTCCTCCTCGCCGTCGAAGTACTCGGGGTACGCCTCCGCCATGGTGACCAGCGGTTCCTCGCACGCCCCGAACATCGCCCCGCCCAGCGGCAGCCCGACCTCGGTCAGCAGCCGCCGGGTCGGCTCGTGCACCAGGGCAGCAGGCAGCCCCTCCGGCCGGAAGCGGTGCACCAGGCCGGCCCCGCCGTCCTCGTCCGTCAGCGCCGCGAGCTCGGTCACCAGCTCCTCGCCGACCTCGTACGCGGGCCCGTCCGGCCCGCCCGGCAGGGCGCCCCAGCCCAGCGCCCGCACCAGCAAGGCGGTTCCCCAGTGCGCCGGTACGGCGCTCCGCCCGAACAGCGCGGGGTCGATCTCCCGCATCCGCCGCTCGGCCCCCGCCGTCACCTCGGCCACCACCGCCGGACCGCGCCGCCCGTCCAACGCCTCCGACCGCCGGGACGCCTCGCCCACCGCGTCCACCTCGCGCATCAGGGCGGCCAGCGCGGTCAGGTCGGAGGCCAGCAGATCGCGTCGCGGACCGCCGTTGCCGAGGAACACCTCGCCGGTGGTCCCGTCCAACAGCACCAGGTTGCCGACCGCGGCGAAGGGCGTGCAGTAGTCCGTCTCCCCGAGGACGAACAGTCGCCCCGCCCCGCCCGGGAAAGCCTTCAGTGGGCCGCCGTCGAGCACCCCGAAGTCCAGGAACGCCCCGGCCGTGGGCAGCTCCTCCCGCACCAGGAACTCCCGGCTGCCCTCATGGACCACTCCGCCCGGCACCCCGACCACCCGCGCACACCCCACGTCCCCCACCCTTCACGGTTCCGCCCCCTGACCCACCAGACCCTAGCGGGCCCGCCCGACAGGGCCACGCGGGTTTCGCGCGTCGGGGCGGGATCGTGACGTGCCGCCCGGCGAAGCGGCGGTGCGTCCTACGGCAGTGGCACCTCGTCGACGTTGCACTGCCCCGGCAGATCCGCATCGCAGAACACGCACACGTAGTGCTCCTCCCGCACGATCCCGCAGCGCCCGCACTCCGGGCAGCGCCGGAACACCACCGCGTGGGTGAAGCCGCCCGGGTGCGGCAGTCCGACCCGGTCGAGGGCCGCGGCGACGGCGGTCCAGGATCGGACGTCCGGGCAGTAGCCGGTGGACAGGTTGCTGACCGTCTCCACCTCCCGAGCCCCCCGAGCCCCCCGAGCCCCCCGACCGCCGCCGTCCGAGCACCGGAACCCGATCTCCCCGGCTCCGAGTACCAACTCCCCGCCCGCGCAGGCCACATGCTCACTGCGGCGCGGGGCGAGCCGCAGCGCCCCGGCCAGGTCGACCACGAAGGTGAACGGCTCCGCCCATTCCGCCGCCGTCCGCTCGCCCGCCCAGGCGGCGAACTCGCGAGCCGTCCGCACCCGTCGACCATCAGGGCTGCCGTCCGACGTCAACTCCCGCAGCTCCGGCGGCCCCACGTACCGGTACGCCCGCCCGAAGCCCTCCTCGACCTCCGTCGCGACACCCCGCTCGCCCAGCCGCACCCGCCAGTACGCCATCTCGACGGCCGTCCCGCTCAGCCCGAACTCCCGCAGCTCCGCGAGCAATTCACGCGCCTTCGTCAGCGGAACTCCCTTCCGCGGCACCCGCAGCGCGGCCACCGGGTCGTCGAGTGGCTCCGTGAGCCGCAGCCGGGCCGGACCATGAGCGGTCAGCAGCGCCTCGCGGACGTCCGCCGGCGCCGCCTCCGGTCCCGCGTGCTCACACGAGGCGGCGCCGCAGGACGGGCAGCGGCGCTCGGCGTCCCACCACAACTCCCGCCCGCCGCGCAGGAACTGCCCGAGGCTCCGGACGGCAGCGCCCCCACAATCCGTACACCGGACGGCCATCCTCGCGCCCTGCTCCGCCCACGTCATGCCGGCCACCCCGCGAACCCGCTCACGGACGGCGACCGGCGTCGGCGCGCTCGAACAGCCGGACCAGGACGAGCGTGGTCTCCGGATCCGGCTCCACGAAGGCGGCCCGGACCGGGTGACGCCCGGCGGGCAGGTCGAGGCGCAGCCGACCCTCGGCAGCGGACTCCTCGGTCGTCCAGTGGTCGTCGAACGGATGGGTCGCTCTGCATGTCATCTCCCAGACCAACTCCTCCTCCCACTCGGCGAGTTGCAGCGCTCGTGGCGCGGCGGCGACGGTCGCCTCCGCCGACTCGGCCGCCAACCCGCCGCAGCGGCAGCCCCTGCTTCGGCAGGGAGGCGGTCGGCATCGACGCCTCGCCGAGCACCGGCACCGGCACCAGTACCTGCGTCCCGCCGACGTCCAGGAGCCCCGGGTGCCCGTCGACCTCGACGGCCCGGCCGCGGTCCGCGCCCGCACCCCCCGGTCCGCGCGTCCAGCGCCACCTCGGGGCCGGCAGCAGCGGCCCGATCAGGGGATCGACCCACTCCGGCTCGTTCGGTTCCACCCCGGCACCGTAACCCGCGGGTCAGATGAGCCCGCCGGCCTCTCGGGCAGCCCGCTCCACGCGGTCGTGGTGGGACTGCCACCAGTCCTCGTCGCCCGGAGCGGTGTTGACGCCGTCCGAGCGCTGGCCGGTGGCGCCGTCGATGAGTTCGCGGACCAGGTCGGCGTGGCCGACGTGGCGGTGGGTCTCGGCGATCATGTGGACGAGCACCCGGTGCAGGGTCTGCTGGTTGCGGTTGCCGAACGGCACCTGGCCGACCGTGTCCAGCGGCAGTTCCTCGATGATGGCGTCCGAGTGCGCCCAGACCCGCCGGTAACGCCCGACGATCTCCTCGGTGCTTTCGTCCGCCCGGGCCCACAGGTCGCCGTTGGGTTCGGCGTCGCCGACGATCCACAGCGGGGTCGGCTCGGGGAAGGGCCGCCCGAAGGTGGCACCGAAGTGCAGCGCCTCGGCCCCGGTGACGTGCTTGACCAGCCCCAACAGGTTGGTCCCGGTGGGCGTGAGCGGGCGCCGCAGGTCGTACTCGCAGAGGCCGTCGAGCTTCCACAGCAGGGCGTCACGGGCGTCCTGGATGTAGATCCGGAGGTCGTTCTTGTCGTCTGTCGCGGTCATGGGATCAGTCTGTTGACCGCGGGGGAACTGTCCATTGAATTCGGTGCCTGGCGAAGCGCCAGCCCATGTCGTGATTGCCGGGGCGCGTCGGGAGGGCGCGCACGGCGGGGCGCAGCCCCGAGCGGGCCCGAACGGGCCCGGAACAAGCGTGGAGCAAGCGCGGAACGAGCCCTGCGGCGGCCCGACGGCAGCCCGACAGCGGCCCGACGCCCACCATGACGAGCACGGAGAGTGACGGGTGGGGTGGGTATGGCGGACTTGAATCTTTGCGAACGAATGTTCGATCCTGGGGCTGTGCCCATTTTCGAATCTGTTTTCGAATCTGCCGCCGAGCAGCCCGAACGCCCCGCGCTTCGGCCGGTGGCGTCCCCGGCTGCCCTGGCCGGAGAGTCGGGAGAGCCGGGGGAACAGGAGGAACCGAAGACGAAGCCGGTGACGCTCCGCCCGGTGGCGTCCGCCGTCGCGCCCGAGGGCGGGCAGGAGGCGGTGCGCGGGCTGGTGCCGGTGGTGCCCGCGCTGAGGGAGGTGCTGCCGGATGGCGGGCTGCGGCGGGGGACGGCGGTGTCGGTGGCGGGCGGGGACGCAGGGCTGCTGCTGGCGCTGGCCGCCGGGGTGCGGGAGACCGAGGGCGGCTGGGCCGCGGCGATCGGGCTGCCGGACCTGGGGCTGGCCGCCGCCGAGGGGTACGGGCTGGACCTGCGGCGTCTGCTGGTCGCGGACGACCCGGGGCCGCACTGGCCCGAGGTGGTGTCGGTGCTGGCCGGTGCGGTGGAACTGATCATGCTGCGCCCGGCCGGACCGGTGCCGCCGAAGCTGGCCGCCAGGCTGGCCGCGGTGCTGCGGCGCAACGGTTGTGTGCTGTTGGTGGCCGGGCCGTGGCCGGGGGCGGTGCTGCGACTGGGCGTGCGGTCCGGGCGCTGGTTCGGGCTGGGGGACGGCTACGGGCAGCTCGCCGGGCGGCAGGTGGAGGTGGTGGCCGAGGGCCGCGGCTCGGCGGTGCGCGGCCGGTCGGCTCGGCTCTGGCTGCCGGACGAGCACGGCGCGGTGCGCCCGGTCCAGGAGCAGCCCCTCCGGGAGCGCCCGCAACCGGTGGCGGCGGTGGTGTGACATGCCGACGATGCGGGACGGCGACCGAACCCCCCGGGTGCTGGTGGTCTGGTGCCCGGACTGGCCGGTGGTGGCCGTCACCGGCGACGACCCGGTGGCGGTGACCGAGGGCGGGCGGATCCTCGCCTGCTCGGCGGGCGCCCGGGCGGCCGGGGTGCGGCAGGGGCAGCGGCTCAAGCTGGCCCAGCGGCTCTGCCCGGAGCTGGAGCTGCGCGACCGCGACCCGGAGGCGGAGACCCGCCGCTTCGAGCCGGTGGTCGCGGCGGTGGAGGCGTTCACGCCCCGGGTGGAGGTGATCCGCCCGGGCCTGTGCGCCATTCCGGTGAAGGGTCCGGGCCGTTACTTCGGCGGTGAGGAGGCGTTGGCGGTCAAGGTCGGTGCGGCGGTGGCGGAGGCGCTCGGCCGGCCGGCCGTCCCGGACGCCGTCCCCGGCGCGGTGACGGTGCCTGACGCAGTACCGGCAGCACCGGCCGACCACGCAGACCAGTCCGACCAAGCGGATCAAGCGGATCAAGCCGACCAAGCAGACCAAGTAGACCAAGTAGGCCAAGTCGACCCGGCAGCGTCGCCGACCACCCCCCACGCCCAGGTCGGCGTCGCCGACGGCCTGTTCGCCGCCGTGCTCGCCGCCCGCGCCGGGGTGCTGGTGCCCGCCGGACGTACGGCGGAGTTCCTCGCCCCGTACCCGGTGGGCGCGCTGGGCGACGAGACGCTCGCCGAGCTGCTGGGGCGGCTCGGCCTGCCCACCGTCGGGGCCTTCGCCGCGCTGCCCGCGGAGGCGGTCGCGGACCGCTTCGGCCCGGCCGGGACGGCCGCGCACCGGCTGGCCCGCGGCCTGCAGCCGCGTCCGCTGGTGCCGCGAGGCGAGGAGCCGGACCTCTCCGTCGAGCAGCGCTTCGACCCGCCGGAGCCGCTCGCCGAGCCGCTGGTGTTCGTCGCCCGCACGCTGGCCGAGCGGCTGCACCAGCGGCTGGCCGGGGCCGGGCTGACCTGCCGCCGGGTGGCCGTCGAGGTGGCCTGCGCGGACGGCCGGACCGCCTCGCGGCTGTGGCGGCACGAGGGCCGGTTGTCGGCGACGGCGCTGGCCGAGCGGGTCCGCTGGCAGCTCCAGGCCTGGCAGAGCGCGGGCACCTTCGAGGACGGCGGGCAAGAGGGCTTCACCCTGCTCCGCCTGGCCCCCGACGGCCTCTCCCCGGACCAGGGCCGCCAGCTCGCGCTGTGGGGCCAGGCCGTCGCGGACGACCGGGTGGAGCGCGCGGTGGCCCGGGTGCAGGCGGTGCTCGGGCACGCCGGGCTGCGCCGGATCGAGCCGGCCGGCGGGCGCGGCCCGGGCGAGCAGCAGGTCAAGGTGCCGTGGGGCGAGCCGTACGAGGCGGCGGCCCCGGCCGACGCGCCCTGGCCGGGGCGGCTGGCGGACCTCTGGCCGGCCGTGGTGCTGCGCGAGCCGGCGCCGGTGCGGGTGCTGGACGGGGCGGGGCAGCCGGTGACGGTGGACGGCCGGGCGGGGGTGTCGGGCCGGCCGGCCCTGGTCGTGGTCCGGGGTCGGGAGGAGCGGGTGGAGGGCTGGACCGGGCCCTGGCCGGCGGTCGAGTACTGGTGGGACCAGTCGCTCGCCCGCCGCCGGGCGCGGTTCCAGGTGGTGGTGGACGGCGGCCGCGCGCTGCTGCTCACGGTGGAGGGGGGTGCGTGGTACCTGGAGGCCGGCTACGACTAGCGGTCCCGGAACCCGGAGAGCCGGCGGTCCCGGAATCCGAAGGAGGGCCTTCGGTCCCCGGGACCTGAAAGAGGGGGGAGCAGGACGAGCACGAGAACGACGAAGGCAACCCCCGATGGGCTTCACCAGCCACCCCACCCTCCCCTGGAGCGAGCTGCACCGACGGCTGACCGGCGCGGCGCCGGACCGTACGGTCGTCCCGCTGCGCCGCCCCGCCGGGGAACCCCCTGCCGTCAGGGTCGACAGCGACGAGCCCTGGGCCGAACTGCACGTCCACTCCGCCTTCAGCTTCCTGGACGGCGCCAGCGACCCGGAGGACCTGGTCGCCGAGGCGGCCCGGCTGGGTGTGGAGACCCTCGCGATCACCGACCACGACGGTCTGTACGGCGCCGTCCGGCTCGCCGAGGCGGCCCGGGGGACGGGCGTGGCCACCGTGTTCGGCGCCGAGCTGACCATCCGCCACGAGACGGGCGACACCGAACACCTGCTGGTCCTCGCCCGTGACCCGGCCGGCTACCGCCGTCTCTCCGCCGCGATCGCCGCCGCCCAACTGGCCGGCGGCGTCAAGGGCCGCCCGAGGTACGACCTCGCCACGCTGGCCGGGGCGCACGACGGCCACTGGGCGGTGCTCACCGGCTGCCGCCTCGGCCGGGTCCCCGCCGCGCTCGACGGAAAACCGCTCGACGGAAAACCGTTCAACGGAAAACCGCTCGACGGAACACAGCGCCCCGAACACCAACTCCGCACCCTCACCGAGGCGTTCGGCCGTGGGAACGTGTACGTCGAGCTGATCGACCAGCGGCTGCCCGGCGACGACCGGCGCAACGACGCCCTCGCCGCGCTCGCCGCCCAGGCGCGACTTCCCGTCGTCGCCTCCACCAACGCCCACCACGCCGGCCCCGCCCAGGGCCGCCTGGCGCAGAGCCTGGCCGCGCTGCACGAGCGCCGCACCCTGCAGGAGGCGGCCGGCTGGACCAGGGCGGCCGGCACCGCGCACCTGCGCTCGGGCCGGGAGATGGCCGCCCGGCTGGCCCGCTTCCCCGGGGTGCAACGGGCCACCGTCGAACTCGGCCGGTCCTGCGCCTTCGACTTCGCCAAGCTGGACCCGGAGCTGCCCGGCTACCCCGTGCCCGAGGGCGAGACCGAGATCAGCCATCTGCGGGTCCTGGTCGCGGCCGGGGGCCCGGCCCGCTTCGGCCCCGGCAACGCCGCCGCCCGTCGCCAGCTCGCCAAGGAGCTGGACGTGATCGAGGACCTCGACCTGGCCGGCTACTTCCTGATCGTGCACGACATCGTGGACTTCTGCCGCCGCGAGTCCATCTGGTGCCAGGGCCGCGGCTCGGCCGCCAACTCGGCGGTCTGCTTCGCCCTCGGGATCACCGCCGTCGACCCGATCCACTACAAGCTGCTGTTCGAGCGCTTCCTCTCCACCGCCCGGGACGGTCCGCCCGACATCGACCTGGACATCGAGAACCGTCGCCGCGAGGAGGTCATCCAGTACGTCTACCGCCGCTACGGCCGCGAGCACGCCGCCCAGGTCGCCAATGTGATCACCTATCGGCCCCGGCTGGCGATCCGCGACGCCGCCCGGGTGCTCGGCTACCCGCAGGGGCAGGTGGACGCCTTCAGCCGGCAGACCGACTTCCGCTCCGCCCCCGGCGCGGACGCCGTCATCCCCGCCGACGTGCTCTCGCTCGCCACCCAACTCCACGGCCTGCCAAGCCACTTGGGCATCCACTCGGGCGGCATGGTGCTCACCAAGGAGCCGATAGGTGAGATCTGCCCGACCGAGTGGGCCCGGATGTCCGGGCGCTCGGTGCTGCAGTGGGACAAGGAGTCCACCGCCGGCGCCGGGCTGGTGAAGATCGACCTGCTCGGCCTCGGCATGCTCGCCGCGCTGCACGACACCTGCGACCTGGTCGCCGAACACCACGGCCTGCGCTACGACCTGGCCACCATCCCGGACGACGACCCGGGCGTGTACGCGATGCTGCGCCGCGCCGACACCGTGGGCGTGTTCCAGGTCGAGTCCCGGGCGCAGATGGCCACCCTGCCCCGGCTCAAGCCGGACCACTTCTACGACCTGGTGGTCGAGGTCGCGTTGATCCGCCCCGGCCCGATCCAGGGCGGATCCGTCCACCCGTACCTGCGCCGCCGCGCCGGGGTGGAGCCGCCCGGCTGCCCGCACCCGCTGATGGAGAACGCCCTCGGCAAGACCCTCGGGGTGCCGCTGTTCCAGGAGCAGATGATGCAACTCGCCATCGACTGCGCCGGGTTCACGCCCTCCGAGGCCGACCGGCTGCGCCAGGCGATGGGTGCCAAGCGCTCCCACGAGCGGGTCGCCCGGCTGCGCGAGCGGCTACTGGGCGGGATGGCCGAGCGCGGCATCCCGCCCGAGGTGGCCGAGGACGTCTACGGCAAGATCGAGGCCTTCTCCAACTACGGCTTCCCGGAGAGCCATGCGATCAGCTTCGCCTACCTGGTGTACGCCAGCGCCTGGCTCAAGTACCACTTCCCGGCGGCCTTCACCTGCGCCCTGCTGGCCAACCAGCCGATGGGCTTCTACTCGCCGCTCAGCCTGGTCGCGGACGTCCGGCGGCACGGCGTACGGGTGCGCGGGGTGGACGTCAACGCCAGCGGGCCGCGCCCCACCCTGGAGCCGTACCGGGGCCCGACGCCCGAACCGCCGCTGACCGCCGGCCGCCCCCAGCCGGCCATCCGGCTCGGCCTGGAAACGGTGCGTGGCATCGGCACCCCGCAGGCCGAGGCGATCGCGGCCGGGCAGCCGTACGCCGACCTGGAGGACTTCGCCCGCCGCACCGGCCTGCCCGCGCCCGTCCTGGAGGCGCTGGCGACGGCCGGCGCCTTCGGCTGCTTCGGGCTGACGAGGCGTCAGGCCTTGTGGGCGGCGGGCGCGTTCGCCGGGATCTCGGCCGAACTGCTGCCCGGCACCACCCCCGGCGCCGAGGCGCCGGAGCTGCCCGAGCTGAGCCCGGTCGAGGCGACCATCGCCGACCTGTGGGCCACCGGCACCTCCGCCACCAGCCATCCGCTCCAGCACCTGCGTGCCCACCTGGAGCGCGGCGGCGCGCTCTCCGCGGCCCAACTCCCGGACGTGCCGCCGGGAACGGCGGTGGTGGTCGGTGGCCTGGTCACCCACCGGCAGCGGCCGCCGACGGCCGGCGGGGTGCTCTTCCTCAGCCTGGAGGACGAGACCGGCCTGATCAACGTGATCTGCAACCGCCCGGTCTGGGAGTCCCAGCGCCGCACCGCCCTGGACCGGGCAGGCCTGCTGGTGCACGGCCACATCGAGCGTGACCGGGGCGCCACCAACCTGATCGCCACCCGGCTCACCCCGCTCCGGATCGGCCTCTGAGCGGGGTGAGCCGGGGAGGCCGGGAAGGCGGGCTCGTCGCCCAGGTCGAGGATCCGGCCATGGGGCGACCGGTCGGCTCAGTGGACAGCCGATCTCCGTGAGGTCCTCGGCCGGTTCCTCCAGGTCCGGGTCCGGGGTGAGCGCCGCCACCTGGCGGGCAGGCGGCTGAGCGGGGCGTTCATGCCCGCCATGGAACGCCAGGGGTCCGACAGGCCCTACGCCCGGGGCTGCCGTCCCTTGCCGGGCGGCCCGGCGAAGGCCTGGGCGATCGGGATCCAGGCGGTGGCGACCGGGCCGGTGGCGGTGAGGGCGAGGTCGTCCCGGTGGCGGCGCTGGGTCACCAGCAGGCAGAAGTCCAGGGCCGGGCCGGTCACCACATCCGGCACGTCGGCCGGGCCGAGGGCCCACAGCCCGCCGTCGGGGGCGGTCAGTTCGAGTCGCACCGGTTGCTCCGGCGCGGGCAGCCCGTGCGCGGCGAAGGCGAAGCCCAGGGTGCGCAGCCCCAGGTGGGCGATGTGCCGCAGTCGGGCGGTGGGCTCCCGGGTCGCGCCGAGCGCGTCCGCGACATCCTGGCCGTGCGCCCAGGTCTCCATCAGTCGGGCGGTGGCCATCGAGGCGGGCTTCATCGGCGGGCCGAACCAGGGCAGCCGGACGTCGGCCGGGGCGGCGGTCAGCGCGGCCAGCGCCTCCTCCCGGCCGGCCCGCCAGCGGGCCAGCAGCTCTGTGGGCTCGGCGGCCGCGCCCTCCCGCGCCCCCTCCTCGACCGGGTCGGCCCCGGAGGCCAGCAGCTCGGTGAAGCGGCCGCCGAGCGATGCGGTGAAGCGCTCCGGGTCGCGTGCGGCCAGTACCGTCCAGTCGTCGGTCCACGCCAGGTGGGCGATCTGGTGCGCGATCGTCCACCCCTCGGCGGGGGTCGGCCGGGCCCAGTTCTCGGCCGCCGTCCCGGCCACCAGGCCGTCCACGACGGCGCTCTCGGCCCGCAGGTCGGCCAGCAGGCCGCGCAGGACGTCATCCGGGCCGCGCAGGACGTCACCAGGGGCGTTCGGGTCGGTCATCGGCTTCCCCTTCCAGGAGTGCCATCAAGGCAGTTGCTACCCGCCGGTAGCTCGCGGCCGCACCCTACGCCGGGCCCGGCACCGGCGTCCGCCACTCCACGAAACACGCATGTCAGGACTCTCGCCACCGGCCCCACCGCGTGTGACAATTCCGCGATGACCAGGGCCGCGGACACCCCCACCGCTGCGCGCACGGACGACCCGACCGTTGAGCGAACGGACGACCCGACCGTTGAGCGCACGGACGACCCGACCGTTGAGCGATCCGACGAATCCGAACTCGCCGCGCGCGCCGCCGAGCTGGTCCGGGACGCCGTGCTCGGCGACCTCGCCCGCCGGGTGGTGGCCGAGTGCGGCGCCGACGTCGGCCTGATCGGCGTGCCCGAGCCGCTGCCCGGGAGCCGCCCCGGCAGCGAGGGCATGGTGCTGCGCCACTGGGCCGGCACCCGGGCGGACCTGCTGCACGACGTGCCCGTCCCGGCCGGCCTCGGCCTCGGCGGCCGGGCGCTCGCCGAGCGCACGCCCACCTGGGTGCCCGACTACCGTGCGGCGACGACCATTTCGCACCACTACGACGCGGCCGTGGCCGCCGAGGACCTGTACGCGATGCTCACCGTCCCGCTGATGGACGGCGGCACCGTGCACGGCGTGGTGTACGCCTCACTGCGCGCCGTCGTGCCGTTCGGGGACGTCCGGATCTCCGCCGTCGGCAAGCTGGCGGCGGCCGCCTCCCGGGCGCTCGCCGGGGCGGCCGCCTGGAACCGGGAGCGCCCCCGACCGGCTGCCCCCGTACGGCCGTTGACCCCGCGCGAGCACGAGGTGCTGCGCTGGGCGGCGACCGGCCGGACCAATCCGGAGATCGCCGCCCGACTGGGCCTGACCTGCAACACCGTGACCGGCTACCTCAAGTCCGCGATGCACAAGCTCGGTGTCCGCAACCGGACCGAACTCGCCCTCGCGGCGCGCGAATCGGGCCTCGTCGGTTGAGCCCTGACGTCAGCTGAGCCCTGACGTCGGCTGAGCCCCGACGTCAGTTGACCTGGCGCTCCCGCGTCGACCAGTACGGCTCGCGCAGCCGGAACTTCTGCAGCTTCCCGGTCGCGGTGCGCGGCAGCGTGTCCCGGAACTCCACCGAGGTGGGTGACTTGTAGCCGGCCAGCCGCTGCTTGCAGTGCGCGATCAACTCCGCCTCGGTGACGGCCCCCTGGCCCTCCCGGAGCACCACCAGCGCCTTGACCGTCTCGCCCCACTTCTCGTGCGGCACCCCGATCACCGCCGCCTCGGCCACCGCCGGGTGGCTGTACAGACAGTCCTCCACCTCGATCGAGGAGACGTTCTCCCCGCCGCTGATGATGACGTCCTTCTTCCGGTCCGAGATGGTCAGCTGGCCGTCGGTGAGGGTGCCGCCGTCGCCGGTGTGGAACCAGCCGTCCCGCAGCGCCTCGGCCGAGGCCTCGGGCTGCTGCCAGTAGCCGTCCAGCACGGTGTTGGAGCGCACCAGCACCTCGCCGGAGGGGTCGATCCGCAGCTGGGTGCCGAGCGCCGGGGCGCCGGCCTGCACCAGCTTCTCGGCCCGCTCGGCGGCCGGCAGGGCGTCCCACTCGGCGCGCGAGCGGTTGACCGTGACGATCGGGGCGGTCTCGGTCAGACCGTAGAGCTGCATGAACTCCCAGCCCAGCTGCTCCTCGACCTGCTGCACCACCGAGGTCGGCGGCGGCGCGCCGGCCACGATCATCCGCACCCGGTCCCGGCCGGGCACCGGGCCGTCCCAGTCGGCGGCCGCGTCCAGCACCATCTGCACCACGGCGGGCGCGCCGGACAGGAAGGTCACCCCGTGCCGCTCGACCCGGCGCAGGATCTCCGCGCCGTCCACCTTGCGCAGCACGATGTGCTGCGCGCCGAGCCCGGTGAGCGAGAACGGCAGGCCCCAGCCGTTGGCGTGGAACATCGGCAGGGTGTGCAGGTACACGTCCCGGTCGTTCGCGCCGTAGTGCAGGCCCATCAGGGTCGCGTTCAGCCAGGCGTTGCGGTGGGTGAGCTGAACGCCCTTGGGGCGGGCGGTGGTTCCGCTGGTGTAGTTGATCGTGGCGGTGTCGTTCTCGGAGACGGCGTACCGGCGGGGTGCGTTGTCGAAGTCGTAGAGCACGGCGTCGCTGTCCGCGCCGAGGACGAACTTGTGCTTGGCCACCACCCCGGCCAGCGCGTCGGCGAGTTCGGGGTCGACCAGCAGCACGGAGGCGCCGCTCTGCTCGACGATGTACGCGACCTCCTCGGCCTTCAGCCGGAAGTTCACCGGCACCAGCACCCGGCCGTACCCGCTCACCCCGAAGAAGGCGGTCAGCAGCCGCGCCGAGTTGTGCGAGACGATCGCGACCCGTTCGCCCGGCCCGACGCCGAGCCGGTCCAGCCCGGCCGCCTGGGCCCGGGCGAGTTCGGCGATCCGCCGGTAGCTCAGCTCGCCCCAGGTTTCGGCCGGTTGCACCGGCTCGTCGACGATGCCGACCCGGTCGCCGTAGACCAGCTCGGCCCGGTCGAGGAAGTCCATCACGGAGAGTGGAATCTGCATGCGCCCACTGTCCTCTCCCGCCCGCCCCCTGCACACCCCCGATCGGGGGTGTCACCCGTCCGGGCAAGGCCTGTCCGCGTGTGGTCCGACGGCCGCCAGCGCCGCGACCAGCCGGTCCCGCGCCTCGGTCTGGGCGGCGATCCGGCGCTCCAGCACCGCCAGCCGCTCCCGGACGATCCCCAGCACCCGATCGGACGGCGGGCGCGAGAGCACGTCCCCGTCCAGGCAGCCCAGCAGTGGCCGGAGGTCCTCCAGGGTGAGCCCGGCGCCCACCAGCGCGCGGATGTTGCGCACCCGGACGACCGCGGACTCCCCGTACTCCCGGTAGCCGTTGGCGGCCCGCTCGGAGTCGATCAGCCCGGCCTGCTCGTAGTGCCGCAGCGCCCGGGCCGTACTGCCCGTCCGCTGCGCCAGCTCACCGATCCGCACTCGCCACCGCCCCCACCGCCTAACCCGCCGGGGCGCCCCCACGGCCTAACCCACCAGCGCGCCCCCGTCGACCGACAACACTACGCCGGTGACGAACGAGGCGTGCGGCGAGGCGAGTTGGGTGATCGCCCAAGCCACCTCCGCCGGTCGGCCGATCCGGCCCAGCGGGGTGTGCTCGATCTGCCACGTGCGCACCGCCGCCCGCTGCTCGGGGCTGTACCCGGAGTGGTCGGCGATCGGGGTGTCGATCGCCCCGGGCGCCACCGCCGCCACCCGGATGCCGCGCGGCGCCAGCTCCACCGCCCAACTGCGGGTGATCGTCTCCAACGCGGCCTTGCTCGCCGCGTACACCGAGTTGGTCGGCCAGCCGCGCTGCCCGACGGCGGTGCTCACGTTGACCACCACCCCCCGGCTCTCGGTCAGCGCCGGGACCGCGGCCTGCCCGAGCAGCACCGGCGCGACCAGATTGACGGCCAGCAGCGCCTCGATGCCCGCCGCGTGGTAGCGGCCCAGGCCCTGCCCGCTCTGCACGATCCCGGCGTTGTTGACCAGTACGTCCAGCCGCCCGAACTTCTCCAGCGCCGCCCCGACGATCGCCTCCGGCGCGTCCGGCCCGGTGATGTCCGCGGCCAGCGGCTCGATCAGCCCCGGGTGTGCGGCCGCCGTCTCCGTCAGCGGCTCCACCCGCCGCCCGACCGCCAGCACCCGCGCCCCCTCGGCCGCGAAGGCCCGCGCGGTCTCCCGCCCGATCCCCGTCCCGGCCCCGGTGACCACCACGACCCGCTGCTTCACCACGTTCTCGTCGCTCATGCGGAGAACCCTCCGACCCTGCCGCCAGCGTCAAGGTCAAACCGAAGTCCGGGCCTCCGCTTACTGAGCCCCGCGCGAACAGCGCCGCCACGACCCCGCCCGAGCAGCCACCCGCCTGCTAGGAAGGTCGTACTGCGCAGCCATACGCACCCACGGGGAGAACGACCATGAGTGACCAACGCCCTGACACCCTCTACGAGGCCGCCGGCGGTATCGAGGCCCTGCGCCGCCCGATAGTCGACGGCCTGCTGCTGCGTCCCTTCCGGGACTCCGACGCCCCGGCCCTGATCGAGGCCTACCGGGACGAGGTGCTGCGCCGCCGCAACCGCAAAGTGATAGACGACGCCGAGCAGGCCGCGCACTGGCTGGGCCTGCAGTACGAGGGCTGGGCGGCCGGCACCCGCTACTCCTTCGCCGTCCTCGAAGCCGGCGAACTGGTCGGCAACGTCGCGCTCAAGCGCGGCGTCCCGGGCGGGGAGAGGGCCGAGGTCGGCTACTGGACGGCGGCCCCGGCGCGTGGTCGGGGTGTGGCCCCGCGCGCGGTGGAGGCCCTCACCGACTGGGCCTTCGCCACCTTCGCCGAGGACGGCCTGCTCCGGATCGACCTTTTGCACGAGGGGGACAACGACGCCTCCTGCCGGGTCGCGGAGAAGAGCGGCTACGCCTTCACGGAGATCGTCCCGGCCTTCCCGCCGTATCCGCTGGACGGCCACCGGCACACCCGGAAAAGGCTGGACACGTCCGAACGACACAGGTCAGAGTGAGCGCATGGCCTCTCTGGTACGGCATGTGACGATCGATTGCGCAGACCCGTTCGCCCTCGCGAGCTTCTGGGCGCAGGTGCTGGACGGCACCCTGGCCGAAGACGACAACCCGGGCGACCCGGAGGCGGTGGTGAACTCCGCCGGTGCCTCGCTGCTCTTCATCAAGGTGCCCGACGGCAAGTCGGTGAAGAACCGGACCCACCTCGACCTCCAGCCGCAGGACCGCAGCCGGGACGCGGAGGCGGAGCGCCTGGTCGCCCTGGGCGCCACGGTGCTGGCGGACCACCGCCGCCCGGACGGCACGGGCTGGATCACCATGGCCGACCCGGAGGGCAACGAGTTCTGCGTCGAGCGCAGCCGGGCCGAGCGCATCGCCACCGGCAGCGCCTGAGAAAGCGCCCTGGTCCGGCCACTCACCCATGGCCGCCCGCCAGTCCCACGAGGCTCGCGCGGGCGGCCGTTCAGTTCCCCGGGCCGTCACACGATAGGGCGAGGCTCCGGGCCGCCGCCGAGGGTTCGTCTGATAATCGACCCTGTCTGACGCTTTCGAAGCGATCCCCGTACTCGAGCACCCAGGCAGGTACCCCATGGCCAGAATCGTCGTGATCGGCGCCAACGGCAGCATCGGCAGCGCCGTCGTCGCGGAGGCGGCGTCCCGCGGACACGAGGTCACCGCCGTGGTCCGCGACCCGGACCGCTACCGGGGCGAGGCCGCCTTCGTGGAGCGAGCCGACGTGCTGGACCCGGCCGACGTGGCCCGGGTCGCGGTCGGCCGGGACGTCCTGGTCAGTGCCGTCGGCGGCGGCAACGGCCCAGGCCACCTGGCGCTGATCGAGCCCGCCGCCCGCTCCCTGGTCGAGGGCCTGCGCGCGCTCGGCGACGGGGCGCCCCGGCTGGTCGCGGTCGGCGGCGCGGGCAGCCTGGAGACCGCGTCGGGCGTTCGGGTCTGGGACACCCCGGGCCTGCCCGAGCCGCTCCTGCAGATCATGCACGCCCACGGTGCGGCGCTGGACTACTACCGGACGGTCTCCGACATCCGCTGGACGGTGCTCAGCCCGCCCGCCGAGATCGGCCCGGGGGAGCGGACCGGCCGCTACCGGACGGGCCTGGAGCAGCTGCTCACCGACGCCGAGGGGAACAGCCGGATCTCGGTGCCGGACTACGCGGTCGCCCTGGTGGACGAGGTCGAGCAGCCGGAGCACATCGGCGAGCGCTTCACCTGCTGCGCCCTGTAGCCGTCGGCGGCGGGAGCCCCCGGTCAGCCCAGCTGGATCGACCGCTTGGCCAGCCCCATCCAGAACCCGTCGATGACGCTGCGCTGGCTGCCGAGGTCGGCCTCGCCGGCGCCGAGGGTGACGAACAGCGGGGCGAAGTGCTCGGTGCGCGGGTGGGCGAGGCGTCCGGCCGGGGCCTTGTGCTCGAAGTCGAGCAGCGCGTCCAGGTCGTGGGCGTCCAGGGCGCGCCGGCCCCAGTCGTCGAACTCGGCCATCACCGAGCTGATCCGGCCGTCGCTGCTGAGCGCCCGCAGGTTGTGGGTGAAGAAGCCGCTGCCGATGATCAGCACGCCCTCGTCGCGCAGCGGGGCGAGCCGACGGCCGGTCTCCAGCAGGCGCTGCGGGTCGAGGGTGGGCAGGGAGATCTGCAGCACCGGGATGTCGGCCTCCGGGAACATCTCCACCAGCGGCACGTACGCGCCGTGGTCGAGGCCCCGGTCGGGGATGTCCTGGACGGGCGTGCCGGGGGCGCGCAGCAGCTTGCGCACGCGCTCGGCGAGCTCCGGGGCGCCGGGGGCGGCGTACTGGACCGTGTAGTAGTGCTCGGGGAAGCCCCAGAAGTCGTAGACCAGCGGGACGGTGGTGACGGCGCCGACGGCCAGCGGAGCCTCCTCCCAGTGGGCGGAGACCATCAGGACGGCCTTGGGGCGCGGCAGGTCGGCCGACCAGGCGGCCAGCTCGCCCGGCCAGATCGGGTCGTCGGCGAGCGGCGGCGCGCCGTGCGAGAGGTACAGGGCGGGCATACGCTCGGGGGCCGCGGCGCTCATGGCGTCCTCCTCGGATCGGACCGGGGCGAGTAGTTCAAATTTGAACCTCTGTACTCGACGGTACACCTTCGTTCGAATTTGAACAACGGGAGTAGGCTTCGCCTCATGTCCTCACTGAACGAACCCCGCTGGCTCGACCAGGACGAGATGGCCGCCTGGCGGGGCTTCGTCGTCGCGAGCAACCTGCTCAACCGTCGGCTGGAACGCCAGCTCAAGGAGGACTCCGGCCTCTCGCACCAGCAGTACGAGATCCTGGTGCACCTGTCCGCCGCCCCGGGCGACTCGCTGCGGATGACCGAGCTGGCCGACAAGCTGGTCACCTCCAAGAGTGGACTGACCTACCAGGTCACCCAACTGGAGCGGATGGGCCTGGTCGCCCGCCGCTCCTGCCCCAGCGACGTGCGCGGCGTCATCGCCGAACTCACCGACCAGGGGCGGGAGATGCTCCGCCAGGCCGCCCCCGGGCACGTCGCCCTGGTGCGCGAGCTGCTGATCGACGTGCTCACCCGCGAGCAGCTGGCCGTCCTCGCCGAGGGCCTCGGCGCGGTCAGCGCCCGGCTGCGCCAGGACGAGACCCCTTAGGTCCTCTGAACTCCCCTGAGTTCCCCCTGATCTCCCTGATCCCCCAGCGAGGCGGCCCGCCCCCGCAACAGCTCCCGCTCCCGCGCGTTGCGGGTCAGCTCCGCCGCCCGCTCGAACTCCGCCCCGGCCTCCGTCGTCCGCCCCAGCCGGGCCAGCAGGTCGCCCCGCACGCTCGGCAGCAGGTGGTACTCGCGCATGGCCGGCTCCGCCGCCAGCGCGTCCACCAACTCCAGTGCGGCGGCCGGGCCCTGGGCCATCGAGACGGCCACCGCCCGGTTCAGCGCCACCACCGGCGAGGGCGTCAGGACGAGTAGCCGCCCGTACAGCGCGGCGATCGTCGCCCAGTCGGTGTCCTCGTACCGCCGGGCCTTGGCGTGGCAGGCGGCGATCGCGGCCTGCACCGAGTACGGCCCGCTGCCCGCCCGCTGGATCGCGTCGAAGCCGCGCCGGATCAGCAATCCGTCCCAGCGGGCCCGGTCCTGCTCGGCCAGCAGTACCGGCCGCCCGTCCGGCCCGGTCCGGGTGGCCGTCCGCGAGGCCTGGAACTCCAGCAGCGCGGCCAGCCCGTGCGCCTCCGGCTCGGCGGGCATCAGCGCGGCCAGCACCCGGGCCAGCCGCAGCGCGTCCTCGCACAGCTGCGGGCGCAGCAGGTCGTCCCCGGCGGTGGCCGAGTAACCCTCGTTGAAGATCAGGTAGATGACCTCCAGCACCGAGGAGAGCCGCCGCGCCCGGTCGTCGCCGTACGGCACCTCGAACGGCACGCCCGCCTTGGCCAGCGTCCGCTTCGCCCGGACGATCCGCTGCGCCACCGTCGCCTCGGGCACCAGGAAGGCCCGGGCGATCTCCGGAGTGGTCAGCCCGCCGAGCAGCCGCAGGGTGAGCGCGATCCGGGCCTGCTCCGGGAGCAGCGGGTGGCAGGCGGTGAAGATCAGCCGCAGCAGGTCGTCGTCGATGTCGTCCGGCTCGACCGGCTCCGGCGGCGGTACGTCCTCCACCGACCGTCCCACCTCGGCGAGTTTGCGGGCGTAGACCTCCCGGCGGCGCACCAGGTCGATCGCCCGCCGCTTGGCGGTGGCCGTCAGCCAGGCGCCCGGGTTGTCCGGGACGCCGTCGCGCGGCCACTGCTCCAGCGCGGCCACCAGCGCGTCCTGCGCCAGCTCCTCGGCGATGCCCACGTCCCGTACGATCCGGGCGGCCCCGGCGATGATCCGCGCGGACTCGATCCGGAACACCGCCTCGACGGCCGCCGCCGCATCCCTCTCCGTCACGGCCACCCATCAGAGCAGTCGACGGCGAGGGAGGCAAATACTGCCACGGCTGTCGCCACCGCCACGCCGGTCACCGCGGGGGCTGCGGCATCTCGTCGATCTGCCGGACCTCCGCCTCGACCGTCCACTTCGCCGGGTGGGTCTGCAGGAAGCGACGGGTCCACTCCAGGGCCTCGGCCTTGTCCTTGCACTGCAGGATGGCGTAGCCGCCGACGACCTCCTTGGTCTCGGTGAACGGCCCGTCGGTGTAGCCGACCTTCCCGTCGGTCCAGGTCAGCCGGGTGCCTTCGGCGGTCGGGGTCAGCCCGGCGGTCTCCAGCATCACCCCGGCCTTGGTGATCTCCTCGAACAGCGCCCCCATCCGCTGCTCGAACCCCGGGTCCGGCTCCCAACCGCCGCGGGCGTTCTCGTCGATGCGGATCAGCGTCATGAAGCGCGGCATGGTGACTCCTCGGTCGTGCGGGCGGGGCCTGTCCCCGCCTCTCACCCCTGCGTCGATCGGGCCGGTGCCGGATCGACACCCGCCGCGAAGAATTCTCCGCCGGTTCCCGTGCCGGGGTCCGCGGACTGCTCCGTCCGTGGTCGAATGATTCGAACGCGACAGCGACGGTGGGGGGAGAGGACGATGCTCGGGGACATTCTTCTGGCGGTCGGAGAAATGCTGGGGACCGCGATCGGGGAGGGGCGGACCGAAGCCCGGAAGACGCGTGACGGCTTCGCCAAGGGGCAGGTGGTGGTCGTCGAGGGCTGCGTCGCGGGCGCCCGGCCGTACTGCCGCCCGGAGCCGGGCTTCCTGCACGTCTCGGCCACCGCGCTCGCCGTCTCGCCGGTGCGGGAGCCCAGCGCGCTGGCGCGCTACCTGCCGAGCGGCGGCCTGGAGCTGGTCGAGCTGCGCCGGTGGCGCCAGGGCGACCCGGAGACCGTGGCGAAGCATTGGGACGTGTTCGTGTGCCGGGACGGCGAGGACGTCGTTCTGATCGGCTGCTCGGACTACGCGAGCCTCGTCCGTGCGGCGCTTCAGTTCGACGGGGCCTGAGGCGCGGCGCCCCCGGCGCCCCCGGCGCGTACAGCAGTGCCGCCCGCAGGTCGATCCGGTCGGTGACGGCCCGGAAGCTCACCCCGGCGGGTACCGCGAGCAACGGGATGCCGTGAGTGCGGCAGGCCTCGGCCGTCTCCTCCGGCGCGTGACCACGGCCAGGCTCGCAGCTGCGAGCTGAACGCCGCCAGTGTCATCGCAGCTGCTGATGAAAGACGCCATTCAGCGCCGCAACTGCGAATGTCCGGGCTTCCCCTCGGGTAACCCTCTCCCGGGCCGCAGCGGCGCGGCCCGGGAGGAGGAGCACCATGACCCCGGCGAGACCCACCGTCCGGCTGCACGGCCACCTCGACCAGCCCGCCGAGTTGACCGTCGAGCAACTGCGCACCCTCCCCGCGCACCGGGTCGAGGTCAGCTTCGACTGCCTGACCGAGGGTGAGCAGCGCCACGGCTACGAGGGCCCGGCGCTGCTGGACGTCCTGCTCGCCGCCCGGCCCCGGATCGACTTCTCCGGCCGCAAGCAGCGGTTGCGCTTCCTGCTCAACGTGGTCGGCGCCGACGGCCACCGGGCCGTGGTCTCCTGGGCCGAGATCGACCCGGACTTCGGCGGCCGCCGGATCCTGCTCGCCACCAGCATGGACGGCGCCCCGCTGGACACCGCAGGCCCGCAGCTGGTCGTCCCCGACGACCACTGCGGCGCCCGCTACGTCAGCGCCGTCACCGCCGTCTGGCTCGGCCCGCTCGGCGACCCGGCGCCACCTACCGCGTGACTCCCCGACTCCCTTACCGCAGGCCCGCCTTGGGCCGCAGCTCCGGCGGCAGCGGCTGCGCGCCGGAGAGCCGGACGGCGGCCCCGCGCGCCTGCTCGAAGGCGGCCACCGGGTCGTCGGACTCGGTCCACGGCTTGCAGCCGCAGTACGGGCCGATCGCCCGGAACTGCTCCAGCGCGACGTCGTACAGCTCCGCCCGGCCCGCGTAGGCGGCGAGCAGGTGCCGCGGCATGGTCAGCCGCTGGTCGTCCGGCCGGACCTGCGCCAGCGACGCCGCCACCTGCTCCAGCCGGCGCTGCGTCGCGTGACTGGTCAGTCCGCCGAGGGTCTTGCGCAGCTGCAGCTCGTACAGCGCGAAGAGGTAGATGCCGGCCAGCGGGCTGCCGGCCGGGGCCGAGTCCATCGCCTTCTCGGCGAAGGCCATCATCTTCTTGTCCGAGCCGAACCACTTGGCGCACCAGTACTGCAGCGCCTGCAGGTGTCCGTCGTAGTGGAACGGCGCCCGCTCGACCAGGCCGCGCCACAGCTCCTCGAACTGCTCGGGCTGGTACCGCGCGCCGCGCGCGGCGGTCACCATGACCACCCAGGGCGCCGGGTTGGCCGGGTCGAGCAGCGAGGCCCGCTTGGCCGCCTCGATCGCGGCGGGCAGCATCGCCCGGAAGCGGTTCATGTCCTCTTCGGGCACCTCGTGGGCGTACTTGCTCCCCCGGATCTCCCAGGCCGCGTGCACCATCCGGCTGGCCTCCAGGGCCGCCGCGTCGCAGTGGCCCGGGTCGGCCGCGCGCCAGGCCTTGAGCCAGGCGTCGTCCTGGTCGGCGATCGAGTCCAGCAGGTCCAGTCGGGACCAGCGCTCGTCCCAGTCCTGCCCGGCGGCCTCGACGTACTCGGCGGCGGGCCGCCAGTTCCCGGCCCAGGCCGCGTCGGCTATCGCCTGCGACTCCTTGCGGCGGTGCGGGGCGGGCGCCGGGCCGGCCCGGCGCGGGTCGAGCCGGTCGCGCGGGGCGAGTCCGTAGGCCGCGGCGTCGAACGCGGTCTGCGTCCAGGTGGTGGCCCTGGACTTCCGGGCCCTGGTCACGGCGGCGGAGATCGCCACGACCAGCACGATGATGATGAAGTGTGTCACGGCGGAGCATCATCCCTGGTCGCGCGGGGTGCGGGCAATGCGGTCAAGGCTGCGGGCAAGGTGGTCAAACCGCTCGCCGCAGGCCGGTTTCCGTGCCAACATGCCCCATATGGGGACGATTCTGCACGGCACCTTGGTCACCCTCCGCCCGGCCACCGGGGACGACATCCCGGCGCTGGTGGCGATCCGCAGCACGCCCGAGGTGTTCGCCCGCTGGCGCGGCGGTGACGACCTGGCCGACGAGGTCGCGGGGGACTTGGAATCGCCCGACACCGAGACCTTCGCGATCGACCTGGGCGGCCGGGTGGTCGGCGCCATCCAGTGGTACGCCAACAACGACGACGAGTACCGGCACGCCGGGATGGACCTGTACCTGGACCCGTCGGTGCACGGTCTGGGCCTGGGCACCGACGCCGTCCGCACCATGGCCCGGCACCTGGTGCACGACCACCACTACCACCGGCTGGTGATCGACCCGGCCGCGGACAACGCCGCCGCGATCCGCTGCTACGCCAAGGTGGGCTTCCGCCCGGTCGGCACCATGCGCCAGTACGAGCGCGGCCCGGACGGAAGTTGGCACGACAACCTGCTGATGGATCTGCTCGCGGACGAACTGTTGGACGGCTGACGGCGGTTCACCGGGGCTCGGGTGTCGGGTGCGAGGGTGTACAGACATCTTGTCGTCCACCCGCCCAGAGCTGTACAGACATCTCACGGCCACACGATCTGCCGGAACTGATCGCCTGGCGTTCTTCCCGACGTACCGAGCGGTAGCTAGCGTTCCCCCGCCAATCCCCGGCGGCCGGTCCCCTCCGGCGCCGGGACCACCGGATTGACGGATCCCCCCAGGAGAACGCCCATGCTCTCGCGTCGCACGGCCACCGCCCTCACCTCGGCGGCCGCCGCCGCACTGCTGTTCGGCGGCACCGCCCCGACCGCTTCCGCCACCGCCTCGGCGAACCCGACCACGCTCTCCGTCTTCGCCTTCAACGTCGACCTCGGCACCGCCGTCGTCGACAGCACCCAGAACGAGCAGGCCGCCCGCCGTACCCCGGTGATCGAGCAGATCGTCCGTCAGCACAACGCCGACGTGGTCATCCTGGACGAGCAGTTCAACAACAGCTCGACCGCCGACATCAACAGCAAGCTGGCCGACCTCTACCCGTACCGCACCCCGGTGGTCGGCGAGACCTGCTCCGGCGGCGGCTGGACCGGCATCAGCGGCAACTGCTCCAACTCGTGGTTCGTCATCAACGGCGGCACGATGATCCTCTCCAAGTACCCGATCACCGCCCAGTACGCCCACGTCTTCAGCAACTCCACCTACGGCACCTGGGACTACCACGCCAACAAGGGTGCGGCGCTGGTGCAGGTGGACAAGGGCGGCAACACCTCCTGGGTGGTCGGCACCCACCTGCAGGCCGACGAGTCGGACGTCTCCACCGACACCACCCAGTCCACCCGGCTCGGCCAACTCGCCGAGATCCGCGCCTGGGTCGACGGGATCGTCGGCAGCAGCGCGCCGGTGCTGATCGGCGGCGACCTCAACGTCGAGTACTTCCACGGCCAGAGCCGCGGCGACTACTCCAACGCCCAGAACGCGGTGAACGGCGTGCTCGGCACCCCGGCCACCGACCCGGGCCAGGACCGCACCACCATGGACTGCCCGGTCGCGTCCTGGTGCCAGTACATGGCGGGCGTCGAGACCTTCCCCAAGGACTACCGGGACGACCTCGACTACATCGGCTACCTCAACGCCCCGGGCCGCCCGGTGCCGGCCGGGATGTCCAACGTGAAGGTCGACTTCGACCCGCAGGCCGGCTGGACCCCGGGTCAGCTGGACACCAACGCGCCCAGCGACCACTACCCGGTCGAGGCCACCTTCCAGCTGAACTGACCCGCCGCATCACGTCCTCGGCGTCACGGCTTTGACATCACGGCTTTGACATCACGACAGGCGGCTCGGAGCCGGGCAGCCGCAGGAGCGCCGCACCACCAGCCTGGCCGGGAAGGTCCGGGCCCCGGTGGCGCGGCGCTCCGGCCCGCCGAGGACCAGCTCCAGCGCGGCCCGGGCCATCTCGTCCTGCGCGGTGGTGACGGTGGTCAGCGCCGGTCCGGCGATCACCGCCTCGGCGATGTCGTCGAAGCCGGCCACCGCGAGGTCCTCCGGCACCCGGATACCGAGGTCGTCGGCGGCCCGCAGCAGGCCTATCGCCTGGTCGTCCGTCGCGCAGAACACGGCGGACGGCCGGTCGGGCCGGCTCAGCAGGGCGAGCGCCTCGGCGTGCGCCCGGACCCGGTCGAAGGGCGCCTGGGTCAGCCGGCCCTCGGGGGACAGCCCGGCCTCGGCCAGCGCCTCGGCCCAGCCGGCCGTCCGCCCGGTGACCGGGTCGAGCGGGCTGAGCGCCAGGGTGCCGCCGAAGCAGTGCACCTCGGCGTGGCCGTGGGCCAGCAGGTGGCGCACCACCTCGCGGGCGCCGCCCTCGTCGTCCGCCACCACGGCCACGCCGTCCGCGCTCTCCGCCCGGTGGTGCAGCAGCACGACCGGGGTGCCGTCGGCCGAGTCGAAGCCGGTCAGCCCGGGGGTGGCCGGGTCCTGGGTGACCAGGATCAGCCCGTCCACCTGCATGCCGAGGAAGGCGCGGATGTAGTGCGCCTCGCGCTCGTCGGCGTAGTCGGAGTTGCCGATCAGCAGCAGCCGCCCGTGCTCGGTCGCGGCCTGCTCCACGGCGTGGGCGAGCCCGGCGAAGAAGGGCTGGCGGGCGTCCGGCACGACCATCCCGAGCAGGTTGGTCCGCCGCCGCGCCATCGCCTGGGCGACCCGGTTGGGTCGGTAACCGAGCTCCTCGACCGCGGCGAGCACCCGGGCCCGGGTCGCCGGTGCCACCGGCCGGGGCCCGTCATTGATCACATAACTCACGACCGCCGTGGATGTCCCCGCCACCCGCGCCACATCGTCCCGTGTCACCCTCGCCATGAGCATTGAGCCTACACAGCACCTCCGACCAGCGGGTTTCCCGAGCCCCGAACGGGCCCCGATCGGCCCGCCGGGTTTGCGGAACCGGTGCTGCCGTGTCGAGGCTGGCGGGACGGGCGGCATTCGGTGCCGCCGCCGACCGTGGGAGCAGGTCGATGAGCACGCCGCCGCACCGCCGGACCGCCCGGCCACCGCGCCCGACGGCCCGGCCGCGGGTCCGCGTCCACACCCGGGTGCGCGCCGTCAGCGCCACCCGGCCGAAGGTCAGGCCCTGGAGCGCCTACGCCGTGGTGGTGACGATCGTGCTGTCCGTGGCCGCCGGGCTGCTGTTCTACCTCAACGAGCGCTCCAGCCGCGGTCACGCCCAGGTGGTGAGCACCGCCTCCGGACCGGACTTCGTGGAGGTCGACGTGGTGCTCCAACGGGTGGACGCGACCGCGCAGACGGTCGCCGCGAAGGTCCTGGTCCAGCCGCGCGGCACTCTGCAGGGGCCCTCCGGCCAGTTGGTTCCCGCGCAGGACATGGTGGTGGAGACCACCTCGCTGGAACAGACCCTGCTCAGGTACCCGGCCGGGCAGCCGATCGGTTCCAACCCGGTGTCGTTCAGCCTGTTCGGCGGGCGGATCACGGACTACCCCTTCGACGGCTACCGGGCGCAGATCGGCTTCCGGGCCACCGTCGGCGGGAAGCCGACCCCGGTGGTGGTCGGGATCCAGGAGGCCGACCCGTTCTTCGCCTTCAAACTGGGCGACAAGGAGACCGAAGGCCTCGGCATCGGGGTGACCGAGCGGATCAGCCGCTCGCGCAGCACCTTCATCCTGGCCTGGTTCATGATGGCGGCGATGTGGGCGCTGGCCCTGGCCGTGCTGCTCGCGGCCTGGCTGATCGTCCGGCAGCGCCGGGGGATCATCTGGCCCGCCCTGAGCTGGATGGCGGCGACGCTGTTCGCCCTGGTCGGGATGCGCAACGCCGCGCCCGGCAACCCGCCGATCGGCTCGCTGCTGGACTACGCGGCGTTCTTCTGGGCGGAGCTGCTGGTCGCGGTCGGCCTGACCATGGTCGTGGTGCACGGCGCCCGGGTCGAGGGCGAGCACCGGCCCCGCTCCTAGCCTGCTCACGGGCGGTTCTAGTAGGCGTAGCGCGCGCAGGCGTCCGCCGAGAGGCGCAGGGCCTGCTCCGCGCGCGGCCCGCGCAGTGCCAGCAGGGTCTGGGCGAGCGCGTCCACGGCGGCCAGGTGGGCGAGGCGGCTGGCCGTGGTCTCCAGGCCGAAGACCAGGTCCTGCCCGCCCGCGATCAGGGCGCAGGTCGCCGTCTCGGTGAGCGGCGAGCGGGCGTAGCTGGTGAGCGCCAGCACCTCGGCCCCGGCCTCGCGGGCGCTGCGCGCCGTGTCCACCACGATGCGGGTCGCGCCGGTGTGGCTGACGGCCAGGCAGACGGCACCCGGCGCCAGCGTGGCGGCGACCAGCTGGGCGGTGATCGAGTCGGCGGGGGCGTCCACCGGCAGGCCGAGCGCGCGCAGCCGGTAGGCGAGGTCGAGCACCACCGCGCCGGACAGCCCGGTGCCGACCAGGAGCACCTGGGGGGCGCCGTTCAGCAGTTCGGCCGCCGCCCGCAGGTCGTCCGGGCCGAGCGTGGCGGTGATGCCCTCCAGGGCCTCCCGGGCGGCGCGCAGGGTGTCGGCGAGCGCCCGGGCGGCCGGGTCGTCGGCGTCCGCGGCCGGCCCCGGGGTGGGGACGGCGGGGGCGTGCAGGGCGGCGGCGATCTTCAGCTCCTGGAAGCCGCGGAAGCCCAGCCGCTGGCAGGCCCGGACCACCGAGGAGGGTGCCGTCCCGGCCAGTGTCGCCACGTCGCTGACGCTCAGGTGCACCAGGTCGGCGCCCCGGTCCAGCACCACCTGGGCGACCCTCGCCTCGGTGCCGCGCAGCTCGCCGAGCCGGGCCCGGATCCGCGCGGCCAGCTGGGATTCCAGGGGCGTGAAAAATTCGGAACGTTCTTCCATGGGGCTAGGGTAGCGTGGAATTCAGTTCCAAGCCCGCCGGAAATCCGGCAGGCTGACGGGAGGGGAGCTTCGCCATGTCTGAACTCGGGTCGGCCGTGCCGGTGGCCGTGCTCACGGCGGCCGTGCTGCACGCCGTGTGGAACGGGCTGGCGCACCGGATCCCCGACAAACTGGTCGGTTTCACGCTGATCAACCTGACCTACACCGCGTGTGCGCTGGTCCTGGTCGCGGTCAACCCGCTGCCGGCCGCCGCGGCCTGGCCGTACCTGCTGGCCTCGACGGTCGTCCAGACGATCTCGACGGTCCTGCTGCTGAGGGCGTACCAGTTGGGCGACTTCGGGCAGATGTACCCGATCGCCCGCGGCTCGGCGCCGCTGTTGGTCGCCGTGCTGTCGGTCACCGTGCTCGGCCAGCACCTGGGCGCGGGCGAGCTGGTGGGCGTGGTGGTGATCTCCTGCGGCCTGATCGGGTTGGCCTTCTCCCAGGGCATACCCGGGCGGGCGCAGCTGCCCGCACTCGCGGCCGCGGCCGGTACCGGCGTGATGATCGCCGGGTACACCGTGCTGGACGGCAGCGGCGTCCGGCACGCCGGGACGGTCGGCGGCTATGTGGCCTGGCTGTTCCTGCTCCAGGGGCCGACGCTCGCTCTGGTCGTCTGGGCCCGGCGCGGCCGCACCCTGCTCGCCGGGGCGGGCAGGGTGCTGCCGCTGGGGATCGCGGGCGGGGTGCTCTCCCTGACGGCGTACGGCCTGGTGGTCTGGGCGCAGTCCCGGGGCAGCCTGGCGACGGTCGCGGCGCTGCGCGAGACCAGCATCGTCATCGCCGCGCTGATCGCCGCCGTGGTGTTCCGGGAGCGCCTCGGGCGGCTGCGGCTGACCGCCGCGCTCACCGTTCTGGGCGGGATCGCCGTCCTGGAGCTCGCCCGCCCCTGAGCCTTGAGTGCTACCCGGCCTCGGGCACGATCACGGTCAGCGAGGTCTCCTGCAGCAGGAATCCCAGCGACTCGTAGACGCGGCGGGCCGGGTTGCCCTCGGACACCATCAGGTGCACATCGGCCAGCCCGCGGTCGGCGGCGTCCGCGACGGCGCGGCGCAGCAGGTCGGAGCCGAGGCCGCGGTAGCCGCGTCGGGGGTGGCGGAAGACCTCGGCGACCCACGGCAGGCCGTCGCGGTCGGTCAGGGTGGCCCCGGCGACCACCCGGTCCTCGGCGTCCACCGCCAGCACGCTGGAGGGCAGCACCGGGCCGATGGCCTTTCCGGCGAGCAGCGGGCCGATCCGCTCGGCGATCGCCTGGGCGTCGTCGCCGGGGAAGTGGTCCACATGGTCGGGGTGGAAGGCGGCCCGCCAGGCCTCCAGCAGCTCCTCCGGGGCGCGGTCGCAGGGCACCGCCCGCAGGCCCTCGCGCAGCGGCGTCCCGGCCCAGTCGGCGGGCGGGGGATCGGCGCGCAGGTCGCGCCGGAAGGTGTGGGCGTGTCGCAGGGGCTTCGCGCCCAGCTCCAGCAGCCGCTGCCCGAGCTCGGGGGTGCCGGAGACCACCCACCCGGGCAGCTCGGTGCGGATGAACCCCGCCGCGTCCACCGAGTCGTCCAGGACCTCCAGCAGGTCGGCCCAGGGCCGACCCTCCCGCTCGCCCGGCTGGTAGCGCACCACCGGTACGCCTTCGCCGTTCCGCCTGATCACCCAGTCCGCTTCGGGCATGGCCCACCCCACTTCACGAGATCGTTCGTCGGCGGCCCATGCTCACCAGAACCGGAGCGTCGCGGCAACAGGTTTTCGACCGGCGACTTTGCCGGCGGCCGCGGTTCAGGCCACCACCGCAGCGCGGACGCAGAGCACGTCCGGCAGGTGGGACAGCAGCAGCGACCAGTTCTCGCCCTCGTCCCGGCTGCCGTACACGTCGCCGGTGCGGTTGCCGAAGTAGATCCCGGCCGGTTCGGCGTCGTCGGTGCGCAGGGCGTCGCGCAGCACGATGCCGTAGTGGTCCTCGCCGGGCAGGCCGTTGGCGAGCTGCTGCCAGCTGGTGCCGCCGTCGGTGGTGCGGAAGACCCGGCAGCGGCGGCCGGGCGGGATCCGGTCGTCCGAGCCGCCGAGCGGGAAGAGGTAGGCGGTGTCGCCCCGGCGCGGGTGGGCGGCGACGGCGAAGCCGAACTCGGCGGGCAGCCCGTCCACGATGGAGCGCCAGCTGCCGCCCCAGTCGTCGCTGCGGTAGACCCCGCCGTGGTTCTGGAGGTAGAGCCGGTCCGGGTGGGCCGGGTCCCGGGCGATCTTGTGGACGCACTGGCCGAACTCGGGGTACTGGCTGTTCGGCGGGAGGAACTCGGCGCGCAGGCCGGTGTTGGAGGGCTCCCAGCTGTCGCCGCCGTCCTTGCTGCGGTAGACGCCGCCGCTGGAGACGGCGACCAGCAGCCGCTGTGGGTCGTGCGGGTCGGTCAGGATGGTGTGCAGGCCCTGCCCGCCGTAGCCGGCGCCCCACTCGCTGCGCTGGGGGTGGTTCCACAGCGACTCGACCAGGGTGAAGGTCTCGCCGCCGTCGGTGGAACGGAACAGCGCGGCGGGCTCGGTGCCGGCGTACACGACCCCGGGGGACTCCGGTCCGGCGGGCTGGAGCTGCCAGACCCGGGTGAGCGAGACGCCGGTGGACTCGGGGAAGCGGATCGCCGGCTGCGGCGGCTCGTACCAACTGGCGCCGAGGTCGTCGGAGCGCCAGACCGAGGGCCCCCAGTGGCTGCTGTCGGCGCCGACCAGCAGTCTGGTGCGGCCCTCGCGGCGGTCGATCGAGACGGAGTAGATCGCGTTCATCCGGAAGTGCGGCCCGCTGAACTCCCAGTCCAGCCGGTCGCGGCTGTGGCCGAGAAAGAGGCCCTTCTCGGTTCCGACGGCCAACAGCACCTCGGTCATGCCTCACACCACCTGGTCACCAGAACGGCCCCCCGGGACGCCCTCCCCGACTGCCAGTGTCCCGCCGTCCACCGGAGGTCACATCTCGCCGCGCCGCCCGCCCGGACCGCACGGCTACCCGCGGCAGCCCTCCAGCAGCCGCAGCCACACCTCGCTGATCGTCGGGTACGCCGGTACGGCGTGCCAGAGCCGGTCGATCGGCACCTCTCCGACCACCGCGACGGTGGCCGAGTGCAGCAGCTCGGCGACGGCGGGCCCGACCAGGCAGGCGCCGACGATCACCTCCCGGTCCAGGTCGTAGACCACCCGGGCTCGGCCGCGGTAGCCGTCGGCGTACAGCGAGGCCCCGGCGACGGAGCCGATCTCGTGGTCCACGGCCCTGACCCGCAGTCCGAGTTCCTCGGCCGCCGCCAGGGTCAGGCCGACGGCGGCGACCTCCGGTTGCGTGAACACGACCTGCGGCGCGCCCGCCAGGTCGGCGGACGCGGCGTGCGTGCCCCAGCGCGAGGTGTCCAGCGGGCGCCCCTCGGCGCGGGCGGCGATCGCCGCGCCGGTGATCCGGGCCTGGTACTTGCCCTGGTGGGTGAGCAGCGCCCGGTGGTTGACGTCCCCGGCGGCGTAGAGCCACTCGCCGTTCACCCCGAGCACCGTGCAGCTGTCGTCCACCTCCAGCCAGCCGCCCGGCCGCAGCCCGACCTGCTCCAGCCCGATGTCGGCGGTGCGCGGGGCCCGGCCGGTCGCGTAGAGCACCTCGTCGACGGTCAGCCGCTGGTCGTCGGAGAGCGTCAGCACGGCGGGCCCGGCGGCCCCGGCCCGCTCCAGCGCGGTGACCACGGCGGCGAAGCGCAGGTCCACCCCCGCCTCCCGCAGCCCCTCGGCGACCAGCTCGCCGGCGAAGGGCTCCATCCGCGGCAGCAGCGCGTCGCCGCGCACCAGCAGGACGACCTCGGCGCCGAGCGCCCGCCAGGCGGTGGCCATCTCGACCCCGACCACCCCGCCGCCGACCACGGCCAGCCGCCCGGGGACGGTCGGCGAGCCGGTCGCCTCCCGGTTGGTCCACGGGTGTGCCTCCGCCAGCCCGGGCACCCCGGCGGGCAGTACCGGGCGGCTGCCGGTGCACACGGCGACGGCGTGCCGGGCGGTGAGCACCCGCTCACCGCCGTCCTCCTCCTCGACCGTGACGGTCCGCACCCCCGCCAGCCGGCCGTGGCCGCGGACCAGCTCGATGCCGGTGTCCCGCAGCCACTGCACCTGGCCGTCGTCCTTCCAGTTCGAGGTGAAGGAGTCCCGCCGGGCCAGCACCGCGGCCGCGTCCAGCCGCCCGTCGCCCACCGCCTCCCGGGCGCCGGCCACCGAGCGGGCGTCGGTCAGCGCGGCCGCCGGGCGCAGCAGCGCCTTGCTCGGCATGCAGGCCCAGTACGAGCACTCGCCGCCGACCAGTTCGGCCTCCACGATCACCGTGCGCAGCCCGGCGGCGACCGTCCGGTCCGCCACGTTCTCGCCGGTCGGGCCCGCGCCCAGGACGATGACGTCGTACTCCTCGGCGGTGCTGCTGGTCATGTCCCGTCCTCCGTGGTCTCGATGGCCACCCCGCCCCGGGGCGGGGGCTGCGGCTGCCCGCGCGTGCTCCCGTACGCCCACCCGTACCCGGGCGTGGCGTGGGCCCATCCTGCGACGCGGACGGGCCTTCGCGCGGGCGAACACGCGGACGGGGTCAGATTGCCGCGAGCTCCGCCAGCAGCGCGGCCGTGTCGGCCGGGCGGGAGAACATCGGCCAGTGCCCGGTGGGCAGTTCGCGCAGTTCCCAGTTCGGCCCGTCCATCCCGACGAACCACGGGTGGCCGGCGGCGATCATCGCCCGCACCTGGTCGATCGTGAAGGAGCAGGACACCAGCGCCTGCGGCAGCGCCGCTCCGGCGCCGGTCAGCCGCAGCCGGTCCCGGAACGTCCCGGCCGGCTGCGGCGTGACCCGCGCGCCGACCCGGGCCAGGGTGGCCTCGTCCAGGCCCTCGATGCTGGCGACGTTAGCGGCGACGACGTCCCAGGGCGGCATCGGCAGGCGGCCGTCGACCACCGTGGCCTCGACGGTCTCGCGGTAGTCGGGCTGCCAGAGGTCGTACAGCGAACCGCCGTCGATCATCGGGCCGCTGTCCAGGTAGACCACCCGGCGGATCCGCTCCGGCATCCGGTCCGCGACCCCGCTCACCGGGGCGCAGGCGCCGCTGTGGGCGACCAGCACGACGTCCCACAGGTCCTCGCGCACCAGCAGCTCGGCCAGGTCGGCGATGTGGTCCTCCAGTCCGAAGTCGCCCTGCTCGCCGGCGCGTTCGGCCACCCCGGGCAGGCTCACCGGGTGGACTTCGTGCCCGGCCGCGCGCAGCGGCGCGGCGACCTCGTCCCAGGCCCAGGCACCGAGCCAGAACCCGGGGACCAGTACGAACGTGCTCATGGTGGATCGCTCCTTCGTCGGTGGGGCCTCCGTCACCGCCGACTCTAGGATCGAATCCGGACAGATCCCGCCCGGATGTCAGGGCAAGGAAGGAACGCCCCGGTGGAACACCCGGTCAGCCGTGTGCTCGCCCTGCTGGAGCTGCTCCAGGACCGCCCCGGCCTGACCGGCGCCGAACTGGCCGCCCGGCTCGACGTGGACGAGCGCACCGTCCGCCGCTACACCGCGCGCCTGGCCGAACTCGGCATCCCGGTCCAGGCCGAGCGCGGCCGCTACGGCGGCTACCGCCTGCTGCCCGGCTACCGGCTCCCGCCGTTGATGCTCAACCCCGACGAGGCCGCCTCGGTGGTCCTCGGTCTGCTGGCCGGGCGCAGCTCGGGCCTGTCGGTGGGGGAGCGGGCCGCCGAGACCGCCCTCGCCAAGATCCAGCGGGTGCTTCCCCCGCCGCTGCGCGAGCGGATCACGGCCGTCGAACAGACCCTCGGGCTGACCGCCGCGCCCGCCGTCGGCCCCAGCCCGGCCTCCGCCGCGCTGTTCACCCTGGCCGAGGCGGCGCGCCGTCGACGCCGGGTGCGGCTCGCCTACCGGGACCGCGAGGACCGGCCCAGCGAGCGCGAGTTCGACCCGTACGGCCTGGTCTTCCACTCGGGCCGCTGGTACACCACCGGGCTCGACCACCGCAGCGGCGAGCCGCGCACCTTCCGGCTGGACCGGATCGAGCGGGTCGAGCCGGGCGAGACCGGTTTCGAGCCGCCCGAGGACGTCGACCCGGTGCAGCGGGTGGTGGAGTCGCTGGCCGGGGCGCCCTGGCGGCACCGGGTGGAGGTCGAGTTGGCGACCACCATCGCCGAGGCCCGCCGCCGGCTGCCGCCCGCCGCCGGCACCCTCACCGAACTCGCCGAGGACCGGGTGCTGCTGCGGGCCCGGGCGCAGAACCTGGACGGCGTCGCGGTGCTGCTGGCCGGCCTGGGCTGGCCGTTCACCGTCCGCGAGCCGGCCGAGCTGCGGGTGGAGGTCCGGTCACTCGCGGCCCGGCTCGCCGCCTGGGGCGAGGAAGGCGGGCAGGAGGAGGGCGAGGCGGGCCGGCAGGAGGAGTGCGGGCAGCCGGGTCGGCAGCAGGAGGGCGGGCAGCCGGCATGACGAGGGCCCGGGGAGACATCGCTCCCCGGGCCCTCGGGCGGTCCGGGTCAGGCCTGGCCGTCGGCCGCCTGCTCCTCCGCCACCTTGCGCTTCACCTCGGCCATGTCCAGCTTGCGGGCCTGGCCGATCAGGTCCTCGAACACCGCCTCCGGCAGTGCGCCGGGCTGCGAGAAGACGAGCACGCCCTCACGGATGATCGCCAGCGTCGGGATCGACTGGATGCCGAAGGCGGCGGCCAGCTCCTGCTGTGCCTCGGTGTCGACCTTGGTGAAGACCAGGTCCGGGTGGCGCTCGGCGGCCTTCTCGTACACCGGGGCGAACTGGCGGCACGGCCCGCACCACGCGGCCCAGAAGTCGATGAAGACGAAGTCCTTGCCCTCCGGGCCCGGGACGATCTCGTCGAAGTTCTCCTTGGTCAGCTCGACCGTGTTGCTCATCTCGCGAATCCTTCCCTTCCGAAGGTGGCGGTACGGACCATCTGCCGCACACAACGGTGATGCCCGCCGGGGTATTCCGAGGCCCTTCCGGGTTGAGCACGGGGCCACCACCGACCGTACAGAAGGGTGTCCAGCCCGTTCACCGACGCGGGAGCCGCCCCATGCGCAGCACACCCCGCACGCGCCGGGCCGCCGTGCCGGCCGCCTCCGGCATCGCCGTAGTTGCCCTGGTCACCGACTGCGGGCCGTCCGGGTACACGTCGAGCACACCCGGTACGCCGAGCAGCCCGAGCGCACCGGCCGCCGCGACCCTGCAGACCGCAACGGACCCCGAACTCGGCACGATCGTCACCGACAGCGCCGGGTTCACCCGCGACCACTTCGACCAGGACAAGAGCAACCCCTCGGAGCCCCCCTGCAACGGTAGCTGCGCCACCGTCCGGCCGCCCGAGCACGCCGACGGCGACGTCACCCGCTCCGACGGCACCGAGCAGGTCACCCTTGACCGATGCCGACCGCTCTCGCCCGGGAGGCACGGGTGCGCAACGATGAAGTGGTGACCGAGGAGCATCCCGTCGGCGGCCGAGCCGCACACGGAGCGGGGTCCGCGGACGAGGAGCTGATGCGGGCCCTGTACCGCGAGCACGCCGGTCCGCTCTTCGGCTTCGTGCTCCACCTGGTCGCGGGGGACCGGCAGCGGGCCGAGGACGTCGTCCAGGAGACGCTGGTCCGGGCCTGGCGCAACATCCACCGGCTCGACCCGCAGGCCGGCTCGCTGCGGCCCTGGCTGATCACCGTCGCCCGGCGGATCGTCATCGACGACCACCGCAGCGCCCGCGCCCGGCCGCGCGAGGTGGACGCGGCGGCGCTGGAGCAGCTGCCCGCCGAGGACGAGATGAACCGGGCGTTGCGGATGATGACCGTCGCGGACGCGCTGGGTGACCTCTCGCCCGCGCATCGCGAGATCATCGTCGAGACCTACCTGAAGGGCCGCACGGCCAAGGAGGCGGCCGCCCGACTCGGCATCCCGGCCGGCACCGTGCGGTCGCGGGTGTTCTACGCACTGCGCTCGCTCAGGCTCGCGCTGGAGGAACGGGGAGTGACATCGTGATCAAGCCCTCCGGCGCCGACCCCGGCGGACCCGACCGCGTCCCCGGCCTCCCCGACGTGCCCGACGGCGCCGAGCACGTCGACGCCGGTGCGTACGTCCTCGGCCTGCTGGAGCCCGCCGAGCGCGTCGCCTTCGAGCGGCACCTGGCCGACTGCCCGCAGTGCACCGAGCAGGTGGGCCGACTCGGCTTCCTGGAACCGGTGTTGGCCGGGTACGCCGAGTCGGCGACGGCCGCCGGGCTGGACCCGGCCGAGCCCGTCCCGCGCCCGGACCCGCGGCTCCTGGACCGGCTGGTCGCCGAGGTCACGACCGTCCGGCGGCGGGGCCGGGTGCGGCGGCTGGTGCTCGCCCTGGCCGCGACCGCGATGGTCGCGGCGGGCCCGGCCGTCACCGCCGCGGTGCTCACCGCCGACGGCGCTCCCGCGGTGGTCGCCGTCGCCGAGCAGTTCAGCGCCACCGACCCGGGCACCGGTGCCAAGGCCACCGTCGGCGTGGACGGCACGACCTGGGGCAGCCAGGTCAGCCTGCAACTCTCCGGCATCCAGGGCCCGTTGACCTGCAGCCTGGTCGCCGTCTCGCACACCGGCGAGCGCCAGACGGTCACCACCTGGAGCGTCCCGGCAGCCGGCTACGGCGAGCCGGGCGGTCAGAGCGCGGTGCACACCATCGGCGGCGCGGCCCTCCAGCCGGGCGACATCGACCACTTCGAGGTGCGGGTCCAGAACACCGGCGCCCTGCTGGTCGCCGTGCCCGCGCACCACGCCTGACCCACCAGGCCTGACCCACCAGGCCTGACCCACCAGGCCTGACCCGCCAGGCCCGGCCCACGAGGGCGGAGTCAGCGCGGCGGGTGCTTGATCACGTACGCGGCCAGCTTCTCGATCCGGGCCGTGCCCAGCACCTTCGGCCAGTGCGGGTTGGGCTCGCCGCCACCGTTCATGTGCTCCCGGCGCCAGGTCCGGCTCCAGCCGATCCGCAGCTCGGGTTCGAAGCCGTGCCACTGCTCGCACGGACAGGCCACCAGCACCCGGGCGCAGGAGCGGCACAGCTCGGCCCGGCCGTGGCCGGTCGACACCGACAGCGCCGGCCCCTCCTCCCCGCAGGCCGGGCAGCCGGGCAGCTCGGCCCCGTCCAGCAGCGCGTTCTGCCGCCGGACGTAGTCGGGCAGGCTCAACGGCGGGTGCAGGAAAGGGTCGTTGCGCCAGGCCGAATCCGGCGAGGCCCACCGGGGCAGGTCCCACCAGGCCGGCTGCGAGGGGTGCCGTCGTCCGGCCCGCTTCTCCGCCTGCCGCTGCGCCTCGTACTCCTCCAGCCGGGCCGCCCACAGCTGCCGCGCCTCGTGCAGCTCCTCCACCGCGCGCACCAGCGAGTCCGGGTCGGCCTCCAGCAGCCGGGGCATCCGGGCGCTGACGGTGAGGTGGTGGTAGGTGGCGCGCAGGCCGTAGGGGGCGAAGCGGGTCAGACAGGTGCGCAGGGCGCTGTGGCGCCGGTACAGCGGGAGGGAGGTGTCGTGGACGCGGGCGCGGTGGGTGAGGAAGCTGGTCACACCGGATCCGCCCGTCCCGCCAGGTCCAACGCCCGGGCCAGCGCGGCGGTGACGGCGGCGGCCTGCTCGGGGAGCCGCCGCTCGGCCCAACCGCCCGCCAGCCGGACGAAGTCGCGCAGGTCCTGCTCGGCACCGGCGAGCAGTCGGCGCAGCTCGTCCACCGGCAGCTCGATCACCGCGCTGTCCTCGGCGTCGACGTCCGCCGTCAACCGCACCACGCCGTCGAGGCGTTCGGCTTGCGGGACGGGTCCGTGGCCGAACCGGGCCTTGCCGGAGCCGTCGGTCACCTCCAGCCAGTCACGCCACTCCTCCAGGCCGTTGCAGCAGCCGGGTGCGAAGACGGCGCCGGTGGCCGTGTCGGTCACCCGGAAGCCGCCGTGGGCGATCAGGTCCTCGGCGGTGAGCAGCCCGTACAGGAAGGCGTCCAGCGGGTCGGTCGGCTCGCCCTCCTCGGGGGCTTCCTCGTTGGCGACGGCGATCCGCCACACCGCCGAGCCGACCTCCTCCGGCGTCAACCTCCCGTCCAGCACCAGGAATCCGTACGGCTCGAACGAGTTCGTGGGCCAGAGCGCGAAGTCCTCGTCAGGGGCTTCCATCTCCAGGACCGGCTGCATCGATGTCACCCGCCGATGATGCCAGGGCCTCGGGCCACGGCACCAACCGATTGACGCCGGTACCCGGCGGGCGGCTCGCCGGTGCGGCTGGGGCCCTGCTCGGGGTGGCTGTCGTCGTTCATCGGGGAGTCTCCGCGGCGGTGCTGACCCGGCGCCAGGCGAGGAGCGCGCAGAGGGCGAAGCCGACTGCGTTGCCGAGGCCGTGGGTGGCGGCCATCCAGGCCAGGGTGGGGTGGGGGAGCCGCAGTGGCGCGTGCAGGGCGACGGCCAGGGTGCCGAGCGCGTAGACGACCGCCGGGCCGGTGGCGAGGGCGCCGCGCGGCAGCCAGAGCGAGAGCGCCCCGAGGACGGCGGCGAGCGACCAGAGTCGGCGGATCCGGGCGAGCCCGGGTTCGTCGATCAGCGTTAGGCCGACGGGCAGGACGGCGCCCATGCCGAGCAGGACCAGGAGGTCCACCAGTTCCGTCGTGCCCTTGTCCACGGCGGACACACCCCTTCCTGAACGCGTTCAAATGAGCTTGGGTGCCGACTCTACGCCGCCGACTTGAACGCGTTCAACTCGCCCTCGCTCCGGCTGCTCTGGTGTTCACGCTGGGTGCGGCGCACTCTGGAGGAGTAACCGATGGAGGTGATCCGCCATGCAGACTCTGGTCGGTTGGCACATCGAGATGGAGTTCCGCGAGGAGGGCCCGCGCACGACCGCCGCCGCCCTGCTCCGGCTCGGCGACGGGACCGAACTGCGTGCCCACGGCTACAGCAGCCGCCACCCCTCCGACCCGGAGCAGCTGCGGGTCGGGGAGGAGATCGCGGGCGCCCGCGCGCTCAACGATCTCGCCTCACAGCTGCTCACCAAGGCCCACGGCGAGATCCAGGACGTCAGCCCGGTCCCGACCCACCCGCTGACGTGACCACCCCGCACCTGGGCGCAGACCAGGCCGGACGGGAACCGCACCGCCCGCGCATCCCGCTGATCTGCCCGCGCTGCGGGCACGAGCAGCAGGTCGTCCCCGGCGGCCCCGAGCGGACGGTCAAGGTCGTGCACGTGGGGACCGGCCGGGAGGCCTGCGAGCCGGGGGATCTGGCCCGGGCGCCGGACGACGGGGCCTGACCGGGTTCCGACCCGAGCGGCCGTCAGTTGACGCAGTACGTCGCCGGCGGCCGCCACTCCGGTCCGACCAGTCGCTGCTCCAGCTCGTTCGGCGTGATCCGGATCCCGACCGTCCCCGCCAGCCCCACCCGGAACCGGCTGCGGGCCAGCGCGATCAGCGCCGTCAGGCCGTACTTGTTGATCAGCGAGGTGCGGTAGCCCGCCGTCGTCTCGGGGTCGCAGAGTCGTGCGCGGGCCGGGAGCCGGCGGCCGGTGGGGCGCCCGTGGGCGTCGCAGGGGCCGATCAGCACCCGGGGGTGGCGCCGGATCCGTTCGGCCTCGCCGGAGTGGGCGGGGGTCCAGACGCCGAGCGCCGTGCCGTCGGACACCACCCAGAGCTGGGAGTCCACCCGGCTTCCGTCGTCACCGAAGGTGGTCAGCAGGAGGTACCTGCTGTCGGCGAGCCGGTCGGTTCGGTCGTGCACGATGTCCTCCCTCTGGCGTGGGGGCCGGTCAGTGCCCGTGGCCCTCGGTGATCCCGCGATACTCCTCGGCGGTGGGCTTGGGGATCCGCGCGTGCTCGCCGTGGAACCCGCGGGACAGCCTCGCGCGGGTGCGGGTGAGCGCACCCGCCGGGTGGGCCACTCCATTCTCGTCCACCGCGGGCGGCGGTTCGAGGGGGCGGGGCTGCTCGTGCGCGGTCAGCCGGTGCAGTTCGGCGGGCGCGAGCCCGGCGTGCACCTCGGTGAACTCGCCGTGGGGCAGCCGCTTGATCACGCCGGTCTCCCGTCCATGCAGCACCTTGTCCCGGTCCCGTCGCTGCAGGCCGAGGCACCAGCGCTTGGTGATCACGAACACGGCCACCGGGACGACGAAGAAGCCGATCCGCACCGCGTGGGTGATCGCGTTCAGTGACAGGTGCAGATGGGTGGCGATCAGGTCGTTGCCGCCGCCCGCGAGCATCACCAGGTAGACGCTGATCCAGGCCGCCCCGAGCGCGGTGCGCACCGGCGCGTTGCGCGGCCGGTCGAGCAGGTGGTGCTCGCGCTTGTCGTCGGTCACCCAGGCCTCGATGAACGGGTGGACCGCGATCGCGCCGAGGATCAGCGGGAACATCGCGAACGGGATCAGCACCCCGAGGTTGAGGGTGTGCCCCCACAACCCGATCTCCCAGCCGGGCATCACCCGGATCAAGCCCTCGGCGAAGCCCATGTACCAGTCCGGCTGGGCGTCGGTGGAGACCTGGTCCGGACGGTACGGGCCGTACGCCCAGATCGGGTTGACCGTGGCGACCGCCGCCATCAGCGCGACGACGCCGAACACCAGGAAGAAGAAGCCACCGGCCTTGGCCGTGTAGACCGGCATCAGCGGCATGCCGACGACGTTCCTCCCGGTCTTGCCCGGGCCCGCCCACTGGGTGTGCTTGTGGTAGAAGACCAGGATCAGGTGCGCCACCAGCAGGCCGAGCATGATGCCCGGGATCAGCAGCACGTGGATGGTGAAGAACCTCGGGATGATGTCGTGCCCGGGGAACTCCCCGCCGAACAGGAACATCTGGATGTACGTGCCGACCAGCGGCACCGCCAGCACCACGCCCTCGATGAACCGGATGCCGGTACCGGAGAGCAGGTCGTCCGGGAGTGAGTAGCCGAAGAAGCCGTCCAGCATGCCGAGGAACAGCAGCAGGAAGCCGAACACCCAGTTGATCTCGCGCGGTCTGCGGAACGCCCCGGTGAAGAACACCCGCATCATGTGCACGAACATGGCCGCGACGAAGACGATCGCCGCCCAGTGGTGGATCTGCCGGATCAACAGTCCGCCGCGCACCTCGAAGCCGATGTCCACGGTGGAGGCGTAGGCCTCCGACATCGAGATGCCCTTCAGCGGCACGTACGAGCCGTGGTAGACCACCTCGCCCATGCTCGGCTTGAAGAACAGGGTCAGCCAGACGCCGGTCAGGATGATGATCAGGAAGGTGTAGAGGCAGATCTCGCCCAGCATGAAGGACCAGTGGTCCGGGAAGACCTTCCGCAGGTTGGCCCTGGCCAGGGTGTAGATCCCCAGCCGTCCGTCCGCCCAGTCGGCGGCCCGCTGCCCCCGCCCCGGGTTCTGATTCCGGCTCATGTGCACGCACCTCGGTCCGATGGAAGCGGGGATCATTCCCCGTTTCATGTCGGGGCCACCATAATCGGGGAATGATCCCCACTTCTACCCCCCGGCAGGGGTGGGCGCGGTGCCCGAGAACGCGAACGGCCCGCCCGGTGTCGTGGAGGACACCGGACGGGCCGCGTACGCATCCGCATCGCCCGGGACGGGCGGTACCCCGGGAGGGTCAGTGCACCAGCACCGGCACCTCGTCATTCTTCGCGGCGTCCGAGCCCGCCCCGGCGCCCGTACCCGCCGCGCCGGGCCGGCCGGCGTTGACGAAGGTGAAGGCGACCACGGCGGCCGCCACCAGGATCCCGAAGGACACCCAGATCGCGGTCGAGAAGCCGTGCACCATGCCCCCGAACTGCAGGGCCTTGGCGGCCGCCGGCGAGGTGGCCGCGGCGGCGGTCTTGTGCGAGGCCAGCCAGCTGCTGGTGGCGCTGGCCGCGATGGTGTTCAGCAGCGCGGTGCCGATGGCGCCGCCGACCTGCTGCGAGGTGTTGACCATGGCGGAGGCCACACCCGCGTCACGCGGCTGGACGCCGTGCGTGGCGAGGCTCATGGCCGGCATGAAGGCGGTACCCATGCCGAGGCCCATCAGGATCAGGCCGGGCAGGATCAGCGCCGGGTACGAGGTGTCCAGGCCGATGTGGGTCAGCAGGAACATGCCGACCGAGGCGGTCAGGAAGCCGGGCGCCATCAGGTAGCGCGCCGGGACCCGGGTCATCAGGCGGGCGCCGATCTGGGTCGAGCCGGTGATCATGCCCGCCACCATGGGCAGGAAGGCGACGCCGGTCAGCACCGGGCTGTAGCCGAGCACGATCTGCAGGTAGTAGGTCAGGAAGAGGAACAGGCCGAACATGCCGATCACGGCCATGCCCAGCGACAGGTACACCCCGCCGCGGTTGCGGTCGAGCACCACGCGCAGCGGCAGCAGCGGGGCCTTGACCCCGCGCTCCACCAGGACGAAGGCGGTCAGCAGCACGGCGGCCGCGGCGAACAGCGCCAGGGTGCTGCCGGCCGTCCAGCCGTTGGACTCGGCGCGGGTGAAGCCGTAGACCAGCGAGACCAGGCCGGTGGTCACCAGCAGTACGCCGGGGATGTCCAGCTTGTTGCGGTTGCGGCCCTCGGCGGGCTCGCGGATCACCATGACGGCGCCGGTGGCGGCCACGATGGCGAACGGGATGTTGACGAAGAAGGTCCAGCGCCAGTTCATGTACTCGGTCAGCAGGCCGCCGAGGATCAGGCCGATGGCACCACCGCCACCGGCGATCGCGCCGTAGATGCCGAAGGCCTTGGCGCGCTCCTTGGCCTCGGTGAAGGTCACCGCGAGCAGCGACAGCGCGGCCGGTGCGAGCAGCGCGCCGAACACGCCCTGCAGGGCGCGGGCGCCGAGCAGCATCGTGGTGTTGGCCGCGGCGCCGCCGAGTGCGGAGGCGAGGGCGAAGCCGGTCAGGCCGACCACGAAGGTCCGCTTGCGGCCCCAGAGGTCCGCGATCCGGCCGCCGAACAGCAGCAGGCCGCCGAAGGCCAGCGCGTAGGCGGTGATCACCCACTGGCGGTTGCCGTCGGTGATGCCCAGGTCCTTCTGGGCGGAGGGCAGGGCGATGTTCACGATGGTCGCGTCGAGGACGACCATCAGCTGGGCGAGGCCGATGAAGATCAGCGCCTTCCAGCGCCGGGGATCGGGCAGCGTCGCCGGGCGGGCGTCGGTTTCAGGCATGGGGGTACTCACTTCACGGTGCGTGGCGTGCGAGAACGGTCGACTGCCGTACGGGAACGGCAGGTTGCCGCACGGGATCAGATGCGGGGTGCAGGCGCGCGAAGGCGTCCGGGCGGTGCCGGTCGGCGGCGCGACGGCAGGGTGCTGGTGGGTCGGATCAGTGGTGTCAGTCCAGGTGGTGGGTCAGTCCTGGGGTCGGAAGTCCTCGAAGGTTGCGGGGCGGCCGGGCAGGACCGAACGGGCCGGCGCGCGCAGGCCGTCCAGGAACAGCTGCAGGTGCCGGTGGACGAACTCGTCGAGCAGTTGGCAGGAGGTGCCCGGCAGCGGCCGGGTCAGCTGGCTCATCGCGATGAACAGGTCCCCGTGGTCCACGTCGGACCGCAGTTCGCCCGCGGCCCGGGCACGCTCCATCAGTCCGCTCACGGCGGTCCGCAGGCGCTCCCGGGTCTCGGTCAGCTCAGGGTCGTAGGGGTCGATGGTGCTGGTGAAGACGGCGCAGAGCCCACCGATCTTCTCCGCCACGGTCGCGTGCACGAACCGCTGCAGAGCGTCGAACGGACCGCCGCCCTCGCCCGCATCCGCCTCGGCCGCGGCCGTCTCGGCGCGGGCCAGGATGCGGTTCTTGACGAGCAGCGCCACCTCGCGGATCAGTGCCACCCGGTCCGGGAAGTTCCGGTACAGCGTGGCATTGCCGACCCCCGCCCGCTTCGCGATCTCGTCCAGCGGCGCATCGGCGCCGTGTTCGACGAACACGTCCCGGGCCGCCAGCACGATCCGTTCCCGGTTCCGGCTCGCGTCCGCGCGCAGCTTGGGCGCGCGCACACTCTCCGGGGTACGGGCCGACTCGGCGGCGACGGTGGTCATGGCGACTGCTCCTCCAGGATACCGGGGAAGTTCTCCCCGCTTCTGCCAACGTAGTCGGAAACGGGGAATCTGTCCCCACAATTTCCCGATCCGGTGTGACCTGTGTCACAGCACCCCGGCGGAGTCGTCGACCGGGGTGAGGTCGCGCCCCAGTCGGTCCGGCAACCGCGCCAGTGCGGCCCGGTGGGCCTCGTCGAGCCCGGCCGGGGTGATCGCCTCCGGCTCCCGCCGGGACTGCGCGACGAGGGCAGGGATGGCCTGACCCTCACCTCCACCGGCGAACTCGACCTCGGCGGTGGCGAAGCCGAGGACGCCACCGCCGACCGCATGAAGGCCGGCTGCCTGACTGGGCTGCGACCGAGCAGGTGCTCATGGTCGCGGAGGTCACCTCGTTCGACTCGGACACCGACCGCCGTGACCGCGCCGAGAAGCCTCGGGCCTACGCCGAGACCGGTATCCCCGTCTACCTGCTGATCGACCGGGACTCCGCCGAGGTCGTCGTGCACAGCCGTCCTGACGTCGTCCGCTACGAGACAGTCCAGGCCCTTCCCTTCGGCAAGACCGTCCACCTCCCCGACCCGGTCGGCATCCCCCTGGACACCGAGGCGCTCAAGAACTGGGTGCGCTGAGCCCGGCCGTGCCTTCTCGGGGCCACGGCCGGCTCACCCCCCACCCGCCCCGTTCCGGGCCGCCACGGCTTCGCCGCGACCCCGACGCTCTGCGGCCGATCAGCCCTTCGGGCTGATCACCGCGAACCGGGCGCCCTCGCGGTCCTGCAGCCGGGCCACCCGCCCGTACGGGGAGTCGAAGGCCGGGCCGACCGCCGAGCCGCCCAGCTCCAGTGCCCGGGCCAGTGCCCGGTCGGTGTCCGGGACGGCGAAGGAGACCTCCCAGTGCGGCGGTGTGCCCGCCGGACCGCCCGCCTGTTCCGTGGCCAGCGCCGCAACGCTGTGTCCCTCGGCGCGCAGCACCACCCGGTTGTGCTCCCAGCGGACCTCGAAGCGCTCCGGGTCGCGGCCGTCCCAGCGGAACACCTCGCCGTAGAACAGCGCCGCCGCGAACGGGTCCGGGGTGCGCAGCTCGATCCAGACCGGTGCGCCCGGCAGGTCGAGCTTCCGGGCACGGCCCAGCGGGCCCTCCCAGATGCCGAACACCGCCCCGGCCGGGTCGGCCGCGAAGGCCACCCGCCCGGCGTCGAAGGCCAGCGGGCCGACCGCCAGGGTCGCACCGCGCTCGCGCACCGCGTCGGCGGCGGCGTCGGCGCTCTCCGTCCCGAAGTAGCTGGTCCAGGCCAGCGGCACGGCCCCGAAGCCGGCGAGTCCCAACCCGGCCACCGCCTCCCCGCCGGTCACCGCGTGGACGTACGGGCCGAAGCGCTCCGGCCCGGGCTCGAAGTCCCAGCCGAGCAGTGGACCGTAGAACTCCTTGGCGCTCTCCAGGTCCCGGGCCATCAGGCTCACCCAGCACGGAACGGCCGCCACGCAGCGCACCACGGCGGTCGTCTCACCGCTGCCCATCGCGAACCTCCTCGCCCACCCGGCCGCCGGGCTCCTCCCGACTCCCACGGCCCACCGGCCGCCCGGGACGCCCACAGCCTAGGCCGACGGGGGTACGACCCCGGTGCAGGCACGGCCGGGGTCGGCGCACCCAGTTCCCGATGGGCCCGCGGTCCGGGGCGGGCGGCTCCGCCGGTGGTCGGCGGCCTCCTCAGGCCTCGGCCCGCTCCGCCCGCAGCCGCTCGCCCAGCGCCGCCCGGGCCGCGGCGGGCATGGCCTTGCGGGCGGCCGGGAAGAGCAGCTGCTCCTCGCCGGCCAGGTGCCGCCGGAGGGTGTCGGCGAGGCCGCTCAGCAGGGCGTCGAAGGCCGGGTCGGCCGGGCCGAGTCCCTGCAGGTCGGAGAGGTATTGCCCGATCGCGAGGTGGTCGTGGATGCAGCTGAACACCAGCGCCCCGCCGTCGGGCACGTCGTGCTGGACGACCGGGAAGAGGTGCTCCTCCTCGGCCGAGCAGTGGGTGAACAGCAGGTCGGTCAGCCGGGCCACCAGCTCACCGCGCTCGGCGGAGCCGGCCGCCGAGGCCTCGACCCGGTCGAGCAGCTCGGTGACCGCCTTGTGGTCGGCGGTGAACTCGCCGAGGATGTCCGGCCTGCGGCTCATGGCACGCCCGCCTCTCGTACGGGATCCAGGACGTCCCCCCGTACCCTCCAGTATCCGGCGCGCCCGCGCCAACCCGCTTCACCCTCCGCCGCGCCGCCCGGTGAGGGCCAGCAGTCGGGCCTGTGCACTCGCGTCCTCGGTGACGGGCAGCGGCGGGTCGAACAGCCCGCTGCCGGAGAGGTCCCCGTAGCCGCTGATCTCGCCGAGCGCGAAGTCCACCAGTTCCGCCGGGAGCCGGGTGCGGCTCCCGATGCCGTCGGCGAGGTCCCAGGTGTGCACCACCAGGTCGGTGGTGAGCTGGTCCAGGTAGTACTGCCCGGAGACGTCCGCGAAGGACAGGTGGACGGTGAGCTCGGCGGCGCCGGGGGCGGCGAAGGCCTCCCGGGCGGCCTCGGCGGCGGCCGTCCAGGCGGCGACCGGGTTCGGGCCGAGCACGTCGCCGTCGAAGCGGCTGCCGACCTCGGCGATGGTGGCGCCCATCAGCAGCTCGGGCACCCAGAGCTGCTCGCCGGTGAGGTGGTTGACCAGGTCACGGACCGACCAGTCGGCGCACGGGGTGGGGGAGTCCCACTGGCCGGGCGTGACCAGCCGGACCCGTTCGTCGAAGGCGGCCAGCGCCTCGGGGTAGGGGGTGCCGGACCGGGCGGCCCGTCGGTGTTGCCTGCGTTGAGCCATGTCACCACCCTGCCCCGGTCCGGGCGGGGCCCGCGACTCGCTCACGGGCCGTCAGTTGTTCAAATTCGAACTCCAAGGTACGGTCGAGGAGCAGCCGGTTCAAATTTGAACAACAGGCGCGGTTCGCCACGATCCGCCCGGCCGCATCACCACATCCCGACGACCGACCCCGATCGATGGAGACGCGCATGCCGAGCAGCAGCCCGAGCACGACCGCCGCCACCACTCCCGCCGTCCGCCCCGTCCGGGAGGGCATCGGGTCCGCGGCCACCTCCCCGCACGCCTACGACGCCGGCCTCCTGCTGCTGCGCCTGGCCCTCGGCCTCACCATGGCCGCGCACGGCAGTCAGAAGCTGTTCGGCTGGTTCGGCGGTGGTGGCATCGACGGCACCGGCCAGTTCTTCACCATGAGCGGCTACCCGGCGGGCAACACGATGGCCGTGGTCGCCGGCCTCACCGAGGTGCTGGGCGGACTGGGTCTGGCAGTCGGTCTGTTGACCCCGCTGGCGGGCGCCGCGATCGTCGGCACGATGGTCAACGCGCTCGCCGTCATCTGGGGCGGCGGCTTCTTCGCCCCGAAGGGCAACGAGCACGAGCTGCTGCTGACGGTCGGTGCCGCCGCCCTCGCGCTGACCGGCCCGGGCCGCTACGCGGTGGACCGCTTCCTGCCGGTGCTGCGGGCGCACCGCCTGGCCTACGGCGTGGCCGCCGTGCTGGTCGGCCTGGCCACCGCCGGGGTGATCCTGCTGCTCCGCAAGTAGCCCAACTCGCCTGTCCCGGGGCCGTGGTGGCCGATCGTCACCACGGCCTCCGCGCGTTTCCCGCGCAAACCGCGCACAATCCTGAGGCTTCCCAGGGGCATGTGATGTGTGCCATGGTACATGTCACATCCCCCGCCGTGTCCACGACAGCCCCGCCCCACGCGGCGCCGTCGCCAACGGTCCTCGCCCCCACCGGCCGCGCCCCAAGCCGCGGCCGACGACGGCCCGGAGGCCTCCACGTGAGTCCCGTACGTCTGCTGCGACTTCCGCAGCTGGCACGACTGTTAACGCTCGCCCTGACCCTGGTCCTGGCGATCGGCCTGTTCGCCCCGAGCGGCCACGCCACCCCCGCCACCGCCCGCGGCGGCGCCGCGCCCGCCCCCACCGGCCCGGCCCCCCAGCCGGCCACCGGCACGTCCGAACGCGCCGACGGCGAAGGGCGGTTCGCCTCCGCCGACCGGCGCTCCCCACTCCCGCTGGACACCCGCCCGGCCGAGGCCCGCCCGTCCGCGAAGGCGCCCAGTCTGGCCGCCCAATCGGCCTGCAACGTCGGCGACTTCACCAGTCGGACCGGCAGCGCGCTGGTCCAGCAGATCACCTCCGTCGACACCCAGTGCATCAACCAGCTGTTCCAGCTCACCGGCACCGACGCCAACGGCGCGTTCCGCGAGGAGCAGATGACCACCGTGGCGTACGCGCTGCGCGACGCCTCGGCCGGCTACCCGGGCGACGACAGCACCGCGGTCGGGCAGTTGGTGCTCTACCTGCGCGCCGGCTACTTCGTGCAGTGGTACCACCCGGGCGACGTCGGCACCTACGGCACCACCCTGCAGGCCGCGATCCGCGCCGCGCTGGACGCCTTCTTCGCCAGTGCCCACTCGCGTGACGTCAGCTCGGCCAACGCGGCCATCCTGGGCGAGGCCGTCACCCTGATCGACAGCGCCCAGGAGAACATCCGCTACCTGTGGGTGGTCAAGCAGCTGCTGAACGACTACGCCAGCGCCACCTGGAACCCGGCCGGCATGGCGTGGGCGGTGAACCCGGCGTTCACCGTACTGTTCCGCGGCCACCAGCTGACCGGCTTCGAGGCGGCCGTCGAGGCCGACCCGAGCGTGCTGGACGCGCTGTCCGGCTTCGTGGCCCGCAACGAGGACCAAGTCGGCGGCGACTACGGCGTGTTGGAGTACAACTCCACCAAGGAGCTGGGTCGCTTCCTGAAGTACCCCGGGCTCCAGGCCAAGGTCCGTCCGCTCGCCCAGGCGCTGGCCGCGCAGGCCGCGCCGAGCGGCCGCATGGTCTACCAGTGGGCCGCGGTCGCCGAGTCGGTCGGCTACTACGACGCCGCCAACTGCTCGTACTACGGCACCTGCAACGCCGCCGACCAGCTCAAGTCCGGCGTGCTGAAGGTGAACCACACCTGCAGCCAGAGCATCAAGCTGATCGCCCAGGCGCTGGACAGCACCCAGCTCTCCACCACCTGCACCAGCCTGACCGGCCAGGACGCCTACTTCCACTCGGTGGTCCGGGACGACGGCCCGGTCAAGGACGACCACAACGACACCATCGAGGTCGTGGTCTTCCACTCCTCCTTCGACTACCAGGTGCTCGCCGCCGCCATCTACGGCATCGACACCAACAACGGCGGCATGTACCTGGAGGGCGACCCGGCCGCCGCCGGCAACCAGCCACGCTTCCTCTGCTACGAGGCCGAGTGGGTCCGCCCGGCGTTCCAGATCTGGAACCTCAACCACGAGTACACCCACTACCTCGACGGCCGCTTCGACATGTACGGCGACTTCAACGCCGGGATGTCCACTCCGACCGTCTGGTGGGTCGAGGGCTTCGCCGAGTACATCTCCTACTCGTACCGCCAGGTCACCGACGACGGCGCCGTCGCCGCGGCCGCCCGGCACACCTACAAGCTGAGCGACCTCTTCGACACCGTCTACGGCGACCAGGATCGGGTCTACCGCTGGGGCTACCTCGCCGTCCGCTACATGCTGGAGCAGCACCGCGCCGACGTGGACGCCGTGCTCGCCAAGTACCGGGTGGGGGACTGGAACGGCGCCCGTACCCTGCTCAAGACCACCATCGGCACCAGCTACGACGCCGACTTCGACAGCTGGCTGACCGCCTGCGCGAACGGCGCCTGCGCCACCACCCCGACCGTCCCGCAGGTGCCCGAGTGCACCGCCGCCGACACCCGCCAGCTGGGTGCGAACTGCGGCCGCAGCAACGTCGCCGCCACCACCGGCAACTACGCCCACTTCTACCTCCTGGTGCCGGCCGGCACCCAGCAGGTGAAGATCACCACCAGCGGCGGGACGGGCAACGCCGACCTCTACTACAATTCCGGCAGCTGGGCGTACACCAACGCCTACGCGGCACGCTCGGCGGGCCCGGGCAACTCCGAGACCCTGACCGTCACCAACCCGCCGGCCGGGTACGTCTACTTCAGCCTCTACGCCCAGCAGGGCTTCAGCGGGGTGAACGTCACGAGCCAGTTCTGATCGGCCCGGCGAACCGCCCCGGCACTCCGCCGGGGCGGTTCCGTGTGCCCGGGGCCGGCTGTGCCCCGGCGGTCACTCGCCGATCTGCACCAGCGCCAGGGTGATGTTGTCCGGCCCACCCGCCTCGATCGCCGCCTTCCACAGCTCGAACGCGGCCCTCCCGTCGGCCCGCTCCGCCCCCTCGTACGGCCGGGCGAGCAGCTCGGCCAGCTCCTCCTCGGGCACCGGGTCGGTCAGCCCGTCGCTGCACACCAGGTAGCGGTCGCCGGTGGCCAGTGGCGCGGCCCGCACATGCGGCTCGACGAAGGTGAGCCCGAGCGAGCCGCCCAGGGTCTGGGTGACCACCGAGGTGGTGCGTCGGCCGGGCGGCAGCGGCGGGCTGTCGTCCACGCTGACCCGGTGCAGTCCGTCCCCGGTGATCCGGTAGACCCGGCTGTCACCGACGTTGAAGGCCACCGCCTGCTCGGGCAGCAGCACCAGCCCGGCGACCGTGGTGCCCATCGCGGCCAGCTCCGGCGCCCCGGCCGCGGCCGCGTACACCGCCCGGTTGCACTCCTGCAGTTCCTCCCGGACGGCCTCCTCGCCGTCCAGTCCGCCCCCGGCGACGGCCAGCCGGCGGGCGACCAGGGCGCTGGCCACCTCGCCGCCGGGGTGGCCGCCCAGGCCGTCGGCCACCGCGACCACGCAGGGCGGGCCGAGCGGGAAGAGCAGGGTCTGCGGGTTGGCGGTCACGGTGGCGCAGAGCGTCCACGGCCCGACCGTGAGGCTGTCCTCGTTGTGCTCCCGCACCAGGCCCTCGTGGCTCAGTGCGCTCACCGCGATGTACGGCGCCATCGTTTGCCGCCTTCCGGAACCCTCCTCTCATTGTCGGTGCCCCGCCTTCCGTTGTCGGCGGGAACGGCGGGAACGGCGGGAACGGCGGGAGCAGAGGAAGCAGCGGAAGCAGCGGAAGTAGAGGGGAATAGCGAGACCCGTCCGGATGCTAAGGTGGTTGAAAGTTGAACGACATGGACCGTCTGGAGTGTGGTGAGCAGCATGCAGTTCGGAATCTTCACCGTCGGCGACGTCACCCCCGACCCGACCACCGGCCGCACCCCGAGCGAGCACGAGCGGATCAAGGCGATGACGGCCATCGCGCGCAAGGCCGAGGAGGTCGGCCTGGACGTCTTCGCGACCGGTGAGCACCACAACCCGCCGTTCGTCCCGTCCTCGCCGACGACCATGCTCGGCTACATCGCCGCGCAGACCGACCGCATCATCCTCTCCACCTCGACCACGCTGATCACCACCAACGACCCGGTGAAGATCGCCGAGGACTTCGCGATGCTCCAGCACCTCGCCGAGGGCCGGGTCGACGTGATGATGGGCCGCGGCAACACCGGCCCGGTCTACCCCTGGTTCGGCAAGGACATCCGCCAGGGCATCCCGCTCGCGGTCGAGAACTACGCGCTGCTGCACCAGCTGTGGCGCGAGGAGGTCGTGGACTGGCAGGGCCGCTTCCGCACCCCGCTGCAGGGCTTCACCTCCACCCCGCGCCCGCTGGACGACGTCCCGCCGTTCGTCTGGCACGGCTCGATCCGCAGCCCGGAGATCGCCGAGCAGGCCGCCTACTACGGGGACGGCTTCTTCGCGAACAACATCTTCTGGCCCAAGGAGCACTTCCGGAGGCTGGTCAACCTCTACCGCGAGCGCTACGCCCACTACGGCCACGGCACGCCCGAGCAGGCGATCGTCGGTCTCGGCGGGCAGGTGTTCATGCGCAGGAACTCCCAGGATGCGGTGCGCGAGTTCCGTCCGTACTTCGACAACGCGCCGGTGTACGGGCACGGGCCGTCGCTGGAGGAGTTCACCGAGCAGACCCCGCTGACCGTGGGCAGCCCGCAGGAGGTCATCGAGAAGACGCTGACCTTCCGCGAGACCTTCGGCGACTACCAGCGCCAGCTGTTCCTGATGGATCACGCCGGCCTGCCGCTGAAGACCGTCCTGGAGCAGCTCGACCTGCTCGGCGAGGAGGTCGTGCCGGTGCTGCGCGAGGAGTTCGCCAAGGGCCGCCCGGCCGACGTGCCGGACGGGTCGACCCACGCCGCGCTGGTCGCGGCCCGCGACGGGAAGGCCGACGAGGAGAAGGCCGACGACGAGAAGGCGGAGGTGGCCAAGTGACCGTGTTCAAGCTGGCGGTGGTGAGCGCCGGGCTGAGCAAGCCGTCCTCGACGCGCCTGCTGGCGGACCGGCTCGCCGAGTCGACCGTACGGCAACTCGCCCTGGACGGCCGGGAGGTGGAGGTCGCCGTGGTCGAACTGCGGGACCTCGCCGTGGACATCGCCAACAACTTCGTCGCCGGCTTCCCGGCCGCCGCGCTGCGCGAGGCGATCGACACGGTGACGGAGGCGGACGCGGTGATCGCGGTGACGCCGATCTTCACCGCCTCCTACAGTGGCCTGTTCAAGTCCTTCTTCGACGTGATCGACCAGGACGCGCTGACCGGCAAGCCGGTGCTGATCGCCGCCACCGGCGGGACGCCCCGGCACTCGCTCGCCCTGGAGCACGCCGTCCGGCCGCTGTTCAGCCACCTGCGCGCGGTGGTGCTGCCGACCGCCGTGTACGCGGCCACCGACGACTGGGGCACGGCGGGCGACGCGCTCACCGACGGCCTGCCGGGCCGGATCGACCGCGCGGCGGGCGAGCTGGCGGCCCTGCTGGCCGGCCGCGGCCCGGCGGCGCAGCACCAACGGCTGAGGGACTCGCTGCCCGAGCAGGTGGTGCCCTTCGCCGAGCAGCTGGCGGCGCTGCGGGGCTAGGACCGCACCGGGGACGGACCACCCCAACGGCCCTGTCGGAGCACCCTCCGACAGGGCCGTTCGGCTGGTGTCGACCATGCCGAACTGTCCGCTATGCGATGTAATCGTCGGCATGATCAGATTGGCACTGATCCATCACGCTCTGTGCGCGCCGCTGCGGGGGCGCCCGTCGCGAGCCGGCCGCGTGAGGCGGACATCCGCCGACCACCGCGCCGAGTGGGAAGCCACCCGGGCGTCCTGAGGAGGAGCGCTTCCATGCAGCCCGAACCGCAGGTCGTGCTCTCCCCGCTGACCGGCGCGGCCGTCTTCCTGGTCCTCACCGTCGAACCCGGCGGCGAGGACGCCGTCCGCGAGCTGCTGCCCGACCTCGCCGGACTGCGCCGGGCCGTCGGCTTCCGAGCCCCCGAGGGCGGCCTCACCTGCGTCACCGGCATCGGCTCCGACGCCTGGGACCGGCTCTTCACCGGCCCCAGGCCCGCCGGGCTGCATCCCTTCCGCGAGGTGGCCGGCCCCCGCCACCGGGCCCCGGCCACCCCCGGCGACCTGCTGTTGCACCTGCGGGCCGCCCGGATGGACCTCTGCTTCGAACTGGCGACCCGGATCACCGACCGGCTCGCCGGGGCGGCCACCGTGGTCGACTCCGTCCAGGGCTTCAAGTACTTCGACGACCGGGACCTGCTCGGCTTCGTGGACGGCACCGAGAACCCCGAGGGCAGGGCCGCCGAGGCCGCCGCCGTAGTGGGGGAGGAGGACCCGGACTTCGCCGGCGGCAGCTACGTCATCGTCCAGAAGTACCTGCACGACCTGGACAAGTGGAACGCGCTCGGTGTGGACGAGCAGGAGCGGGCGGTGGGCCGGACCAAGCTCACCGACATCGAGTTCGACGACGACGCCAAGCCCGCCGACTCGCACGTCGCACTCACCACCCTGACCGGCCCGAACGGCGAGGAGCGGCAGATCGTCCGCTTCAACATGCCGTTCGGCTCCTTCGGCTCGGCCGGGAGGGGCGGTGAGTTCGGCACCTACTTCATCGGCTACGCCCGTGACCCCGAGGTCACCGAGGAGATGCTGCGCAACATGTTCGTAGGCCGCCCACCGGGCACCACCGACCGGCTGCTCGACTTCTCCACCGCCGTCACCGGCTCGCTGTTCTTCGTCCCGACCGCCGACTTCCTGGACTCCCCGCCGCCGGCGCCCGTCGCCCCCGCTGCCGCGCCCGCCCCCGATCGTGCCGGGGACGGCTCGCTCGGCATCGGCAGCCTCAAGCAGACCCCCTGAACAGGACCCGCGCATGAACAACCTCCACCGGGACCTCGCCCCGATCTCCGCCGCCGCGTGGGAGGAGATCGAGAAGGAGGCCCGCCAGACCTTCAAGCTGCACATCGCCGGCCGCCGGGTGGTCGACCTGCACGGCCCCGAGGGCGCCACCCTGGCCGCCGTCGGCACCGGTCACCTGACCGACCTCGAACCGCCCCTCGACGGGGTCCAGGCGCACGCCCGTGCCAGCCGCCCGGTGGTCGAGCTGCGGGTCCCCTTCACCGTCGCCCGTTCGGCCGTGGACGACGTCGAACGCGGCTCCCGGGACTCCGACTGGCAGCCCGCCAAGGACGCCGCCCGTACCCTGGCCCTCGCCGAGGACCGCGCCGTCTTCGAGGGGTACGGCGCCGCCGCCATCGAGGGCCTCCGGGCCGCCTCCGGCAACCCGCCGGTCCGACTCCCCGAGGACGTCCGCGAGTACCCCGAGGCCGTCAGCCGCGCCCTCACGGCGCTGCGCCTGGCCGGGGTCGGCGGGCCGTACTCACTCCTGCTCGGCGCGGCCGCCTTCACCGCCGTCAACGAGACCAGCGACCACGGGTACCCCGTCCACAACCACCTCGCCCGCCTGCTGGACGGCGACATCATCTGGGCCCCCGCCATCGAGGGGGCCTTCCTGCTGTCCACCCGAGGCGGCGACTTCGAGCTCTTCCTCGGTCAGGACGTCTCCGTCGGCTACCTCTCCCACGACGCCGACTCCATTCGGCTCTACCTTCAGGAGTCGTTGACGTTCCGCGTCCACACGGGGGAGGCGGCCGTGGCCCTCGGTGGACCGGTGGCGACGCCCGTGGACGGCCCCCGACCCCCCGGCCATCGGGAAGGGTACTGAGTGCCTTTACCAGGGGTACTGAGTGCCGTAAGCTCTCGGTGGAGCCTCTGACGCCAGTCGAAGAGAGCCGACACGGCATGCCGGTCCAGGTGGCGCTTGCGGCGCATGGGTCGCGGCCGGGCCGGTCTTGGCACTCAGTACCCTCGGCATGACCTGAGGCCATGGATCCAGTGCATCCGTGCACCCGTGACAGGAGATACCGCTCATGAGCTTGAGGATCGTCGTCTGTGTGAAGTACGTGCCGGACGCGACGGGTGACCGTCGTTTCGCGGACGACCACACCACCGACCGGGAGGGCGTGGACGGCCTCCTGTCGGAGCTGGACGAGTACGGCGTGGAGCAGGCGCTGCGGATCGCGGAGGCGAACGAGGGCGCCGAGGTGACGGTGCTGACGGTGGGTCCGGACGACGCGAAGGACGCGCTGCGCAAGGCGCTGTCGATGGGTGCGGACAAGGCCGTTCACGTGAACGACGACGACATCCACGGTTCGGACGTGATCGGGACGTCGGCGGTCCTGGCGAAGGCGCTGGAGAAGACCGGGTTCGACCTGGTGATCGGTGGTATGGCGTCGACGGACGGCACGATGGGTGTGCTGCCGGCGCTGCTGGCGGAGCGTCTGGGCGTGCCGCAGGTGACGCTGCTGTCCGAGGTGTCGGTCGAGGGCGGCGTGGTCAAGGGCCGCCGTGACGGTGACGCCGCGACCGAGCTGGTGGAGGCCGCGCTGCCGGCCGTCGTGTCGGTGACGGACCAGTCGGGCGAGGCCCGCTACCCCTCGTTCAAGGGGATCATGGCGGCGAAGAAGAAGCCGGTGGAGTCGCTGGACCTGGACGACCTGGGCATCGAGGCCGACGAGGTCGGCCTGGCGGGTTCGTGGACCGCGGTCGAGTCGGCGGCGGCGCGTCCGGCGCGCACCGCGGGCACGGTCGTCAAGGACGAGGGCGAGGGCGGCAAGCAGCTCGCCGCCTTCCTCGCGTCAGCGAAGTTCGTCTAATAGGGCAGCCTCGCCGGCCAGAAGTCCATCTGAGCCGCCCCCACCCCCCGATCCAGCGAAACACGGAGACATTGAGCAATGGCTGAGATTCTCGTCCTGGTGGACCACGCCGAGGGTGCGGTCCGCAAGCCGGCCCTGGAGCTGCTGACCCTGGCCCGCCGCATCGGCGAGCCCTCCGCGGTCGTGCTCGGCGCCGGTGCCGCCGCCGCCGACA
>NZ_JBIRFA010000009.1:84168-286483 GCF_044327205.1 Kitasatospora sp. NPDC018058 | reverse complement strand
TCGGCGAACCACTTGGCGAAGGGCGGGTTGGACCAGTCGAGCGTCTCGGTGGGCTCGACCGCCCAGCTCAGGCGGCGGGCCTGCTCGGCCCAGAAACCCAGACGGTCGGCGGCCGCCCGCTCGTGGTCGGCAGTTGTGGCGTTGGCGTTCGCGGCCAGTCCGGCCGGCGGGGCGAAGCGCCGCTCCTCCCTGAGGAGGTTCGCCAGGATCTCGCTACTCAAGACATGCTCCTTGGTATGTGCCTGTCCGGTCTCGGCCGGACACGGTTCAGCGTTGGCACCGCAGTGCCCGTAGGGGGTGTCAGTGGGCTCCGGCGCCGGTGAGTGAACGGACCTCCAGCTCCGCGTACTTGGCCGGATCCACCGTCTCGCGTGACACGCGGCTTCCCAGCCAGCCGAGCAGGAAGCCGATCGGGATGGAGACGAGGCCGGGGTTCTCCAGCGGGAACCAGTGGAAGTCGCTATGGGGCAGCAGGGATGCCGGTGTACCCGAGATGACCGGGGAGAAGACCACCAGCAGTACGGAGGAGAGAAGGCCGCCGTACATGCTGCACAGGGCGCCGGTGGTGTTGAACCGCTTCCAGAAGAGGCTGTACAGGATCGTCGGCAGGTTGGCCGAGGCCGCGATGGCGAAGGCCAACGCCACCAGCGCCGCGGTGTTGAGCTTGTCCGCGAACATGCTCAGGACGACGGCCAGTGCGCCGATCCCGACGGCGGCGAGCCGTGCCACCCTGACCTCCTGCGCCTCACTCACCCTGCCCTTGCGCATGGCCTGGGCGAAGAGATCGTGAGCGAACGAGGTGGACGACGTGAGGGTGAGCCCGGCCACCACCGCGAGGATCGTGGCGAAGGCCACCGCCGAGATCAGCGCCAGCAAGGTGGCGCCCGTGGTCGAACCAGGACCGCCGCCGAGCATCTCGGCCAACATGGGAGCGGCAGTGGTGCCTGCCGGGTTGGCCGCCTTGATCGCCGTGTGGCCCACCAGCGCCGCGGCGCCGAAGCCCAGCACGAGCGTCATCAGGTAGAAGGCACCGATGATGCCGATCGCCCAGTTGACCGAGGTCCGCGCGGCCTTGGCGGTCCGCACCGTGTAGAAGCGGACCAGGATGTGCGGCAGACCGGCGGTTCCGAGCACCAGGGCGACGCCGAGGCTGATGAAGTCCAGCCGGGTGGTGGAGCTGGCACCGTACTTCAGCCCTGGTTCGAGGAACGCCTGCCCCTTGCCGCTGGCCCGGGAGGCCTCGCCCAGCAGGGCCGAGAGGTTCCAATCGAACCTGCTCATCACCAGAACGGTCAGCACGAGCGTTCCGGCCATCAGAAGACCGGCCTTGATGATCTGCACCCAGGTCGTGCCCTTCATGCCGCCGATGACGACGTAGAGGATCATCAGCACGCCCACGCCGAAGACGATCCACTTCTTGGCGGTGTCGCCGGAGACGCCGAGCAACAGGGCCACCAGCGAGCCCGCGCCGACCATCTGGGCCACGAGGTACACGACGGAGACGACGATGGTCGAGATGCCCGCAGCGATGCGCACCGGTCCCTGGCGCAGGCGGAACGCCAACACGTCGGCCATGGTGAAGCGCCCCGTGTTGCGCAGCGGTTCGGCCACCAGCACGAGTGCCAGGACCCATGCGACCAGGAAACCCACGGAGTACAGGAACCCGTCGTACCCGAAGAGGGCGATGGTGCCGGTGACTCCCAGGAACGAGGCGGCCGACATGTAGTCGCCGGAGATGGCGAGACCGTTCTGGAATCCCGAGAACGACCGCCCGCCGGTGTAGAAGTCGGTGGTTCCCTTGCCCTGCCTGCTGGCCCAGAGCGTGACGCCCAGCGTGGCCGCCACCACCACGAGGAAGAGGCCGACCGTCAGCGAACGGTCCCCGTGGCTTCCGGCACCCGCCGCCAGCGCCACCTGTCCGGCACGAGCGGTCACGCGGACACCCCCGCCGCCCGGCCGGGCCCGTGCGGGCCTGCCGCCAGCACCCGCTCGATGTCCTGCCGGACCTGCTCGGCGACGGGGTCGCGCTGCCTGTCGGCGTGGCGCGTGTACAGCCACGCGGTCAGGAAGGTGGCGCCGAACTGCGCCAGACCGAGGAAGAACGCGACGTTCAGCCGGCCGACGACCCTGGCGCCCATGAGGCCCGGCGCGTAGCTGGACAGCAGGACGTACAGCAGGTACAGGCTGAGGACCGCGATCGTCGCCAGGGTCGCGAACGTGCGCTGAGAACGCCGGAGCCGACCGAAGGAAGGGCTGTTCTGCGCCTCCTCGAAGACCGCGGACGCCGTGTCCTGGGGGACCGCGACTGTTCCGACTCTGCCGGACTGGTCGCCCGGGGAGCTGCCGGTGGGGGAAGTGGGCCTGTTCATGAGTCTCTCCGTGGAGGGGGTCGGCACAGCCCGCCGACGGTCGATCCGACCGGGAGGCGGGCGGGGCTCCGGACCGAGGTGGTGGCGAAGCGGCCTCCCCGGCCGGTGGGCGGGGCGGCGAAAGGCAGACGCGGGCCGGCTCGGAGCGCGGGACCTTCACGTCTCACCACGTCCACCGCACGACCCTGTCACGCCGAATCTACGCGCGTTTCGGCCATCGGACATGACGGTGGGGACCGAAGAGTCAGCGGTACGCCTACCGAAGGCGAAAGGCGGCGCAGAAGCCTCTTACCGGATACTTGCGCGCAAGTTACACACGTAGCGAAGGATGCGGATCGAGGCGGCCCGCGGCCCCACCGCGGCCCCGCCGGTTGCCGCACCCGGCCGCACCTGCCGCCGGTTCCACAACGCGGCCCAACCCCCGGGATAGGGTCGCCCGTCAGACAGCAGTGGTGTGACATGTCAGCCAACCCAGCCGTGACCGCTCCCCACGGTGCGGGAGCCGGTCCCGTCCTGAGCGGACGCCACCGCGAGTCGAAAGCCCTCGAACGGCTGCTGGCCACTCCGGGAGGCGGCTGCGCCTCCGTGCTCGTCCAGGGCGGCTGGGGCAGCGGGAAGACCTCGGTGCTGCGGGCCGCCCTGGCCGGGGCCCGCGACGACGCGGCCACCCGCGTCGTGTCCGCGTCGGCCGATCCACTCGAATGCGATCTCCGCTACGCGGTGGTCCGGCAGCTCTTCGAACGCCTGGTCGCGGATGGCGCGGACTCGCCGTACGGCGGGCGGACTCCGGACAGCGCCCGGCGTCCCGCCCCCTGGGAGCCCCGGCCAAGCGGCCCGTCGGGCCCGATGGCCGGACAGGACGCGGCCGCACTCCGCGATCTGTACCAGCTGGCCGCACGACTCACGTCGCATGGACGCCTGTTGGTGGCCGTCGACGACCTCCAGTGGTCGGACACCGCCTCCCTCCGCTGGCTGCGCCACCTGCTGCACCGGGCCGACGACCTGCCTCTGGTCGTCGTCGCCACTCTCGGCCCCGAGGACGCGCGCTCGAACTCGGCGGGCATCGCCGCCGCCGTTCCCCTGTTCCAGCACCGCCTGACGCTGGGAGGCCTCTCCGACGAAGCCGTCGAGTGCCTGGCGGAGGAGGTGCTGGGCGAGGCCCCGGAGCCGTCCTTCACCGCCGCCTGCCGGAACGCGACCGGCGGCAACCTCCTCCTTGTGGACGCCCTGCTGCGCGGCGCCCGGGCTGCCGGGCGCCCGGTCGACGCGGACCTGGCACCGCGGATCACCGAGCTCGTTCCGGCGGATCTGGGCCCCGCCGTGCTCACCCGGATCGAGGGGGTCGCTCCGCACACGACCGCGACCGCGGAGGCGGTCGCGGTCCTCGGTGGCTCGCCGAGCGTCGACCTCCTGACCGCCGTCACCGGGTTGACGCAGCCGCAGGTCGAGGATGCCGCACACGTGTTGGTGCGCGCGGACTGCCTGACCAGGACGGACGAAGGCCTCTCCTTTCGCTACGACGCCCTGGCGGCCGCCGTCGCCTCCGCCGTGCTGCCGAGCATGCGAATGAACCTCCATGTCCGGGCAGCTCGGTTCCTGCTGTCCCAGGGCGCTCCGCTGGAACAGGTGGCCGGGCACCTGCTGCACAGCCCGTTGGGTCACCCTTGGGTACCGCAGGTACTGACCCGCGCAGCCGCGACCGCCAGTGAGCACGGCGACACGGAAAAGGCGATGGCCTTCCTGAAACGCGCCCTGCGGGAGGAACTGACCGAGGAAGCGCGAGCGAGCCTGCTGGCCTCCGTGGGCAGACTGGAACTCTCCTCCAGCGTTCCCGTGGCCGTCCGCAATCTCGAACGCAGCCTGGAGCTGTCACGGGATCCCGCGGACAGGGCCGTCGCCGCACGCGGGCTGGCCGGTGCGATGCTGGCACTGGACCGCTACCCGGATGCTCTGGAAACGTTGAGACGCACCGGTGAGGACCTCCGGGAGACCGATTCCGTCGACGCCGTGTGCCTGGAGGTCGACCTCCTCCACATCGCCCTGACCAACACGGTGCCGGCTCCGGCCGTGGTGCGGCGGCTGATGGAACTGGACATCTCCGACGCGGCGGACACCCGCGTACGGCGCCACCTGGCAGCCCTGCTGAGTCTGCGCGCGGTCATGGTCGGAAGGTCCTCGGAGGAGACCGTTCGCCTCGCACGTCTGGCGCTCAGCCAGGGCGCGGACCCGATGGCCGACGAGTCCGTCGTCTACTACGACGCCGTCCTCTCCCTGCGGGCGGCCGGAGAGACGGAGCTGGCGTTGGAGTACACCGACGCTGCCGCGCGCAAGGCGCAGGCTCGCGGTTCCGTTCTCGCACACGTCATGGCCATGGGCGTTCGCGCCTACACCCACTGCTGGACCGGCCGTCTGCGGGAGTGCCAGGACGATGCGATGTCGGCGCTGGAGGAACTCGCCGGGATCGGCATCGGGCCGCGCCACAGCTTCAGCGTCTTCGCGATCGCCACGTTGACGGACTCACTGGTCAAACAGGGAGAGCACGAGGCCGCCGAGGAACTGCTGCGCCGCGGCGACCTCTCCGGTGCGCTGAACGCCAACTGGGTCAACGAATACGTGCTGATGGTCCGCGGTCGGCTGCGCGTCGCGCAGGGGCGGCTGGAGGAGGGCCTGGCCGACTTCCTGCTGTGCGGCGAACGGACCTGCGGCCGGGGCTTTCACAGTCCGGCAGTCCACCCGTGGCGTTCCGAGGCGGCGCTGGTCCATGCGGCATTGCGGCAGAGCGAGGCCGCCCGGCCGCTGGCCGAGGAGGAGCTGACCCTCGCCCGTGCCTGGGGCGTGCCCGAGACGGTGGGAGTGGCCCTGCATGCCATGGGCACCGTGGTCGGAGGGCAGGAAGGGCTCGACATGCTCCGCGAGGCCGTGGAACTCCTCGGCCGAGCACCCGCGCGCCTGCGCTACGCGCAGGCTCTGGCCGACTGCGGTGTCCTCACCCGCAAGGCCGGGCGGTTGGCCGAGGCGCGTCCCCTATTGCAGAAGGCCGTCAGTGTCGCACACGAGTGCGGTGCGACCCCGCTGGCCGATCGGGCGCTCGCCGAGCTGCGGGCTGTCGGCGACCGTCCGCGCGGCCGCTCGTTCCACGGGGTCGACGCCCTGACGGCCACCGAACGCCGGGTCGCGAACCTGGCCGCCCAGGGCATGACCAACCGCGAGATCGCCCAGCACCTCTTCGTCGGCCTGCGCACCGTGGAGCTCCACCTCACCAATGTCTACGGCAAGCTCGCCATCGACGGCCGTGCGGGGCTGGCGCACACGCTGTCGTCCTCCCAGGGCCGTCGCAGCGAACGGACGGACCGCGGCGCGACCGGCGGGAAAGCCCTCGGTCCCGACCGACAGGTGTCCGCGTCGTCCGGCGCCTAGATTTACCGGTCTATACCATCCGCGGTTACGGAAGGAGACCCGTGGCGCTGAACAAGCCGACCGTGATCGAAGCCGTTGGCAGGAGCATTCGGCAGGCCGATCCGGGCCGGCGTCCCGTGGCGACGCTGGCCGTCGTCTGGGGAGAGGACCATCCGCTGCTCGACGCGCTGATCACCGGCATCGACACGGCGGACACCCACTTCGTCACCCTCACCGACCGGGCCGTGCTGGTGCACAGGATCCGGGGCGCGTTCTTCCGCCAGCCGGACCGGCTGACGCTGACCCTCGACCGGGAGGAGGCCCGCTCGGCGATCAGTGATGTCCGACGAGGGGTTCTGTGGAGCTCCTTCCAGCTCCAGCCCCCAGGTGGAGCCAAGCCCGTCCGTCTGAGCGTCTGCCGGGCGTGGTTCCCGGAAATGGACCGCTTCCTCGCCGAACTGGCCGTCGAGGCGGCGCATCCGTGACCGGTGAACCGTCGGCCGGAAGGCGCCCGGGCCCGCTCGGGCAGGAGCGGGGCCGCAGCACGCTGCGGCGACTACGAGCCCACCGCACGGTTCGCCGTCACTTCCCGCGAACCGACGGGACCGCCGGCCGGCCGGGGCACTTATCCGGTGCGGTCGAGAAGATCTCGCGCCTGCTGCTCACCCGATGTGTCGCCGAGCTCTGCGAGCGCGGCCAGTGCCCGCTCCGCGAACGGACCGGCCTGGTCCGGCCGACCGGCGCCGGCCAGCGCCGAGGCACAGGACAGCAGTGTGTGGGCGCGCTGCGTCCGAAGCCCCCGCACCTCGCACAGGTCGAGGGCCGCACGGTACTCCTCCAGGGCTTCGTCGTGACGGCCGAGCGCCGCCAGCGCCTCGCCCAGGGCGCGGTGGGCGAGGGCGGTACCGGTGGGGCTCTCGGCCTCGCGGCAACTCGCGAGAGCGTCCCGGGCGGCTTCCAGCGCCTCGTGGGGCTGGTCGAGTGCCAGGTGCGCGCGGACGAGACCGAACGAGCACTGTGCGGCCACACCGAAGTCCTCGATCCGGTGGGACAGGGCCTGACCGTGGCGGAAGTGCGCGACCGCCTCGTCGAGGCCGCCGGGCCGCATGGCGGCCACCATTCCCGTGACGTGCACCAGGCGGTGGGGCAGCAGCTGCTGCGGCGGGCCCGGGGTTTCACAGGCGCGGTGGGCCAGCGCGCGCGCCTCCTCGTGCCGTTCGGTGCGCGCGCAGGCGATGGCCGCCACGACACAGCAGAACACGGCGGCGATGCTCTCACCGTGCCGCTCGGCGGCGTCCAGCAGCTTGCGGGCCAGTACCCCCAACACATGCCAGGGCAGGCACAGGTCGGTGTACGGCATGAGGAGCACCAGGAGACTCGCCAGGGTCCGGGTGTCCTCCGCGCCGAGCGACCGGTAGGGGTGGTCGACGATCTGCCCGGCGACGGCGAGCATGGCCCCGAGTTCGTTGATCACCCACTCCTGCGCGTTGGAGTCGTCCAAGAGACCCGGACCGCCGAGCGCCTCCTGCTGGTCGGCCGCGGCGGGCAGCCGGCTGTGCGGCCACTCCGCACGCAGGGCGGCCGCCATCCCGGAAAGGTAGAACCCGGCGGTCCGGCTCAGGGCCTCGCGCCGTACCTCCTGGGCATCGGTCTCCACTGTCCGGTGGCGGGCGAACAGCCGCAGGAGATCGTGGTAGCGGTAGTGCCCGGGGTCGCCCGGCTCCAGCAGCCCGGCATGGGCCAGGTCGTCCAGGATGGCCTCGGCCGCGCGCAGCTCGCACCGCAGGAGCGCCGCTGCGGCAGCCGACGAGACATCGGTCACCTCGGGAATCGCCAGCAACCGGAAGGCCCGCGCCTGGTCTGCGTCCAGGGCCGAGTAGCCGAGCTGGAAGACCTGCTCCACGGCCAAGCTCCCGGTCTCCAGCTCGGTGAGCCGCCGTCCGCGGTCGCCCAGCCGGGACGCCAGGTACGACAGGGACCAGCGCGGCCGAGCCGCCAAGCGGGCGCCGGCGATGCGGACTGCCAGCGGGAGCATGCCGCAGGCGTGCACCAGGTCGGCCGCCGCCTGTGGCTCCCGACGGCACCGGTCGGCTCCCACCATCCGTTCCAGCAGGCTCCGGGCGTCCCCCTCACTGAGTGGTTCCAGTGCGGTGCGGCTGGTCGCGGGCAGGCAGATCAGCGGGGTACGGCTGGTGACCAGGACGGCGCACCCGGACGTGCCCGGAAGCAGAGCGCTCACCTGCGTGACATCAGCCGCGTTGTCCAGCAGGAGGAACAGGCCGCGATCGGCCAGCCACGAGCGGTACAGGGCGGTGCGTTCGTCGCGGTCAAGTGGAATGCGCCCCGGCGCGACGCCCAGCGCCCGCAGGAACAGCTCCTGGACCTCGTACGGGTCCGCGGCCTCCCGGCCGGCCCCGCGCAGGTCGGCGTAGAGCTGGCCGTCGGGGAACCGATCGCGCACGGAGTGCGCGGCGTGAACGGCCAGGGCCGTCTTGCCCACGCCGCCCATACCGTGGATCACGCAGACGACGGGCGCCGTGCTCCGTCTTCGCGCGCCGTCGACAAGGGCGTCGCGCACGCTCGCCACCTCCTCCCGGCGGCCGGTGAAGTCGGGTACGTCCGGAGGGAGTTGCGCCGGAGGTGCCCAGGCCGGGCTCGCCGGTCCGCCGGCTCCGGCCCGCTCGCCCACCAGTGGGGATGCCGCCCGCGACGGTGCCGACAGTGTCGGATCGGCTTCGAGGATGCGCTGGTGCAACCGGACCAGATCGGGTCCGGGATCGACTCCCAGCTCCTCGGCCAGAAGCCGCCTGGCCGTCGCGAACCCGGCCAGCGCCTCCCCCTGACGGCCGCAGCGGTACAGCGCCACCATCTGCAGCGCGCGCAGACCCTCGCGCAGCGGGTGCTCGTCCGCCAGCGCGGTCAGGTCGGTGACGACCCGGGTGTGCCCACCGAGCTGCAGCTCCAGGTCCAGCCGCGCCTCGGTCAGGACCAGCCGGTACTCCGAGAGGCGGTCGCGGTGCCGTTGTGCGTAGTCACCGGGGACTCCGGTCAGCGCCGTGCCGCCCCACAGGCCCTCCGCCTGGGTCAGCAGGCGGGCGGCCACCTCCAGATCCCCCCGGCTTCTGGCCGCCTCCGCCTCGGAGCTCAGCCTCTCGACCTCGGCGATGTCCAACGCCCGGTCATCCAGCCTCAGTGCGTAACCCCCGGCCCGGGAGACCAGGACCTCCGGCGCGGAGGATCCGGTCTCCAGCGCGGCCCGCAGACGCGAGACGTGGTTGCGCAGGGCAACGGGAGCGCTGGCCGGCGGATCCGAGCCCCAGACGTCCTGCACCAGTTCGTCCGAGGGGGCGACCCGGCCGCACCTCAGCGCCAGCGCGGCCAGAACAGCACGCTGCTGCGCCGGTCCCGTGTCCAGTTCCCGTTCACCACGCCATGCCCGGAGCGGCCCGAGTACCGCGATCCGTAGCCCGCCCATGCTGCTGTTCCACCGTTCCGATCCATGGTCTCGGCCGAGGATCCGATGGTGGTCACCTGCTGGACGGCCGAGCCCGAGCTGCCATTTTCCCACTGCCACGACGCCGTCCGGGCGGACCGTCCACGGTTCGGGACGATCGCGCCCGGCCCCGACCGTGCCACGCACCCGGTCGCCGCGGTCGCCCACCGGCGCCCGAACCCCGCCGGCGGCGCCCGGCACCTCCTTACCCGCCCTCTCCACCGCCCTGCCCGGCAGGGTGACCACGGCGCCGTCGCCCGTGCCCAGTTGCCTGTCCAGCCCCACCGGGACGCGATCGAGGACATGTGCCCGCGGGTTCACCCCACTCGCATGAGTCGGCGCTGCGAACGGTACCCACGGGGCGGTTCCCGGGCGGGTGACGGGCCCACCCACGACGGTCGCCCGTGGTCGGCCCGTCCGTGCCTGCCGGTTCCTACAGGTCGCGCGAACCAGCGCGCGACACGTTCGGGGACACCGGGAGCGCAGGAGGGCAGCCACCCGCACGACCGCGACCGCGACCGCGACCGCGACCGCGACCGCGACCGGCAAAGCGAACTGCCCACCAGCAAGCTGATGGGCAGTCACGTTCGTCGCCGGCCCGGCGAGTCGGGTCTGCGGAACTCCTGCGATCGGCGAAGGCGCGATCAGTCGCGATGCTGCGGACAAGCGCAGGCGGGCCACGAATCATAGGAACCGCAGCGGGGGACGTCCTCCTCCGGGTCGCGGATAGAAAGTCCGCTCGGCCAGGTCCTGGTGGTGGCCGTCGGCGCCTATCCGGTAGACCTTGAGCGTCAGCACTCTGGTCCGCCGGCCGAGGAGCGCGGGGCCGCAGGAGTTCACATCTCTCAAGCCGCCCCTCCCACGGCAGCCTCGACTGCACCCCCGCACCCCTCGGCAAGGGCAGGTCGCTGTGCGGGGGGCAGCTCCGCCTTCCCGGTCTCCCGCATGGCCAGGTAGACGATCAGGGAGATCCCCGCACAGGCGGAGACGTACCAGTAGAAGCCCGACTCCATCGAAGCGTTCTTGAACCAGAGCGCGACGTACTCCGCCGTCCCGCCGAACAAGGCGTTGGCCAGGGCATACGGGAGCGCGACGCCCAGCGCGCGCACGTGGGTGGGGAACAACTCCGCCTTCACCGCGGCGTTGATCGACGTGTAGCCGCTGACGATCACCAGCGCCGCCAACGAGAGCAGCAGCGCGCCGCCGAACGTGCGGGTGTGCGACAGCATCGTCATGAGCGGCACGGTTCCGAACAGCGATCCGATCCCGAACGCGATCAGCAGCGGTCGCCTGCCCACCCGGTCCGACAGCGCCCCTGCCAGCGGCTGAAGCAGCATGAACACGAACAGCGCGCAGAAGCTGACCAGCGACGCGTCGTTCTTGCTCAGGCCGACGGTGTTCGACAGGTACTTCGTCAGATAGGTGGTGTACGTGTAGTACGCCACGGTGCCGCCGATGGTCAGGGCCATCACCAGCGCGAACTCGCGCTTGTGCCGCAACAGCTCCCGTACGGTTCCACGTTCAGGACTTCCCGCACCGGGCTCCTCGGCGGTGTACGCCTGCGTCTCGACCATGCTGCGCCGCAGCCACAGGACGACGGCGGCGCCCACCGTGCCCACCAGGAAGGGAATCCGCCAGCCGTAGGAGTGCAGTTCGGCGTTGGTCATGGTCCGCTGGAGAATGATCTGCAGGCCGAGTCCGACCAGCTGTCCCAGCGTCATGGAGACGTACTGGAAACTGGACGTGAAGCCCCGGCGGTTCGAGTGTGATGCCTCCGTGAGGTAGGTGGCGCTGGCGGCGTACTCGCCGCCGACGGACAGCCCCTGCAGCAGTCGGGCCACCAGCAGTACACCCGCACCGAGATTGCCGGCCTGACGGTAGGTCGGGGCCATGGCGACGAGCAGCGCGCTGACCGACATCAGGGCCACGCTCAGGGTGAGCGCGGCCTTGCGGCCGCGCCGGTCGGCATACCGGCCGAGAAGCCATCCTCCGACCGGGCGCATGAAGAATCCGACGGCGAAGACGGCGGCGGTGTTCAGCAGTTGTGCCGTGGCGTTGCCGTGGGGGAAGAAGGCACCGGCGAAATAGGTGGCAAAGGTGGTGTAGACGAACCAGTCGTACCACTCGACGAGGTTGCCGACCGACCCGCCTATCACGGACTTCCACGGCATACGGTTTGCTCTCGCCTGCATGGCGTCGGGCATCGGGGAGCTCCTGCACTTCCTTGCAACCAGGCCGTCACCCGCAAAAGGGGCGGATGCCACGGGCCTGAGAGTCGATGAAACCGCGTCCTGACCAGCACTCGGTGGGACATCCGGTTGAGAGAGCAGTCCACCAACGAGGACGACTGAAACTCAAGCGCGCGACCCGCGCCCGCTCAAACTCTTCGGTCCGCCACGGCGCACCCTTCGGCATCGGCCGAGAGGCACTCGGCCGCACAGCCGGCGGCCGATCTCGTCGTGCCCGTAGCCCGGACGACGCCCACCTGTTCGCGGCGGAAGCACGGTGCGGCGTGGCGCACGCACCGAATGAACGGGCATGCCGGACCGAAGGATTTCGTTCGTCGGTTGCCGGGTCTGGACCGGGTCCGCGCAGGCCTGATGTGATCGGCGAGCGAGCCCCGGGAGGTACGTGCGGACACCGCCGTTCCGAGGGCCGTCCCGCGTGCCTCGACCGATCCGAGCCGTATCCGTCGACGGCGAGTGTCCGCGCTCCGAGACGAACCGGATTCAAGGAGAAGTAATGGCAACAACCTGCACGTCGTCCACCGTGTGGAAGGGCGCGCTGCAGGACGGCCAGGGGCTGGTGTTCCTACGCTCTTCCGGCGTGGCCGCCTATCCGGTCTCGTGGCGGGGCCGCGAGCAGGAGTCGAGCGGGGCGACCAGCCCCGAGGAGCTGATCGCGGCCGCGCACTCCTCCTGCTACTGCATGACCCTCTCGCAGGCCCTCACCGAGGCGGGCACGCCACCGCTCTCCCTGTCGGCGAGAGCCGACGTGACGTTCCATCCGGGCGTCGGGATCACTGGTGTCGCCTTGACGATCAGTGGCACGGTGCCGGGCGTCTCGGTCGAATCGTTCACCGCGGCGGCCGAGAACGCCAAGCGCAACTGCCCCGTCAGCCATGCACTGGCCGCCGTCCCCATCACCCTGATCGTGAACCCGTCGGACCTGACGCTGACTCCGGCGCACCCAGCCGCCTGAAAGGACGTGGAACCCGGTTCGTCGTCACCGATCATCCATCACGGTGCGACGTTCCTCCACCCGCGCCCGGCCATCCGGCGGTGCCGCGTTCAGCGGACCTCCGTGCCCGTCGGCGGGCCTCAGTGCTCGCAGGCCCACCAGGCGTCCGCGCTCGCCTTGGTCGCGAGCTCGCGCAGGTTGCGGACGGCCTCGGCCGGGTCCTCCGCCCCGTACACCGCCGAACCGGCCACGAACACGTCCGCGCCGGCCTCGGCGCAGCGCTCGATGGTGGCGGCCGAGACGCCGCCGTCGACCTGCAGCCACAGCTCCAGGTCGTGCTTGGCGATCAGCTCCCGGGTGCGGCGGATCTTCGGCAGCATGATGTCCAGGAACGCCTGGCCGCCGAAGCCGGGCTCGACCGTCATGATCAGCAGCATGTCGAGCTCGGGCAGCAGGTCCTCGTACGGCTCGATCGGGGTGCCCGGCTTGAGCGCCATGGACGCGCGGGCGCCCTTGGCGCGGATCTCGCGGGCGAGCCGGACGGGCGCGGCGGCGGCCTCGATGTGGAAGGTGATCGAGCCGGCTCCGGCCTCGACGAACTGCGGGGCCCAGCGGTCCGGGTCCTCGATCATCAGGTGGCAGTCGAGCGGGATGTCGGTGGCCCGGGCCAGCGACTCGACCACCGGGACGCCCAGGGTCAGGTTGGGCACGAAGTGGTTGTCCATGACGTCCACGTGCAACCAGTCGGAACCCCGGACGGCCTCGGCCTCGTCGGCGAGCCGGGCGAAGTCGGCGGAAAGGATGCTGGGGCTGATCTGGGGCATGGCCGACTACCTTCGTGCGAGGGCTTGCGAGGGCTGGGGCGCCCGGTCGGCGGGCACCTCACCCCATCATCTCGCGCCGCGTCACCGCCTACCGCACCCCGCGGCCCCCGCGTGACCGTCATCACACCCCGGCCGTGGTTACCGGGACCACCCCCGTGGCCATCAGCACCTGAGCGGCCCCGGCGCCCACCGGGCCGTCCCCGTCCAGCCGGCAAGCTCCTCGGAGGAAGGTCTCCCGATGTCCGATCCCGTCCACTCCGCCCGCACCCTGTGGTGGCTCTTCGAGCCGGTGTACGCCGTCACCTTCCTCCAGCCCGAGAGCCGGGCGGCCTTCGAGGCAGCCGGGCTGGACGGCGGCTGGCGCGGCTACTTCGCCGGCCGCTCGGCCCCGCTGGGCGCGGTGGACGCGCCGCCGGTGGTCGCCGCGTTCTTCAGCTTCGCCCCGGCGATGGTGGAGCGGGCACTGCCCGAGGTGTGGACGCACGCGAGCCCCGAGCAGGCGCTGGCCGCCCGGGCCGAGGGGTCGGCGGCGGCGCTGGCCCGGCTGCTGGCGCCGGTGAAGCCCGAGCAGGTCGAGTCGGCGGCGACCGCGCTGGAGGAGGCGGCGGCCCGGTTGGACTGCGCCGGCCGGGTGCTGGCCGCCGCCAACGCCGCGCTCCCCCGGCCGGTGGACGTGTACGGGCGGCTGTGGCAGGCCGCGACCGTGCTGCGCGAGCACCGCGGGGACGGCCACGTGGCCGCGCTGGTCGCGGCCGGGCTGGACGGCTGCGAGGCGCCGGTGCTCCACTGCGCGCTGGACGCCAGCCGCGAGGTGCTCCAGCCGCTGCGCGGATGGACGGACGAGGAGTGGGCGGCCGCCGCGGCCCGGCTGGTCGAGCGCGGCTGGCTGACGGCGGAGGGGGCGGTCACCGAGCTCGGCCGGGTCCGGCACCGGTCCGTCGAGGCCGCCACCGACCTGGCCGCCGGCCGGGTGTGGGAGGGCCTGTCGCACGACGAACTCGACCGCCTGACCGCCGCCTTGAGGCCGATCGCGGCGCTCTGTCGCGAGCAGATGCCGATCAACCCGCTCGCGATGCCGCCGGTGAACCGGTAACCGGCCGGATGCGGGCGCCGAGAACGAACCCCCGCCCCGCGTGACCGTCATCACACCCCGCCCGTGGTTACCGGGGCCACCCCGGTGGTCATCAGCACTTGAGCGGCCCACGCGTCCGCCCGGGCGGCGCCGGCCCCGTGCCGCCCGGGCAACCGCCGGGCCGTCCCGACCAGTCGAGCTCCCCGCGCCCGCCCGGAGCTCTGTCCGAGGAAGGCTCCCGATGGCCGATCTCGTCCACCCCGCCCGCGCGCTCTGGTGGCTCTTCGAACCGGTGCACGCCGTCACCTACTTCCAGCCCGAGAGTCAGGAGACCTTCGAGGGGGCCGGGCTGCGCGGCTTCTGGCGCGGCTACTTCGCCGGCCGCTCGGCCCCGCTGGGCGCGGTGGACGCGCCGCCGGTGATCGCCGCGTTCTTCAACTTCGCCCCGGCGATGGTGGAGCGGGCGCTGCCCGCGGTGTGGTCGCTGGCGAGCCCGGAGGAGACCCTGACCGCCCGGCTGAAGGGCTCGGGGGCGGCGCTGGCCCGCCTGCTGGAGCACGTCGACCGGGCGCAGGTCGAGCAGGCGGTCGAGACGCTGGAGCAGGCGGCCGCCCGGCTGGACTGCGCCGGCCGGGTGCTGGCCGCCGCCAACGCGGCGCTCCCCCGCCCGACCGGGCTGTACGAGCGGCTCTGGCAGGCCACCACCGTGATGCGCGAGCACCGGGGCGACGGCCATGTGGCCGCGCTGGTGGCCTCCGGGCTGGACGGCTGCGAGGCGCTGGTGATCCGCTGCGCGATGGACATGCGGCGCGAGCAGCTCCAGCCGGTGCGCGGCTGGACGGACGCCGAGTGGGAGGCCGCCGCCGAGCGCCTGGTCGAGCGCGGCTGGCTGACGGCGGCCGGTTCGGTGACGGAGCTCGGCCGGATCCGCCACCAGGCCCTGGAGGCGGCCACCGACCTGGCCGCCGCCCGGGTCTGGGAGGACTACCCTCGCACCGAACTCGACCAGCTGGCGGCCGCGTTGAAGCCGATCTCGGCGCTGTGTCGCAACAACCTGCCGTTCTACCCGGTCGGACTGCCGGACAACGGCTGACGGTCCGCCGCCCCGGGCGGGCCGAGCACTGGCCCCACCGCGGATCCCGCGCCGCGTCCAGCTGCCCGTCGACGATCTCCCGCACCAGCTCCGAAGACTCCCACTGCGCCCGGTACGGCACCTCGCGCACCACCCGCGCCGGCCGCACGGCGCCGCCCTGATCGACCATCCCTCGACGCTCTCACGCCGGGGCGACCGGACGACTCACGACACTCCCTGAGGGCCCTCGCCCTCCCCCGACCGGTAGGCCAGCCGCTGCGCGGCGTGCCGACCGCGCTGCTCCACCGGCAGCGAGCCGGTGGCGCCGGCCAGGCCGAACGCCGGCATGTCGAAGTAGATCGACTCGTAGCCGCCCTCGGGGACGATGTACGTCTCGTGCCAGAGCCCGACGTGCCGGCGGGTCTTGCCCTCGCGCACCAGGCGGTTCGCGATGCCCCACACGGTGTGGTGGAAGCCGTCCGACGCGCTCGCGTAGCGGTACAGCTTCTCCTTCGACTCCCAGTACTGGACGACGTAGTAGGTGCGCGGCGAGGCGGTGAGCAGGATCCGCCCGCGCAGGCCCCGCTCGGGGCTGCGGCTCAGCTCGTACAGCATCCGGAGCATCGCGAACATCACCGGACCCCAGTGGTGCACGGCCCAGAAGCGGTTGATCCGCATGCCGATCAGCAGCACCACGGTGTCGCCGGTGGCGGCGGCGGTGGTGTAGCCCGGCAGCGGTTTGGCGAACAAGGGCATCTCTGCCTCCTTGAACCAGCACCCCATGTAATCGGTGATTACATCAGCGTGCACGAGCCCGGTCAAGGCTCGCTTCAGCCACAACTACGCTATTTATCAGGCCTGTTGGCGATCCCCTGGCGGAAGGTGTCCAGCACCTGGACGACCAGCTCCTCCGCCTTCGCCGCCGGCAGGTACCCGTCCACGATCATCTGCGCCAGCCCGTACACCAGCGCCTGCCCGGACAGCAGCACCAACTCCGGATCGCCGGGTCCCAGCCGGCCCGCCTGCTGGTCCGCCACGATCAGCCCGGTGAACGCCCGGTCGATGCCCTCCAGCCGCTCCCGCAGCTCCGGATCCCGGGTGGCCGTGAACACCCGCGAGCGCACCAGTTCGAACCGCCGCGGATGGTGCATCGCGTACCGGACGAACCCCAGCCCGAGCGCCCGCATCGCCGACCCGCCGACCGCCTCGGCGGCCGCTACCTGCGCCTCCTGCCACCGCACGAAGTCCGCCAGCACCCGGTCCGCCAGCGCGGTCAACAGCGCCTGCCGGTCCGCGAAGTGCCGAAACGGCGCGCCCGCCGACACCCCCGCCCGCCGCGCCACCTCCCGGACACTCACCTTCTCCTGCCCCTGCTCGTCCAGCACCTCGAACGCCGCCGTCACCAGCGCCTCCGGCAACGCCCCGTGGTGATACGCCTCCCGCTCCCTCATGTCTGACTTGCTACCACAGCCGGCCAGGCCGTCGCCGGACGGGCGAACAGCCGTTCCCGGCGGTCGCGGCCCCGTCGAGGTTCCGGACCCGCTCAACGCTCCGGTCTGCCCCCTCGACGGTCCGGTCCGCCCCCTCGACGATCCGGTCCGTCTCGACCTGGCGAGGCGGACCGGAGTCGGGGTCGGAAGGCGCGAAGGTCCGGGCCTACCAGGCGTAGTCCTCCGGGGCGGGCTGGTGGCCGGGGAAGAGCTCGTCGAGGCGGTCGAGGGTCTTCTGGTCGAGCTTCAGGTCGAGGGCCGAGACGGCCGCGTCGAGGTGGGCCGGGGTGCGGGGGCCGATGATGGGGGCGGTGACGGCCGGACGGGAGAGCAGCCAGGCGAGGGCGAGGTCGGCGGGGTCGGTGCCGAGTTCGGCGGCGAAGTCCTCGTAGGCCTGGAGGCGGTCGCGGTGCTTCTCCAAGAGCTCGCTCGCATAGCCCAGCGCGCTGCGGCCGCGGGTGCCCTCGCGCTCCTTGCGCAGGACGCCGCCGAGCAGGCCGCTGCGCAGCGGGGACCAGGGGATGAGCCCGAGGCCGTAGTGCTGGAGGGCGGGGATGACTTCGAGTTCGACGGTGCGGTCGAGCAGGTTGTAGAGGGACTGCTCACTGACCAGGCCGAGGAAGTGCCGGGATCGGGCGGCCTCCTGGGCCTGGGCGATGTGCCAGCCGGCGAAGTTGCTGGAGCCGACGTAGATGATCTTGCCCTGGGTGACCAGGACCTCCATCGCCTGCCAGATCTCCTCCCAGGGCGTGTCCCGGTCGATGTGGTGCATCTGGTACAGGTCGATGTGGTCGGTCCGCAGCCGACGCAGGCTGGCCTCGACGGCCTTGCGGATGGCGAGCGCGGAGAGCCTGCCCTCGTTGGGCCAGTCGCCCATCTCGGCGTAGGCCTTGGTGGCGAGCACGGTGCGCTCGCGGCGGCCGCCGCCCTGGGCGAACCAGCGGCCGATGATCTCCTCCGTGCGGCCCTTGAGGTTGCCCTCGCTGTCGCGGCCGTAGGCGTTGGCGGTGTCGAAGAAGTTGATGCCGCGCTCGTGGGCGGTGTCCATGAGGCGGTGGGCCTCGGCTTCCTCGGCGTGGGGGCCGAAGTTCATGGTGCCGAGGCAGAGGCGGGAGACGGTGAGGCCGGTGCGGCCGAGGTGGGTGTACTCCATGGCGCCCCACCCAAGACCACACCGGCACCGGTGTCCAGCACATTTCGGGACCCGGCGGGTCACCGTCCGTGCATGGCGAACTTCCGTACGGCCAGCGGCCCGCAGAGCGCGAGCAGCACGGCACTCCAGAGCAGCGAGGCGAGCAGCGCGTGCTGCGTCGGCCAGGCGTCGCCGGGGGCGGACGGGTTGCCGAAGAGTTCGCGGCAGGCCTGGACGACGGAGCTGATCGGGTTCCAGTCGGCGACCGCCCGCAGCCAGCCGGGCATCCCGCCGGTGGGCACGTAGGCGTTGGTCACCATCGCCAACGGGAAGACCACGACGGCGAGTTGGCCGGCCGCCTCCTCCTTGCCGACGGCCAGGCCGAGCAGCGTGCCGACCCAGGTCATCACGAAGCGGAAGAGCAGCAGCAGCGCGAACGCCCCCAGTGCGTCGGCCACGCCGTGCCGGGCGCGCCACCCGGCGGCCAGCCCGACCAGTGCCAGCAGCGCCAGCACGACCACGCTGACCAGTAGATCGGCGAGGGTCTGCCCGAGCAGCAGGCCGGTGCGGGAGACCGGCATCGAGCGCAGCCGGTCGGTGACCCCGCGCCCGACGTCGCGGGCGGCACCGACCATGGTGGGCATGATGCCGTTGGTGGCGACCATGGCGAACAGCCCGGGCATCAGGAACTCCCGGTAGTCCCCGCCGCCCGGCACCTGCATGGCGCTGCCGAAGACGTACCCGAAGACCACCACCATGACCACCGGCACGCCCAGCGAGGCGACCAACAGGCCCGGGGAGTGGCGGTAGTTGAGCAGGACGCGGAGCATCGACGTCCAGGTGTCGGACGCCAGCCGGCCGCCGGGCGAGGGACGGGAGGCAGCCGGCCCCGAGGCGAATGGTGCGGTGGCGGCCATCAGGCGGCCCTCCCCAGGTCGACGGAACCGGACTCCCGGGGCTTCCCGGTCAGTGCGAGGAACACGTCGTCGAGCGAGGGCGCCCGCACCGCGACGTCCTCGGCGACCACCCCGGCCGCATCCAACTCCCGCACCAGCGACGGCAGCAGAATGTTCGCCCCGGGCCGGGTCAGGACCGTGACCGCCCGCTCGGCCACGTCCACCCGGGCGTCACCCCCGGAGAGCGTGGACAACACCACGGCGGCGGCGCCGAGCTGGCCCGGGTCGGCCAGGGTGACGGAGACCTGGCCGCCGATCGCCGCCTTGAGTTCGGCGGGCGGGCCGGTGGCGATCGCGGCACCGTGGTCGACGACCACGATGTCGTCGGCGAGGCGGTCGGCCTCCTCCAGGTACTGGGTGGTGAGCAGCACGGTGGTGCCGCCGTCCGCCAGCTCCTGGACGGTGTCCCAGATCCCCTGCCGGCTGCGCGGGTCGAGCCCGGTGGTGGGCTCGTCGAGGAAGAGCACCGGCGGGCTGGTGACCAGGCTGACGATCAGGTCGAGACGCCGGCGCATGCCACCGGAGTAGGTGCGGACCAGCCGGTCGCCGGCCTCGGCGAGGCCGAAGCGGGTCAGCAGTTCGTCGGCGCGCGCCCGGGCCTGCCGCGCACCGAGGCGGTGCAGCCGGCCGAAGAGGTGGAGATTGTCCCGGCCGGTGATGCCCTCGTCCAGCGCGGCGTGCTGCCCGGCGAGGCCGATCGCCCGCCGGACTTCCTCGGCGGAGCGGACGGCGTCGTGCCCGGCGACCCGGACGGTGCCCCGGTCGGGGGCGACCAGAGTGGCGAGAACCCGCACGGCGGTGGTCTTGCCGGCGCCGTTGGGGCCGAGAAGGCCGCAGACGGTGCCGGCCGGGACGGTGAGGTCGAGGCCGCGCAGGGCCTCGGTGGACCCGAAGCGTTTCTCCACGCCCGCCATCTCGATGGCGGGTCGGGCGGTGTCGGACATGGCTCTGCCCCTTCTCTAGGTACAGCGTACGTAGAAGCGCGCGCGGACGCCATCGTACTACGTACGCCGTACGTATCTAAGATGAGAGAGCGAGGTGATCTTCCAGTGCCGTCCAGCAAGACCCCCACCGACTCCGAGAGTGCGGAGCGACCCGGAAAACCGGTGCCCCCCGAGGCCCCCGAACTGATCTGGCTGCGCCCCGAGCGCACCGGCCGGGGCCCCCGCCCGGCCCACAGTCGCGACTCGATCGCCGCGGCCGCCATCGTGATCGCCGATGCCGAGGGCCTGGACGCCGTCTCGATGCGGCGGGTCGCGGCCGCGCTCGGCGCGGGCACCATGTCGCTCTACAACTACGTGCCGAAGAAGGAGCACCTGCTCGATCTGATGCTCGACGCGGCCAGCGGTGAGTACCGGCTGCCGCCCGAGCCGAGCGGCGACGTCCGGGCCGACCTGGCGCGCCTCGCGCACGAGCAGCTCGCCATCTTCCGCCGCCACCCCTGGCTGCCCGCCCTGGTGCTCGCCCGCCCGAGCATCGGCCCCAACGCCCTGCGCTACACCGACCACTTTCTCGCCGTCACCGCCCCCACCGGCCTGGCCGGCGGGGCGCGGATGGAGGCGATGGCGCTGTTCAACGGGTTCATCTGCCAGTTCGCCCAGTACGAGCAGACGGCCGCCGCGGGCGCCAAGTGGCAGACGGAGATGGTGGGTTACCTCACCCAGGCGGCGATGAGCGGCGAATACCCGCACCTGGCCCAGGCGTTCGCCACCTCCGGCCCGCCCGCCGACCCGGACCAGGCCTTCGACCGCACCCTGGACCGGGTGATCCACGCCATCCTGGCGCCCGCGGCTCAGTGACCGCCGACTCCGTGACCCCCGACTCGGCGATCACCGGATCAGCGACCACCGGATCAGTGACCGCCGACTCGGCGACCACCGGACCAGCGATCACCGGCCCATCGACCACTCAGGAGAGCGCCGCCCGCGTCAGCACCCCGGCCGCCTTCCCGTCCACCAGCACCACCACGCCCGGGTGCCCGCCCGCCAGCGCGGCCCGCGCGTCGGCCGCCGGCTGCCCGACCCCGACCGTCGGCAGGGCCGGCCCGAGCAGCGGGCGCACCGGACCGTCGGACTTGGCCGCGCCGTCCGCAATCGCCGCCAGCAGTACCTCCCGGGACACCGAGCCGAGCACCTCCGCGTCGGCCACCCCGTACGGTCGCGCCGCCCGCGGCAGTACGGCCGGGGCGACCCCGCCCGGTGCGCCCCGCAGCGCCTCCAGTGCCTCGCCGACGGTCGCGTCCGCACCGACCGCCACCATCGGGCCGGCCGCCTCCAGCGCCGCCCGCACCTCCGTCTCCCCCTGCTCCTCCAGGAAGCCCCAGCGCCGCATCCACCCGTCGCTGTGCACCTTGGACAGGTAGGAGCGGCCCGAGTCCGGCAGCAGCACCACGACCAGGTCGTCCGGCCCCAGCCCGCGTGCCGTCCGCAGCGCGGCCGCCACCGCCGTACCGGAGGACGGGCCGGCCAGGATGCCTTCCTCGCGGGCGAGTCGACGCGCCGTCAGCAGCGACTCGCGGTCCGGGATCCGCTCGAAGGAGTCGATCACCTCCGAGCGGTAGGCCTGCGGCCAGCGGTCCTCGATCGTCTCGGGGTGCAGGAAGTGCCCGATGCTCTCGACGAACCACGGGCTGCCGTCCCCGCCGCCGTACGAGGAGGACTCCGGGTCCGCGCCGATCACGGTCACCGCACCGCCGGACACCTCCTTCAGGTACCCGCCGGTGCCGGTGACGGTGCCGCCGGTACCGACGCCCGCGACGAAGTGGGTCACCCGGCCTCCGGTCTGCTCCCAGATCTCGGGGCCGGTGGTGCGGACATGGGCGTCGGGATTGGCCAGGTTGTCGTACTGGTTGGCGAGCCAGGCACCGGGGATCTCCTCGGTGAGCCGCTTGACCACGTTGAACAGGTGCCGCGGATCCTCCTGCGCCACGGAAGTCGTCGCCAGCACCACCTCGGCGCCGTACGCCCGCAGGATGTCCGACTTCTCGGACGCCGACTTGTCCGACACCCCGGCGATCACCCGGTACCCGCGCTGACGGCCCACGATGGCCAGCCCGATACCGGTGTTGCCGGAGGTCGCCTCGATGATCGTCCCGCCCGGCCGCAGCAGGCCCTCCCGCTCGGCAGCCAGGATCATCGACAACGCGGCACGGTCCTTGACGCTGCCGCCGATGTTGAGGAACTCCGCCTTGGCGTAGATCGGCGCGGCGATCCCGGCGCCCAGCCGGGCGAGGCGGAACAGCGGCGTCCCGCCGATCGCGTCGAGGACGGATTCGTGCACTGCGGCCATCATGCGCTCCTTCATCCGGTGCAACGTGTGCATACGTGTCCGACCGAGCCTGCCCACACCCGCGCCCCGCTAGCCGTCCCGACGCGCACCTCCCCCGCCGGGGGGAAACGACCCCACCCCGGGCAGGACGCCAACCGGAGCCGGGTCGACCAGGCTTGGGACATCGAACCCCGAGGAGCGGACATGACTCGACACCGGTTGCGCACCGTCACCCTGGCCAGCAGTCTCGCCCTGCCCTACATCGCCCTGAAGTCGTACTGGGCGGCGGGCGGCCGGGCTGGGCTGGCCGACAGCTTCGACATGGCCGACGAGTTCCGGCGCAACGACGCACCCACCGCCCTGATCTGGCTGGAGCACCACGGCGTCGACTTCACCGCCGTGCTGGCCCTGACCGGCCTGGCCCTCGCCGCCGTCCTGGCCCACCGCCCACCGCGCCTCCGCCCGCTCCGCCGTCTGCTGCTCGCCGCCGCCTGGGCGGGCACCCTGCTGATCCCGTACGGCCTGCTCACCGCCCTGCTGGGCGCGCTCGGCCGCGACGACGGCAACCACCCGCTCACCGGCTGGGTGGTCCCGGCCGGGGCCGCGGCCTTCGTCGGCATCGGCACGGCACTGGCGCTCAGCGCCTGGCCGCACCGGGCGACAGCGAAGGTGTGACGCGTCCTCCCGGCTCCGGATCCGGCCCCGCCACCGCCACCGCCACCGCCACCGCCCGCTCAGCGGACGTCGACGGTGAACTCACGCTTGGTCTGGTCGGACCCGCCGAAGGACTTGTGGCCGCTGTACCCGGCGTGCACGGCGATGGTGGTCCGGCCGGAATTCCGGGCACGGAAGGTGAAGTAGTAGTGACCGCCCGAGCCGCGGTTGCCGATCAGAACGAAGCCGGCCAGGTCCTCGATGCCGACGTTGTCGACGTACTCGTCTCCGGACGGCTGCACGATGGCCGGGTCGGGGCCCGGGAAAGCGACGGTCCAGGTCTCGCGTCCCCCCTGGTATCCGAACACCTCGATCGAGAAGAGTTCGCCGGGCTTGACGGTGAGCTGCCCCGAGGACTCGGTGAACACCGTGCCGTGGTCGAGTCTTCCGGTGGTCATCCGGTGGACGGCCACCGCGCCGACGACGCCCGCGACGGCCAGCAGCGCGGTCAGCACCAGGAGGATCCGGCGTTTGGCCGCACGGCTGCCGCGCCGGGGCTGTGGGGTCTTCAATTCAGGCCTCACTTGGGCATTCGGACGCTTGAGACGGCAGGGAACCTGTCGTCGGACGCGCCCTGCATCTGGCTGTTGACGAAGTCGCTCTCGCTGACCCAGCTGGTGCCGCCCCACGGGTTGTAGAGCTCCAGCAGGTCACCGCGGTGCGCGATGATCACCATCTGGTGGCTACCGGGCTTGTACCAGTGGCCGCTGTTGACGGAGATCGGCACGGGTTTGCCCTCGTCGACCTTCTGCTCGATCTCGGCCAGCACGTTCTGGCGCTGGTCCCGGCTGTCGAGGTCCACGTTCTTGTAGTCGGCGCCGGTGTGCGCGCCGATCTCATCGTTGGCGACGTCCTTGGACTCGTAGTCCAGCATGCCGTCGGTCCACTTGTGCCACCAACCGCGCTTGTCGTGGACGCGGTCCGTCTCCTTCAGCCAGCGGTCGTACGCGGCCTTGCCGTTGTCGTACGTCGGGTCGCCGGGGTGGCCGCCGGTGGTGAGCTGGAAGGCGAACAGCGGGTCGACCATCGCCCGGGCGGTCACTGTCGAAGCGGGCACGCAGGTCCCATGATTGCCCTGGTCCCATTTGACGCCCTGGTAGCCCGTGAGCGCATCACCGGGGGAGACCGCGTCGAGCTGCACCGGGGAGATCCGCTCGGCGAGCCAGGCGGGGTCGTCGCCGTGCGCGTGGATCTGGTCGTCGAAGGCCTTGATCTCGTCGTAGCCGTGCCCGGCGGCCAGCGCCTTCATCAGGTAGGCGCGCTCCTCAGGGGACTTGGTCCCGGCCAGCAGCTGGTCGAAGCGGGCCCGGTCGGCGTCGCTCATCCGGTCCATGATCTGGGCGGCGCGGGTGGCGTTGGCCTCGGTCAGGATGCCGCCGTACTCCTGCTTGCCGGCCACGGTGGCGTCGACGAGGACCAGCTTGTCCTCCGCGCCCAGGCCCTTGTTCTTGAACTTGCCCGCCAGCGCCTTGTTGGCCAGTGCGTTCAGCTCACGGGCGGCGGCGCGGCCCGCGTTCTCGGCCTTCACCGCGGCGTCGTAGATCGACTTGATGCCGTCCTTCGCCTTCGCGTGGGCCGTGTGCATCTTGTCGTCGTCCCAGTGGATCGGGTCCGGCGCCCCACTGACGGTGATGTCGTGCAGCAGCTCCAGCGCCTCGCTCAGCGGCGCGGCGCCCTGCCCGTGCAGGGTCTGCGCCTCGCTCAGCGCGGTGGCCAGCGTCTTGAGGTGCAGTCGGCCCTTCTCCAGCGCGTCGCGGCAGCGCGTCAGATCGTCGGCGGAGGCCTTGACCACCTCGGCGGCCTTCTCGCCGACCTGCCCGGTCCAGGCGTCGGGCAGGTGCTGGCTGCCGACCCGCGCCACCTTCATCTGGATCGCGTCGATCTGGCCGACCGCCGTGTTGTACGCGGCGGCGAGGTCACCGATCTTGCCGGAGTCCCCCTTGGGGGCGGACAGCTGCAAGGCGTCGTGCACGGCGTACTTCAAGTCGCCCGCGCCCCACATGCCATGGGACTCGTCGATGGTCTTCTTCAGCCGCTCCACCTGCTGTCGCTGGCTGCCCGGCTTCTCACCGAGGGGGTGCAAGTCGTGGTCGGCCACCGTCACCCTCCGTGGTGCCGCTGCGTCAACCCCGCGTCCCCACGCCTCTCCAAGCAGGCGCTGAATCCTGTTCCGGCGGCGCCGTCACTCATGTTTCTCCCCCGACTCCCTCCCCCGATGTCCTGCCGTACGGCCGAGGACCGCCGAACAGCATAACGGCAGCCCCGCCCCCTCCTTCGTGGCCATCCCCCAGGTCAGCGCCCAGGCACATCCGGCACCTGCCAGGCCCGCCGAGGAGGTCTTGCGCCCCGTCCGGCTCCGATGATGCGGGCCCGGGGCAGCTGGGTGTCCCGGGCCGTCACATCCGCCCCATTCGCCCCAGCCCGGTGAAATCACTCGTCGCGGCCGCGCCGACCCCGTACCGTGGTCCGGTCAGTGATCTTGGCCAGGGAAGGGCGGACACGCACCATGCGGCAGTACCAAGGGTGGGCGGACGAGCGTTACGGCGCGGTCGCGGACGTCTTCGCCGCCAACTTCGAGGAGTTCCCCGAGCTCGGCGCCGCGGTCACGGTGTACGTCGACGGCCGCAAGGTGGTCGAGCTGTGGAGCGGCACCGCCGACGCGCGCACCGGCCGGGCCTGGACACAGGACACCCTGGTGCCGGTGTTCTCCTGCGCCAAGGGCCCGGTGAGCATCAGCGCCCTGCTCCTCGCCCAGCAGGGCCGGCTCGACCTGGACGCCCCGATCGCCCGCTACTGGCCCGAGTTCGCGCGCCACGGCAAGCGGGACATCACCACCCGGATGATCCTCGGCCACCGGGCCGGCCTCCCGGCGCTGGACGCGGTGCTCTCCTTCGAGGAGATCGCCGCCTGGGAGCCGGTGATCCGCGCGATCGAGGAGCAGGAGCCGCTCTGGGAGCCGGGGACGACCTATGAGTACCACGGCCATGTGCTCGGCTTCGCGGTCGGCGAGGTGATCCGCCGGGTCACCGGCCTGACCCCGGGCGCGTTCCTGCGCAAGGAGCTCGCCGAGCCGCTCGGCCTGCCGCTCTGGATCGGCCTGCCGGAGAGCGAACTCCCCCGCCTGGCCCGGCTGGTGGAGGCCGAAGGCCGCCGCCCGATGCCCGGCCCGGAGCACCTGCTCACCCGGATCGTGACCATGAACGGCGCCCTGGTCTTCCCCGGCCTGGACGTGCCGCACGGCTGGAACGACCCGTCCCTGCACGCGATCGAGCTGCCCGGCGCGGGTGCCGTCGCCTCCGCCACCGGACTGGCCGGCCTGTACGCGGCCGCGGTCACCGGCCTGGACGGCGGCGAGCGGCTGCTCTCGCCGGATACCGTGACCGACGCGGTGTGCGAACTCTCTTCCGGCCAGGGCTTCCTGGGCTTCGACATGGGCGCCCGCTGGGGCTCCGGCCTGCTGCTCGACTCCCCGGCCTTCCGCCGGCTGCTCGGCCCGCGCAGCTTCGGCAACGACGGCTCCGGCGGCCAGTTCGCCTTCGGCGACGACGAGTTCGGCGTCGGCTTCGCGTACGTCGCCAACCGGATGATCGGCCACGGCGACGCCCGCGCCAACCGGCTGATCGAGGCGGTCCGCGGGTGCCTGGGGTGACGGACTTCCTGACCCGGCTCACCGGGCTCGCTGCCACCGGCACCCTCGGCGACCTGTACTGCGGCGCCTCGCTGCCCGAACTCGCCGCCCGCTACGGCGAACCGTGGGACGGCGGCCGGATTCATCGGGACACCCGCTGGCCGCATCACTTCGGCTGGGGCGACGTGCAGACGGTGGTCTGCCGCTGCCGGCAGCTCCGCTCGCTGTCCCTACCGATCTGGCACGGCGAACTCGAACTCCCGCTGCCGGGCGGCGAGTCGGTGACGCTGGACACCCGGATCGGCGAGACGGCCCTGACCGCGGCACTGACCGCGGCCGGCTGCGCCTGGCAGACGGTGACGTACGAGAACCTCCCCAACCAGCGGAACCTGGAGTTCTCGCCGGCCGAGGAGGTCCGCGTGACGCTGGTCCTCACCGATCGCGAGGCCTACGACGAACCCCCGCTGGAGGAGTGGGTGCTGCACAAGGCCCTACTGTGGAGCTACGACCACGTGGACTGCCCCGAGCCGGACCCCACCCTGCCGGACGACGGCTGGGGTGCGGCCGAACTCTGAGGCGGGAACCCTGAGGCGGCGACCGGCCGTTCCGTCCCCTGTGCGGAACGGCCCGCCGCCGACCGTTACTTGAGCAGGAAGTCGTAGACCGCCTGCCGCCCGACCGGGTTGGCCGCCCGGGTCTGCACCGAGTGCGCCGCCCCCGGGACGATCACGACCTCCGGGTCATGCGCCAGCTCCGCCTGCTGATACAGCCACTCGTACGGGGTGGAGAGGTCCCGGTCACCACCGAGCAGCAGCACCGGCACGTTGGGCAACTTGCGGTGCGCCGGCGGCAGCGGCGGCACCTGCTCGCGCGGCCAGTCCAGGCAGACCAGCAGGCTGCCCAGCCCGGTCGCGGTCGCCGGGTCGTACGGCCAGGTCTCCTCGGCGGTCAGGTCCTGCCTGGTCTCCTCCAGCGCCGCCGCCCGGCCCTCGACCGGGGTGTCCGAGCTGCCCCACGGGTAGCGCCCGTCGGCGCACAGGGTGGCGGCGTGCAGGCCCTGGCTGAGCGCCTCGGCCGGCGCGGCATCGTTCTTGTGCACCTCGTCGATGAAGGCCTGGAGCTTCTCCGGGTGCCCGCCTGCAGCCTCGTGCAGGGCCTCCGGCACCCCGCCGTAGTTGGGGTCGGCGAACTCGTAACTGGTGAGCGCGTCCAGGATCTGCGGCCCGTTGCCGTACTTCTGCACGGTGGTCGCGAGGTCGGCGGCCGGGTCGGTGGTGCAGCCGGTGGCCTGGCAGGCGGAGCGCAGCACCCGGGCGGTGGCGGGCAGCGCGACCAGGTCCATCGGGTCGTAGCCGCCCTGCGGCACCACCGAGTCGAGCACCAGCCGCTCCACGTGCGCCGGGTGGGCGAGCGCGTACCGCTCGGCGACGAAGGTCCCGTAGGAGACGCCGTCGATGGTGAGGCGGTGGTCGCCGAGGGACTGGCGCAGCAGGTCCATGTCGCCGACGGTGTCCGCGGTGCTGTAGAAGCGGGCGTTCGGGCCGAGGGCGGCCCCGCAGTCGGTGATGGACTGCTTGCGGGGCGGGGTGAGGTCGGAGGAGCCCATGTCCTCCTGCAGCCCGGGGCACCGCAGCGCCCGCTCGCCGGTGCCGCGCTGGTCGAACATGACCAGGCGGTAGTCCTTGAGGACGGGTGCGATCTTGCTCGCGATCCGCCGGATCAGCGGCACGCCGGGCTGACCGGGGCCGCCGGTGAGGAACAGCAGGTCGCCCTTGGGGGCGTCGGTGTTCCCGGTCATCGCCACGTCGAGCTGGAGGGTGCCGGGGACGGCGCCGCCGTGGTCGAGCGGCACGGTGATGGTCCCGCAGGTGAATTCGGGCGCGCCCTGGCAGGGTGCCTGCCCGGCGATCCCGCCGCCGTGCCGGGCCGGTTCGGCCGGCGCCGCGACGGCGGGGGTGGCCACGGTGGTGCCGGCGACCACCGCGACGGCGCCCAACAGGGCGGCGATGCGGCCGCGCGTGCTCGTCATGTTCGTCCTTCCGGTCGCGCCGCGTCCGTGCTGACGCGGTCACGGAGCCAGCTTGGGCCCGGGGGGCTTCGAACGCGAGCATTCGTGCCAGGATTCGACCAGCGTCGAAACGTCGGGTGCCGAAAGCCGAATAAGCCCGGTCAGGTCGACGGCCTGACAGTCCGACAGTCCAAGAGGCCGACAGGGGGAAGGACGCCGTGATCCGGCTCACGATCGACTCGGCCGGGCTCGCCCGCACCCGCTTCGCGGTCTCACCGCTGCACGAAGCGGTCAACACCCTGATGGCCTCCTCGCTCAACTCCCGCACCGGGCCGTATGCCTGGGTCGGACGCACCCGCCGGGTGCTGCGCCGGGAGAAGCTGGAGCTGCTGGCGGGGCTGGCCCTGGAACAGGACGGCGGCTACATCCCCGATTTCCTCTCCCCCCACCCCTCCGGGCCGGACCCGACGGTCGCGGAGCAGCTGGAGGCCGTCCGCCGCACCGACCCCGAGCGAGTGCTGGCGGAGCTGGAGACCGTCCAACGCGGGCTTTCCCAAGCCAATCTGATCGGCCGCCAGATCTCGGATGTGGTGCTGTGCACCCTGGAGCGCGGCCCGCGCTACTTCGTCGAGCGGATCGCGGACGAGCTGGGCCGCTACTGGGAGGCGGCGCTCGCGCCGTACTGGCCGGACGCCCGGGCGGTGCTGGACGCCGAGATCGACCAGCGGGGCCGTTTCCTCGCTCGACACGGTTCCGGAGCTCTGTTCAACTCTCTTGCGCCGCAGCTCTCCTGGGCGGATGGGCTGATCCAGCTGGAGAGCCGTTTCGAGGTGAACCTGCCGGCCCGAATGGTGCTGCTGATGCCGACGTTGGTCAGCCGCAGGATCCACGTCATCCTGGATCCGGTCGACGGCTGCCACCGGGCGCCAACCCTGATGTACCCGATCGCGCCGCCGGCGGCCGCCCCGCAGACACCCACGCCCGCGCTGGCGCAGCTGCTCGGGCCGACCCGGGCGGATCTGCTGGCCGCGCTGATCGATCCGGCGACGACCGCATCCCTGGCTGCCCGGCACTACCTGAGCGCGGGGACGGTCTCGTACCACCTGGGGGTGCTGCACCGCTCCGGCCTGGTCAGCCGGGTGCGCAGCGGGCGGGAGGTGCTGTACCGGCGGACGCCGCGCGGGGAGGAGCTGGTGGCGGCCCGATAGGGGTGGCACAGCGGCAGGCGCATGCACCGGCGTGTGCCCCGGTTTTCGCGCCCCTCAGGCTTGCTTCACGCCAACGCGCGCGGGAGCACCACCCGCACCCATTCCTCCGGCTGCGACAGATGCGGAGCGTGACCGGCGCCCGCGTAAACGTGCCGTTCCACCTTCGGCAGGGTGAGGTCGATCAGGTCCAGCACCTCGCCGAACATCGGCGCACTGTCATCGCTCTGCGTGAGCAGCGCGGGGTCGGTGAACCGGGCCAGGCCGGCGAGGTCGAGGTCGAGCGCGTCCGGGTCCCGTAGCTCGTCCAGATAGGTCGGCGCGTTGCGGATGTAGGTGTGCCGCACCGGCGCCGGCAGCTGCTCCCAGGCACCCGGGCCGAAGGTCAGGCTGTCCACGTACAGTTCGGCGGCCGCAGCGGATTCGGCCTGCTCCAGCAGCTCCCGGACGGCGGCGATCCGGTCGGCGAACGCGGTGCCGATCGGGCGCAGGTCCGGATCCGCGAGCAGGATGCCGCTGCCCGGCGGCTCGTGCACGGCGATGCCGCGCAGCAGGTCGGGCTGGGCGGCGGCCAGACGGAGCGTGACCAGCGCGCCGTAGGAGTCCCCGCAGACGAAGGCGGGCGCGAGGCCGAGCCCCTGAATCAGCCCGGCGAGGTCGGCCGCGTCCTCGTGCACCGAACCCTGAGTGAGCAGGTCCTCGCTGCGGCTGTGGCCCCGGCGGTCGTACGCGATCACGGTGGTGAACTCGGCCAGGCCCGGCATCACCCGCGCCCAGGAGTCCCCGTCGCTCCACGACCCGTGCACCAGCACCACTCCAGGGCCCTGGCCAAGGGCCTCGTAGTGCAGCGACACCCCGTTCACCCTGATCTCGGCCATCACGAGCCTCCCGGCCTCGGCGGTGCTCCCCCACCAGCCTGACACAAGCGATTGGAACGGTCAGATCAGCGGGTCGAAGAGGTACGGCTCCCAGTGCCCGAGCCAGGAGGACGTACCGGAAGGCAGGTCCAGGCCCTCGGTGGACTCGTCGTACGGGAGGAAGGAGGTGGGGGCGAGCCAGCCCTCGCCGGGGTCGATGCGCAGGCGCAGGAGGCGGAGCGGGCAGTGGAGGGCGAGGTACATGCGCAGGTCGTCGGTGGACGGGTGGTGGTCCTCGTACCGGTCCCGGACGCAGCGGCAGATGGAGAGGATGTCGGTGTCGGCGACGAGGAGGTAGCGGGGGCCGGGGCCGAGGTTCACGCAGAGTCGCCGCCGGGCCTTTCTGCGCTCGCCGTAGGGGAGGTTCTGGTGGTTGTCGACGTGGAGGCCGGGACGCTTGCCGGACTCGGGGAGGACGTGGGTGGTCGGCTCGCCCGGCGGGTCGTCGCTGTCGCCGAGGGTGACGGGGTACGGGTCGCCGAGGGTGCCGACCATGGCCGCGAGGGTGTCACGGTCGGTGACGGTATCGGGGAGCCTGAAGAGCTCCACGAGACCGGCGCCGGGGGTGAAGTAGCCGGGGGCGAAGCGCTCGGCGTAGCCGCTGGGGAGGGGCTCCCAGGTGGCGGAGTCCGGGACGACGGCACAGGTCTCGTAGTCCGGCTCGAAGTAGAGGCGGCGGACGCGGCCGTAGTCGCAGCGGGCGTGGAGGGCGGCGGGGTTGCGGAAGGCGATCGCGGCGGGGTGCATAAGTGATGGCTCCCTTCGTCTGTTGCTGAATTTGCGTTCTGTGGCGCTCAGTTGAGCAGGATGCGGACCCACACGCGCTTACCCGAGCCCCGGCGGGTGATGACGCCGAAGTCGAGCGCGAGTTCGCGGACGAGTTCGACGCCCCGGCCGCCTTCGCGGAAGCGACGGGGCTTGCGGTCCTGAAGGGGGAGGTCGAAGCGCGGGTCCCACACTTCGAGGCGGCAGTCGCCGCCGAACTCCTGGAGGTAGAGCCGGACTTCGCCGTGGCCCTGGCATGCGTGGACGACGGCGTTGGTGACGAGCTCGGAGGTGATGAGGACAAGGTCGTCGGCCTTGTCACCGGTAAAGCCCCAGGCCGACAGCTGGTCCCGGACGTACCGGCGGGCGGTACGGACCGAGGCGGCGTGGTCGGTGAGGACGAGCTCGGAGGTGTGGAGAACGGGTGCGCTCAACGCGGACATGGGTGCCCCTTCGCTTCGACACGACGTCAGCTGCGTGTCCGTGTCGTCACGTTGAGTGTGGATGAGTGGAAATCGAAAACGCAACAGCAATGCCGGAAGAAATTAATTGATCTTGATCTGAACTTGAGTCGAGGCCCGGAGTCTGGCGAGACTGGTCGTCCAACACCCGGAGGGAGGGGCGCCACTTGAGCAAGGACCTGTCCGCGATCAGGCAGATCCGTCTTGGGGAGGAGCTGCGCGCCTGGCGACTGGAGAACAACAGGACGCTCAGCGGGATGACGGCCAGCCTGAAGGGGTGGAGCGCCGGTCGCCTCAGCCGAATCGAACGAGGCCTACAGCCGATCACCGCCGCCGATCTGACCACGCTGCTCGAACACGCCGGGATCACTGGTCCAGAACGAGAGGACTTCGAGTCTCTTCTTGCGACTGGCCCACCACAGCAGTGGTGGCGAGACCTGGACTACGCCGAAGCAATCACTCCGGCGTTCGCGGAGTACTTGGCTCTCGAAGCCGATGCCTCGGAGATACGGAACTACTTCCCGTCCGCGTTCCCCGGCTTGGTTCAGACTGAGGCCTACGCAAAGGAGATGATCGCAGCGGGCCTCGACTCGCCGAATGAGGAACGCGTCGAGGCAGGCGCAGAAGTCCGCGTCCTCCGACAGCGGCGGCTGACTCAGGAGCCACGACTCACATTCGAGGCTTACTTCGGCGAGGTCGCACTACTCGTGGCAGGCGACCAAGGGGTACTGGCTGGGCAAATCCATCATGCTATAAAGGTCGCCCAGTACCCCAACGTGACCCTGCGAATGGTGCCGTTGAGTGCCGGTCGGCCTGGCATCCTGTCATCCGGAGTCACCCTTATGCGGTTCCCCGATGACCCAGAAAATGGCTTCGCCTTCATCGAAGCTGTCGGCGGTATGCTCCCGCGTAGAACCGGCCGAGACGTACGGCGGACCGAGCGGGCCATAGCCCGCGTCCAGCGGTGCTCGCTGAGTCCGGAGGACACCATCGCCGCCCTTGAACGTAGGTTGGAAGAGCTGACGTGAGCCAGAAGCACGACCCGTACGACCACAATCCCACCGACGCCGAATGGGCCAAGTCTCCCTTCTCCGGGGACGGTAACGGCGACTGCGTGATCATCGCTCGCTTCGACAACGGCGATGTGTGGCTCGGCGACGACAAGAACCCCGACCGCCCCCACCTCGCCTTCAACCAGGCCGAGTGGACCGCCTTCGTCCAGGCCATCGAAGCCCGCGACCCCCGCTTCACCGCCTGACCAGCTCTCCGGCCCTGCCCGCGGCTCGCGGGCAGGGCCGGCTCCTCGCTGGGTCAGCTCATGCCCCGCACCGGCGGCTCGTCCCGTGTCCCGTCCTCCGCCACCACCGTGAACCGCTCCGGCCCCGCGACCGACAGGTCCACCGGGTACAGCGAGGCCGTGCCGTTGACGTCCAGCTCACGGCTCTGGCGGCCGGTCGCCGCGTCGACCCGGGTCAGCTTGTCGCGGGTCATCGCCCACACCGAGGCGCCGTCCACCAGGACGCCCGTCACCTGGTCGTCCAGGCCCGCCGTCCACTGCTTGGTGCCGTCCGCCAGGGAGTACGCGACCAGCCGTCCGGTGGCCGTGCGGCTCGGGTGGCTGCCACCGCTGATGCTCACGTCGCCCGGCTTCTCGCCCGGCACGATGAACAGGTCGCCGACCACCACCCCACCGAGCAGCGGCCGGGCGGTGAACTCGTCGAAGGCGTGCACCCCACCGAGCATCACGTCCAGGTCGTACTCGTCTCCCGAGACCGGTATCGAGGCGCGCTGCTTCCCGGACCGGTCGTAGCTGAGCACCGCGTGGGTGCCGCGCTCGGCCTGGGCATCGACCCACACCGTGAGCGGCTCGGCCGACACCACCATGAGGTTCTTCAGCCCGCCCTCCGCCGGCAGCACGACCCGCGACTGCTCCCGCCCGTCCCCGGGCGCCAGCGCCCGCAGGACCGGCGCCGCGTTGCCGCACTGCGCGACCGTCACCACGTCCAGCTCCCCACCGGAGACCTCCAGCGGCGTGCACCCGGCGTCGGGCGCGCTGCGCCACTGCTCCCGGCCGTCCGTCAGCCGCACGGCCCGCCAGCCGTCCGTGCCCTGCAGCACGGCCTGCGTCCCGGCCACCGCGACCAGGCCCGCATCGGCGGAGTCGCCGTCCCGGCCGGGCGCGTCCACCGTGGCGGTCCAGCCCTCCTTGCCGTCCGCGATGCCCAGTGCCGTCACCGCCGCGCACGGCTTGCCGTGCGGCGAGTGCCCGATCAGGCCGATGCCGCCCGGTCCGATCCCCCGGCTCATCGTGCACACCGAGTCCTCGCCCGGCGGCGTCCACTGCCATGCGACCGACCCGCCCGCGCTGCGGTACGCCACCACCTCGTCGGGCCGGACCCGCACCACCAGGCCCCCGCTGGTCCAGCTGCCGACCGCGCGAACCGTGGACGGGCGGTCCAGCGGGGCCTTCCAGGAGTCGTTCAGGCCGTCCCCGGCGAAGCAGAGGAAGATCCCCAGCCCCAGCAGGGCCCCACCCGCGATCGACGGGAACCCGTACTTGGGGTGGATCAGCGCCCAGACGAGGCCGGCGCCGCAGGGCATCAGCCCGAGGATGCTGAGGCCGCCCATGTACGCGAGGCTGTTGCCGCCGAAACCGTTCGCCGGGCCGAACAGCACCGCCAGGCCCATGCTCGCGAACATGGCCCCCAGTACTCCGCCGGAGACCACCATCCAGGTCTCCTTGCTCATGGCGAACCTGGCTCGCCACTTCGTCCGCGCCCGGACGACACTGTCCTCGGGCCCCTGGGCCATGCCGGTCTCTCCCCTGCGACGCGTCGCCCACCGCGATAGGGCGACGATCATCGGATCGTCGCAGAGCAGGACAAGATCCTAAACAAAGAGCAGGGAAAACCCCGCTCTCCCCTGCACATGGGAGGTTCTGACCGGCACGACCGTTACGAATCGCGGCCGCGCTCGGCCTTCTCGGCAGCCGCCGACCACACCAGCCCGGCCAGCACCTCCGGAGCCAGCGCACCGTCGACCACCAGGTCGCACTCCCGCCGCAGCGGCTCGACGTGGCGCTCGTGGGCGGCCCGCCGCTGCCCGACGTAGTTCCGCAGCAGCACCTCCAGCGGGAAGCCGCCCGCGACGCACTTGCGCTCGATCTTGCGCACCAGCCGGAGGTCCGCCGCGAGGTCGACGAACACGTCGAACCGGCGGCAGGGCCGCTGCGGGGCGACCCTGCGGGCGAACAGCCCGTCCACGATCACGACCCGGGCCTCCCCGAGCGCGGCGTCGACGTCCACGGCGAGCCGCCCCTCGTCCACCGACCGGGGATCCCCCATGTCCAGCCTCGGCGCCCCGCCCTCGTCCGGCGCCCACACGCCGCGCCCGCAGCCCGGCTCGGCGAAGTAGTAGTCGTCCCCGTGCAGCACCCGCACCGGGCCAGGGCCGGCGACTACCGCCAGCGCGCCGGCCAACGTCGTCTTGCCCGCCCCGGCGCCGCCGGTCAGCGTCACCAGCATGTCCGCCCCTGTCCCCCCGTCATCGCCGCTCAGCCGGCCTGGACACCCACCCAGCCCTGCAGGCCCGGCAGCACCGCCTCGGCCACCCGGTAGAGGGCGGCGTCGTCGATCGGCGCGGAATCCTTGCGCCAGATGCTGATCTCGAAGGTGCCGCCGGTCCCGTCCGGGTTCTTCGCGACGGCGAGGGAGTGGGCGTCGGAGCCGGTGCCCGTCGTGGACTTCCCACCGCCGAGGGAGAACGAGAACGACATCGTGGGCGACCGGTAGAGCAGCGCCTTGTGACCGAGCACGGGCGTGCGCGTGACCGTCGGGTCGCCGGGCCTGGCGAAGTCGTCCACCTCGACGTCCCGGTTGTCGGCGACCTGGACGTACATATCGCTGAACTGCACCTCCGCGGCGCCGTAGTTGTCCTTCGTCAGGCCCGGCCCGAGGGCCGCCGACATCCCGGGCTGGGCGATCAGCACCCGCTCCTTCGGCACACCCGCGAGCACCGGCAGGTCGGGGCGGTTGAGCGCGGCGCACAGCGCGGGGTACTTCGGCGAGTCCGTCTCCCGCGCCGGACTGCACTTCGCCGGCCCGTCGCTCGACGTGCTGTCCCCGCCGTTCCCGGCCACCACCCAGAGCCCGGCGAACACGGCCCCCACCAGCACGACCGCCGCCGCCAGCTGCAGCCCCACCCGCGGCTCGCGGCCGCCGGTGCCGGGCTCGGCGGCCGTGTCCTCGGCGGCCGTGCTCTCGGCGGCGTCGTTCGCCGCGCCGGAGGCTGCCTCCATGCGGAAAACGGCCTCCACATCTCCCCCATGATCATCAGTCACCGGCGGACCCTACACCGATCCTTCACCCAGCCGCACCTTCATATCCCAGGCGCCCGAACCGTCGAGATCGGCTGACACCCAGGCCTTCAACGGGCCGATATCGCCGCTCAACCGGCACCGACCGGCTCCCCGCCGAAGTCCTGGGCCGCCAGGATCCCCAGGTCCGTCGCCCCACGGGGGGCGGTCTGCACCCGGCTGCCGCGCCGGGTGCAACCGGGGCCCGAACTCCCGCGCTGGCCCTGCCGATCGGCAGGGCCTCCCCGCAAACTCGGTGATCGCTTTATGCCGATCGGCACATGTGCGGAGAGGGTGTCAGCGACCAGTCTTGGAGTCACCGAGACGGCGGCCACCGAGGCCGCCGGAGAAGGGAGTCTCCACCCATGTTCCGCACCTCCCGTACCTCCCGTACCGCCCGTACCCGCGCCGCCCGCACCACGGCGGCCGCCCTCGCGGGGCTCGCCCTCGCGGCGCTCACCGCCCCTGCCCCGGCCGTCGCGAAGGACTCCGGCGACGCCTCCGGGCCGGCCCGGGTCACCGGCTCCGCCCGGATCCTCTACGGCATCGTGCCCGACGACGAGATCTGGTTCACCATCGACGCCGAGGGCGCCCCCCATAGCCACCCGCTGCCCGGCCTCCCCAACGGTCTCCCCACCGACGCCCGGGGCACCGTCCACTTCTCCCACCGCACGGCCTCCGGCGACTTCCGCGAGGCCGACGCCACGGTCGACTGCCTCGCCACCGGCGGGCCCGTCGCCACCCTGACCGCCGTGATCACCAAGTCGAACGGCATGACGGTCGGCGATCGCATAGGCCTGAGCATCTACGACGCCCACGGCCACGGCAAGGACCGCCTGGGCTTCTCCTGGGGCGTGGGCAACGCGGACGTGGACAAGGACGGCCACCTCTACCAGCCCGTCGTCGGCACCTGCATGGCCCTGGCCCCCTTCGCCCCCGTCACCCGCGGCGGCTACACCGTCCACTCCGTCGACAGCGTCACCGCCTGACCCTGCCCGAAGCACCTGTTGTGCTGGTACCCGGTGTCATGGGCGGCCGTCTGCGCCAGCGCGTACTGGAGCGGCGCAGCAACGGCCGCGACCGGCAGCACCGCGCAGAGCGCTGCGTGCGCCAGACCAACCCGCAAGGCCTTCCTCCGCGCAGCGGTGACGAGCTGCCGGCCTCCCCAGCAAACCGCGGCAACTCCCAGCAGCAGGCCCGTCCAGGCCAGCGGCAGCACATAGACCGCCGCACCGGGGCTGTCCTGACAGCGGCTCACCACCGCCCGTACATCCTCATCCGCCACCAGCGTCGGCACGCTGCACAACCAGCCCACAGACGCGAGCAGAAGCGGGCCACCGGCCCGGAACCGACGAGGAGAACCATGGTCCTCACACATCAGCCCACCACCCATCCGAACTCACCCGACCGATGCGCCGCCCACCAGGGCGATCTCCGGCTGCTCGCCGTCCGCCAGCAGGAAGTACGCCAGGAAGGTCGCCCCCTCCGCCCCGGCATCGAAGCGCACCGGCACACCGGCCGGCTCGTGGAACACCTCACCGGGCTCCAATACGGTCTCCTCCCCGCCCTCGACCTGGAAGTGGACCGTCCCCGCCACCACACTGCCCACCACCGGCCCGTTGTGCACGTGCCACCCGGCGGCGAACCGCGGCGGCATGGTGATCCTGCGCACCTCGACCCGCGAGGTCGGTTTCACCGGCGACACCGGCTCGTCCAGCAGGATCTCGCGGGCAACGGGCAACTGATCGGGTGTCACACGCGTGTTCTCCATGGCAGAGCATTGTGCCCCCTGCTGCCCGCCCCGCCGACATCGGAGACCACATGGCCATCACCAAGCGCAGCGCCCTCGCCCTCGCCGGACTGCTCCTCGCCGCCGTCCCCACGCCCGCCCTGGCCGAGGGCCGGACCCCGACGGACAGCCCCGACCGAGCCGCGTTAGGCGCCGCGATAGCCACCCGACCAGGAGACCCGGCCGCCGGCGTGGTCGCCCGGGTGACGGTCGACGGGCGAACCTGGCGCGGCACCGCCGGGGATCCGGTGAGCGGGCAGCCGGTCGCGCCGAACGCCGCCTTCCGGATCGGCAGCATCAACAAGACCTTCGTCGCCGCCGTCCTGCTCCAACTCGCCGCCGAGCAACGGATCGACCTGGACGGCACCGTCCAGCAGTACCTGCCCGGCACCCTACCGAAGGACTTCAAGCCGATCACCGTCCGCCAACTCCTCGACCACACCAGCGGATTGCCGCAGGCCGTCGAGGGCCCGGACGTCAAGGACCATGACCACGACGCTCTGATCGCCCTGCGCTTCGACATCGAGACCCTCGACCAGGTCGTCCAGCGCACCCTTCACCCGAAGGGCAAGCCGCCCGCCGGCCCGGTCTTCGACCCGGGCACCGAGCAGCAGTACAACAACTTCAACTACCGCCTGGCGGGCCGGATCATCGAGCAGGTGACCGGCCACTCGATCAAGCAGGAGGTGACCACCCGCATCCTCAAGCCCCTCCACCTGCGCCACACCGAGGTCACCGAGGGCCGGCCCGCCATGCCAGAACCCCACCTCGCCGGCTACTTCGCGAATAACGCCGACATCCCGACCGACGTCTCCGAGCAGGGCGGCAACTCCGAGTCGATGGTCTCCACCCCCGCCGACCTGGACCGCTTCCTGCGCGCCCTGCTGGACGGCGAGCTCCTGCCCCCGCAGCAGCTGCACGACCTGCTCACCCTGCCACGCGACGCCGCAGCGCAGCCGGTGCCCTACCGCGACGCCGGGAGCTGCCAGTTCGGGCCGGACAAGGGCAAGGCCTGCTACAGCGCCGGCCTGATGGCCATCCCGTTGCAGGACGGCACGGTGGTCTGGGGCAAGACCGGTCACGACCTCGGCTACTCCGGCGGCTTCTTCACCACCCCGGACCTGAGCAAGCGCCTGGTCTACTCCGTCGGCACCACCGACGACACCTCGGCCCCTGCCCTTCGGCTCGCCTTCACGGTCTTCGGGCCCTTCGCCCGCTGACAACCCCGGGGCCCCGCCGCCCGGCCCGACGGCGGGGCCGTACAAAACCGGCCCGGCCTCGGGACCGTACAGAACCGCCCGGCGGCAGGGCCCCACCGAATCGCATTGGCGGCCCACCGCCCTTCCTGCCTATCGTCGGGGGATGACTACCCGAACCTTCCGCATCATGGTGCGCGGCGTCTTCGACGGCCTCACCGACGAGCAGCGCGCCGAACTCCTCGCAGCCGCGCCCGAACACGACGTGCTGCACGCCGCCTTCACCCGCGAGGGCCACCTCAGCTACGACCTCTCCGCGCGCGCCGCCTTCACCTTCCGCTTCCTCGACGAAGGCGAGGCCGAGGAGGACATCCTGGAGGCCACCGAGCGGGCCGAGCAGGCGGCGCAGATCTGGCTGACGAGCCGCGGCTACGGCTTCAAGAACCTCCGCTCCCAGGCCGAGGACCTCTCCCAGGCCCCGCTCGGCAAGCGTCAGCGCCGCGCCGCCAACGCCGCCCGCTGACCAGAGCCCCTCCCCCTCCGCCACCTCCTTCACGGCTCCGCACGGGCATATACTTGAGCAGTCAAGGAGGTGGCAATGACAGCGCCCACAACGCCCGACCCGCTGGAAACCGCCCTGCGCCTGGTCCGCGCCCAAGCGTCCGTCGTCAAACGCTTCGACGCCGGCCTCAGCGGCCTGCACGGCGTCAGCCTCTCCGACTTCACGATGCTGCTGCGCCTCAGCGAAGCCCCCGGTGGCCGGATGCGCCGGGTCGACCTCGCCGAGGCGCTCGGCCTCACCGCCTCCGGAGTCACCCGCGGCCTGGCCCCGCTGGAGCGCATCGGCCTGGTCACCCGCGAGCCCGCCCCACGCGACGCCCGCGTCGCCTACGCCGCCCTGACGGCCACCGGCCGCGAACGCCTCACCGAGATGCTGACCACCGCCCGCCAGGTCGCGGGCGAGGTCTTCGCCCAGTGGCCCGCCGACGACCTCACCACCCTCACCACCCTGCTCGCCCCCCTCAACCGCTGACCGGCCCGCCACCGCTGACCGGCCCGCCCTCAGGAAGCCGTGAACGTGCGGCGCAGGTGAGCGACCAGCCGCGCCGGATCGTCGACCGGAAGCCGGGCGCCCAGGTACCCGTCCGGACGGATCACGAAGACCTCGCCCTCCACCGCCGCCCCGTACGCCTCCCGAAAGGCCCCGTCCGTGTCCCGGACCCACGGGATCAGCAGACCCAACAAACGCTCGACCTCCGGGGCGAGCACCGCATAGACGTCCAGCAGGCCGTACGCCGCCGAACGCGCCACCTCCGCACACGTGTGCAGACTCCGCGCCGCCGTGCCCGTCCCCGCGTACAGCAACAACGTGTGGTTCGGGCCGCGCAGCAGGTCGAACAGCCGGACCGGGTACGACACCAACGGTCGTACCAAGCCCGCGCAGTCCGGCGCCCGGTCCCCCGGAACAGGAGCGGAGCCAGGGGCGGGCTCGGCGACGGACGCCGGACCGCTCCCCGGCTCCGCCAGCTGCCCGCCCCGGTAGTTCACCAGCAGCTGCGCCTCACGCCGCAGCATCGTCCCCGGGTCCTCGCCCGCCCCGCCGAAACCGGCCCGGGCATACCGCACCGTACGCCCGACCAGCTCCTCGCCCACCGGATGACGCTCCGCGTGGTAGCTGTCGAGCAGCCCGTCCGCGGCCAGGCCCCGCACCGCCAGAGCCAGCTTCCACCCCAGGTTGTACGCGTCCTGCACCCCGGTGTTCATCCCCTGGGCGCCCATGGGCGGGTGGATGTGGGCGGCGTCGCCGGCGAGGAGGACCCGCCCCTCGCGGTAGCGGTCCGCCAGCCGGTGACTGATCCGGAGGGCCGACGACCAGCGCAGCTCACGAGCGGTGGTCGGTTGCGGCGCGAGCCGGTCGAGCACCGCCTGGATGTGCCCCAAGGAGGGCGCCCACCCCTCCTCCAGCCCGTGCGCCACCCTCCCGGCCGCCTCGGACGACGACTCGGAGAACGCCACGGACGACGACTCCGAGGGCACCAGCATCGACATCCGGTACCGCCGCCGGCCCGGCAGTGGAACGCACACCAACACGTCGCCGCCGTCCCGCGTGGAACCCACGACGTATCCCTCCGGCAGGTCCCAGTCGACCTCGACGTCACCCAGCATGTACTGCTCGGGAAACGCGTCCCCCTCGAACCCGATCCCGACCGCCCGCCGCACCCGACTGTGCGCACCGTCGCACCCGACGACGTACCGCGCCGACACCTCCTCCCCGCCGTCCGGCGTCGTGAGCGAAACCCGGACAGCACCGCCGCCCTCCTCCAGCCCCACCAGCTCGCAACCCCGCTCGACCACCGCCCCGAAGCCCGCCAGATGCTCCGCCAGCAACCGCTCCGTCGCGTACTGCGGCAGCGCGGCGAACCCGTACGGCACCTCCGCCGGCAGCGCCAGCTCGATCCGCGGTCCGGCCTCCCCGTTCACGTACACCAGTTCCCCCCGCAACGGCACGGCCTCGTCCAAGACCCGCGGCAGCAGCCCCATCGCGTCCCACACCTCCAGCGTGCGCGGCTGGATGCCCACCGCCTTGGCGTACGGCTGCGGCGCGGCCAGCCGATCGACGATCCGGCACGCGACGCCCCGCCGGCACAGCTCCGCCGCAGCCGTCAGCCCCACCGGCCCCGCCCCGACCACCAGCACATCCGTCTCACCCATGCCCGCTCCTGCCCGCCCCCGGAAACCGGAACCCGAGCCTTCCCGCCGAACCGGGCCCCCTCCCTCCCAGGCTCCGCCCACCACCCCCCACCCGCCAGTCACACCCCGCGCGCCTAGGCTGGACACGCACCACCGACCCGGACCGACTCAAGGGACAGCACATGACGCACGACCGCGGCGGGACCGCTCCCACCGCCGTCCCCGACCTCACCGTCGACGGCACCGGCCTGCTCTGCGTCCAACTCCTGCTCCGGCTGCGCGCCCGGATCGCCCACCTCCCGGCCGGCGCGATGGTCCACATCCACACCACCGACCCCGCCGCCCCGCTCGACCTGCCCGCCTGGTGCCACCTGACCGGCCACGAGTACCTCGGCCCCGTCCCGCACCCGGCCGACGACCGCGAGGTGTACGGGCTGCGCCTCACCTCCTCCCCGGTCCCGACCCGCCCCGACCGCCCCTGGCACCCCACCGCGGACTGACCGGAGAATCCCCGCGCGCCCACCCCCTCCGCCGGCGGAAACTGGCCCGATGCCCGCCGCCACCGCCCCGAACGGCCCCGCCGCCAACCGCCTCCTCGGCCACCCGCCCACCGCCCGCCTCCTGCTGCTCAACTGCGACGACTTCGGCCTGGACGAGTCCGTCAACCTCGCCGTCGTCGAGGCGGTCCAGCGCGGCATCGCCGCCTCCTGCAGCCTGATGACCCCCTGCCCCGGGGCCCCGCACGCGCTCCGGCTCCTGCGCCGCCACCCGGAGATCCCCTTCGGCGTCCACCTCACCCTGGTCTGCGAGGCACCCCACCTGCGCTGGGGCCCGCTCGCCGCCCGCGACCGGGTGCCCACCCTGCTCGACGCCACCGGCGAGCTGTACGCCCCCACCCCCGCCGGACGCGCCGCCCTGCTCGCCCGCGCGCAACTGGAGGACGTGGAACGCGAGTTCCGCGCCCAGATCGACGCGGTCGCGGCAACCGGTCTCGCCCCGACCCACCTGGACTTCCACTGCCTGGCCGACGGCGGCCGCGAGGACATCCTCGACCTCACCCTGGCCCTGGGCGCCGAGTACGGCCTGGCGGTGCGGGTCTGGCTGCCGCCCGCCCTGGCCCGGATGCGCGAGCGCGGCCTGCCCGTCGTCGACCACGGCTTCCTCGACAGCTTCGCCGTCCCGCTGGAGGACAAACCCGCCCACTACGCCCGTCTGCTCGCCGGCCTCCCGCCGGGCCTGACCGAGTGGGCCGTCCACCCGAGCCTCGCCACCGGCCCGAACCCCCGAGCCCCGGAGGACGGCCGGCCGGACGACGGTTGGCAGGTGCGCCGCACCGACTACGAGTTCCTGGTCTCCCCCGAGGCCCGCCGCCTGCTCGCCGAGCACGAAGTCACCGTGCTCGGCTACCGCCCGCTGCAGGAGGCCTGGCAAGGCGCCCGAGGACCGGTCACGCCCTGGTCCGACAAGGCGCCCGATGTGCCACGATGAGGGAACGGGGGCAGAACGGCCGCGCTCCACAGGGAGGTTGAGCACCATGGACCCGATCCTCAGCTGCCGCTGGCACGACCAGGACGGCGAGTGGGCACTGACCGTCAGCCACAACGGCAGCAGTTGGGTGCTGTACGCCGCCGCGCCGCTCTGGTCCGAGTCGCTCCCCTTCGCCAACCCGGACGAGGTCCGCCGACTCGCCCAGGCCCTCCTCGACCTGCCCGCCGAACCCGAACCCTACGAGTTCGAATGGCAGCTCTCCCGAACGGAGTTCGAGCGCACCGAGAACGAGCGGATCCACTTCGCGACCTTCGCCGTCGGCCTCGACCCGACCGACGACCACCGCCCGTACCTCGCCTACCAGTCCTACTACCACCGGGGCCAGGCCACCGGACTCGGCCTGGAGGTCATCTGCGAGGACCCGCCGGTCGACCACCTCCGCGCCCAGGCCCACGCCTTCCTCACCGACTGCCCGCGCCCCCTACAGGCGTAGGGCCCGCACCGCCCAGTCCAGCACCCGCACCGAACTCCTGGGTGCGGCCCACCCGTTGATTACGGCCAGCAGCTCCACGTACCGCTCCCGCCGCGGATCCCCCATGGCCCGCAGCCGAGCCAGCAGCCGGGCGCGCACCGAACCGCCCACCGCCTCGGCATCCAGCATCCCGGCGTACCGGTCCACCAGCTCGGCAACCACCCCAGCCGCCTCAGGCGACGTGGGCACCACCCCAGCCGCAACCGCCGGCCCGGCCAACTCCCACACCAGTACGGCCAGTCCGGGCCGGGGCGGGCCGCCCGTACCGCTCTCCGCCGCCTCGTCGGCCGCCAGCCCGCGCAACAGCTCGCGGAACCCGGCGTCCCCCGCCAACCGCGCCAACTCCACCCAGGCCTCGATCTGTTCGGCCGAGGCGTCCTCCGGCAACTCCGGCGTCAGCGACCGAGCCACCCCTGCGAAACGACCGTCCGAACCGAACACCTCGGCCAGGAACTCCCCGACCAGGCGCCGCCGTTCCTCCCCCGTCAACCGGGCCAGCTGGTGCACGAGCGTCAACTCCTCCGTGGTGGACCCGTGCCCGGCCACCGCGCCCAACACGGCCCGCCGCAGCCGCAGCACCCGGATCTGGACGTCCAGCGCCTCGGCGTGCGCCGCCGCGACGTCGGACAGCGCGAGCTCGCGCTCCAGCACCTGCCGGATCACCGGCAGTCCGAGCCCGAGCTCGCGCAGGGTGCGCACCAGTTCCAGGCGGGCGACGGCGTCCGCGCCGTACCGCCGGTGGCCGGCCGGGTTGCGGTCGGCCGGCGACACCAGCCCCTGGTCCGAGTAGAACCGGACGGTCTTCACCGTCAGCCCGGTCAGCCGGGCCAGGTCACCGATCAGGTAGTGCGCGTCGCCGTTCACGGCCACCACCCTGGCACCTCCCCCTACGGGAGATGCAAGTACGGGAGACGCGGGTACGGGAGATACAGGCCGTCGCTACGGCCTCAGGCCGTCCGCCGCAGCAGCGCCAGGTACATCGCGTCCGTCCCGTGCAGGTGCGGCCACAGCTGGACGTCCGGCCCGTCGCCGAGCGCCGGGACACCCGGCAGCAGCGGCCGCGCGTCGATCCACTCGACCCGGCCGCCCTCGGCGCGCAGCACGTCGTCGACCACCGCACGGGTCTCCGCCAGGTGCGGCGAGCAGGTCGCGTAGCCGACCACGCCGCCGACCCGGGTGGCGTCGATCGCCGAACGCAGCAGGTCCCGCTGCAGCGGCCCGAAGGCCGCGACATCGGCCGGCCGGCGCCGCCAGCGCGCCTCCGGACGGCGGCGCAGCGCGCCCAGGCCGGAGCACGGCACGTCCACCAGGACCCGGTCGAAGCCCCCGGAGCGCCAGGCCGGGCGCGTCCCGTCCGCCGCGATCACCGTGTACGGACCGGGGTTGCCCTCCAGTGCCCGCGCCACCAACCGGGCCCGGTGCGGCTGCTTCTCGCTCGCGACCAGCGCCGCACCCCGCTCGGCGGCCAGTGCGCCGAGCAGCGCGGCCTTGCCACCCGGCCCGGCGCAGCCGTCCAGCCAGAGCCGGTCCGGGCCCTCCACCGGTGCCGAAGCCAGCGCCAGCGCCACCAGCTGGCTGCCCTCGTCCTGCACGCCCGCCCGGTTCTCCCGGACGGCGGTCAGCGAACCCGGGTCGCCGCCCTCGGCGAGCCGTAGTGCGAACGGGGACCAGCGGCCGGGCTCGGCCTCGGGCAGCGCCTCGGCCAGCTCGCCGACGGTGGCCCGGCCGGGGCGGGCGACCAGGGTGACTTCGGGCCGCTCGTTGTCGGCCCGCAGCAGTTCCTCCACCGCGCTGCGCCCGGAGGCGTCCGGCTGCCAGCGGCCGAGCGAGTCCCAGAGCGCGGAGACGACCCAGCGCGGGTGCGAGTGCACGACCGCGAGGTGGTCCTCGGCGTCCTGGTCGTACGGCGGGGCGACCTGCTCGATCCAGGCGTCCAGGTCGTGGGCGCTGATCCGGCGCAGCACGGCGTTGACGAACTTGGCCTTGCCGTCGCCGAGCACCACCCGGGCCAGCTCGACGGTCGCCGACACGGCCGCGTGGCTGGGGATGCGGGTGGTGAGCAGCTGATGGGCGCCGAGCGAGAGTACGTCCAGTACCGGCGGGTCGACCTTGCTCAGCGGCCGGTCGATGCAGGCGGCGATGATCGCGTCGTAGGTGCCCTGCAGTCGCAGGGTGCCGTAGACCAGCTCGGTGGCGAGGGCGGCGTCGCGCCGGTCCATGCCCTTCTGCTCGGCCTCTCGGAGCAGGGAGGGCAGGATCAGGTTGGCGTACGCGTCGCGCTCGTCGACGGCGCGCAGCGCGCGGAACGCGACGATCCGGGCCGGGTCCTTCTTCGGCCGACGGTGCGGGCGGGGGGCGCGCTTGGCGCTGGGGGTGGTCACAGGTGCCTCAAAGTGCTTCGGTGGTTATCACGCCCACGATATCCCCCTCGGCGCCCATCAGCCCTCCGCGCCGGCCGGGAGCCCGAGCCGCTCCCCCGCCTCCAGCCGCGCCCCGCGCGCCCAGTCGGCGGCCCGCATCTCCTTCTTCCCCTGCGGACGCACCTCCCCGAGCTCGATGTCGTGGCTGCCGGTGCCGACCCGCACGCTGTTCTTGCCGACCATCGCGACCTCGCCCGGCGCCAGCTCGGTCGACTCCGGCAGCAGCTTGACCGGCCCGGTGACCTTCAGCCGCTCGCCCCGGAACTCCGTCCACGCCCCCGGCGCCGGAGCGCAGCCGCGCACCACCCGGTCGATCCGCAGCGCGGGGTGGTTCCAGTCGATCCGCGCGTCCTCGACGCTGATCTTCGGCGCGAGCGTGACGCCCTCGGCCGGCTGCGGCACGGCCTGCAGCGAGCCGTCCTCGATGCCGTCCATGGTGGCCACGAGCAGCCGCGCGCCGGAGTTCGAGAGCCGGGTGAGCAGTTCGCCGCTGGTGTCGCCCGGGCGGATCTCCTCGGTGATCACGCCGTAGACCGGGCCGGAGTCCAGGCCCTGCTCGATCAGGAAGGTGGACGCGCCGGTGACCTCGTCGCCGGCCAGCACCGCGTGCTGGACCGGGGCCGCGCCGCGCCAGGCGGGCAGCAGCGAGAAGTGCAGGTTGACCCAGCCGTGCGCGGGGATCTCCAGGGCGCCGGGGCGCAGCAGCGCGCCGTAGGCGACCACCGGGCAGCAGTCGGGGGCGAGTTCGGTGAGCCGGGCGACGAACTCCGGGTCGCTGGGCTTCACCGGCTTGAGGACCTCGATCCCGGCCTCCTCGGCGCGCTGGGCGACGGGGCTGGCGACCAGCTTGCGGCCGCGCCCGGCGGGGGCGTCGGGGCGGGTGACCACCGCGACGACCTCGTGCCGGTCGGAGGCGAGCAGCGCCTCCAGGGCGGGAACGGCGACCTCGGGGGTGCCGGCGAAGACGAGACGCATCAAGTGCCTTTCTGCAAATGGAAGTTCAGGAAGCCAACGAAGACCAGTGAGCCGGGCCGGAGCGTCGGCGAGCCACGCCGGACGGTCAGCGGGCAGCGCCGAAGGTGCTGTGCGGCGACACCTTGACCACCGGCGCCGGCCCGCCGCCCCAGTCCGTCTCCCGGATCGCCTTGAGCGCGGCCTTGCGCTGCTCCCGGTCAAGCCGGTCGATGAAGATGATGCCGTCCAGGTGGTCGGTCTCGTGCTGGATGCACCGGGCGAGCAGCTGGGTGCCCTCCAGCGTGACCGGATCGCCGTACATGTTGAAGCCCTTGGCCACCACGCCGTAGGCCCGCTTGGTGTCGTAGCGCAGGCCGGGCAGCGAGAGGCAGCCCTCGGGGCCGTCCTGCTCCTCCTCGCTCAGCGACAGGTCGGGGTTGATCAGGTGTCCGGTGACGCCGTCCACGTGGTACGTGAACACCCGCAGTGAGACGCCGAGTTGGGGCGCGGCCAGGCCGGCGCCGGGGGAGTCGAGCATGGTGTCGGTGAGGTCGCTGACCAGGTTGCGCAGTTCCTTGTCGAAGGTGGTCACCGGCTGGGCGGTGGCCCGCAGGACGGGGTCTCCGAAGAGACGGATCGGCTGGATCGCCACGGGGTACGGGCTCCTGTCCGTAAGGGCACGGGATACGGGCAACGACTGGTTCGGCGCAAGTCTATGCAACCCTCCCGGGCGATCCGCCGGGCCGTCCTGGGACAGCCGCATCGGTTTCCGGCATATCCCGAGTCTGCCGAGCCGCGTTACCCCGGCCCCCGCTTCGGCGTTGGTCAAGAGAGATTGACCGGGGCCGGGCGCACGGGACACCGCGCCCCGGCCGATGAACCGTACGGAAGGTGGCACGTAGGCCATGGCCGAGCAGATCAATCACGACGCCCGGGCGCGGGCGAGCCTGCACCTGCTGGTGCGGGACATCGAACGGGTGAGGCGCCAGGTCGACGCGCTGCGGACGCTCACCGCCCAGTTGGGCAACGTCTACCGACCGCGCCGCCCCAGCACCTCGGCCGGTTTCGTGGTGTACGGACGGGCGCCCGCGCCGACCGTGCGCCTGGCGCAGGAGCTGCGGGAGAGCGTGGAGACCCTGGTCGCGGCGGCGGTCGAGTTCGACCGGTCGCTGGGCTTCTCCTGGGACTCGGTGGGCTCCGCCCTCGGGGTCACCAAGCAGGCCGTGCACCGCCGTTACGGCATGCGCCGCCCGACCAGCGAACTCCTCGCCGCCAGCGGCGCCGTCCCGGGCCCGAGCCGCCCGGACCGCTCCGAGGACCTGCCCGCCCCCGCCGAACGCGGCGGCCTGGCCACCACCGTCCCCGCCGCACGCCAGGGCGGCCTGGACCGCGCCACCCTCGACCGTGTTCCGCTGGACCGCACCCCGGTGGACCGGACCCCGATCGAGCGCACCCCCATCGAGCGCACCCCCATCGAGCGCACCACCATCGAGCGCACCCCCATCGACCGCCCGCAGGCCGACCGCACCGGCATCCCGCTGCGCGGCTGACCGGGCTCCACACGCCCGGGCCACCCGGGGCGGGGTGGCCCACTCACCCCGCCCCACCGGCCTGCAGGAGCCGCCGGACCGGACCGCCGAGAACCACGAGACCGGCCCGCCGAGAACCGTCAGCCGATGTCCGTCGGATCCACCCGCACCCGCACCGGCTCCGCCGTCCGCAGCGCGATCCGGGCGATCTGCGCCGCCTTGAGCGCCGCCGCCAGCGCCGCCCCGTGCCCGGGCGCCACCCGCAGCAGCGCCCGCTCCTGCTCCTCCCCGCGCAGAGCGGGCACCGGCACCGGCCCGAGCACGTCCGCCCCTTCCGGCAACCGGATCAGGTTCAGCAGGTCGGTGACCGCCGCCGGGCTCCCGCTCACCGAGGCCATCCGCGACACCGGCGGGAAGTGCAGCTGCGCCCGCTCGTCCCGCTCCAGCCCGGCGTGACCCAGCGGGTCCCAGCGCACCAACGCCTGCACCGGGCGGGCCGACGGCTCGGCGACCACCACCACCGTCCCGCCCTCCGTCGAGGGCCGGACCAGCGCGGCCGCCGCCAGCCAGAGCCGCAGCGTCTCCTCCCCGGCCCGCAGGTCGGGCCGGCTCAGCAGCGCCCAGCCGTCCAGCAGCAGCGCGGCCCCGTAGCCGGAGCCGCCCTCGACCACCGGCTCCGCGCCCGGCGTGGAGATCACCAGCGAGGGTTCGTCCGGCACGGTGGTCAGCACCGCGTCCCGCCCCGAGGTCCGCACCGGGATCCGCGGGAACGCCTTGCCCAGCTCCTCCGCCGTACGCCGGGCGCCGACCACCTGCGCCCGCAGCCGGAAGGAGCCGCATTCGGGGCAGTGCCAGTCGTTCTCCGGTTCCCCGCACCAACCGCACTGCAGGGAGGCGTCCGCCGACGGCGCCTCCAGCGGCCCCTCGCACCGCCGGCAGCGGGCCGGGGTGCGGCAGCGTCCGCAGGCCAGCCGGGGGACGTAGCCGCGCCGGGGCACCTGGATGAGCACCGGATGCCCGGCCGCCAGCGACTCCCGGGCCGCCTCCCAGGCCACCGAGGGCAGTCGGGCGGCCTGCGCGGCGGCGTCCCGGTGCTGGTCCTGGTCGGTGACGGTGCGCACCCTCGGCGCGACCCGTCGCACCGTCTCCCGGTCCGCGACCAGCGGCCGCGCCCAACCGGTGCTGACCAGCTGCGCGCCCTCCACGGTCACCGCGTGCCCGCCGAGCAGCACCGCCGCGCCCTCCTCGGCCGCGCGCAGCAGCGCGACCTCGCGCACGTGCGGATGCGGGGCGCGCGGATCGCTGTGACTGCCGTCGCCGTCGGACCAGACCACCACCAGCCCGAGGTCGCGCACCGGCGCGAACATGGTGGCCCGGGTGCCGATCGCGGCATGCACCGAGCCACGGCTGACCGCGAGCCAGCGCCGGTAGCGCTCACGCGGCCCGAGCTCGGCCTCCAGCGCCACGTGCATCCCCGGCCCGAGCAGCTCGGTCAGCGCCTGGTCCACTCGGGCCACCGACCGCCGGTCCGGCAGCACCACCAGCGCGCCGCGCCCGCCGGCCAGCGTCGCCGCCACCGCCCGGGCGATCTCGTACGGCCAACCGGGCCCCGGCAGGGCCGCCCACACCGCGCGCGGCGACCCGCCGCCGGCCAGCGCGGCGAGGAAGTCGGGCCCGGCCGGGTAGCGCTGCCAGCCCCCCGGGGCCGGGGCCTGCGGGCGCGGCAACGGCGACGGTGAGGGTTCGGCCTCGGCCTTGGCGTGCCGGGGCGGTACGGCCAGCTGCAGCACATCGGCCAGCGTCCCGGCGTACCGGTCGGCGACGGTGCGGCACAGCCGCAGCAGCTGCGGGGAGAGCACCGGTTCGGGCGAGAGCACCTGGGCGAGCGGGGCGAGCGGGCCGGGGAAGTCGCTCTTCTCCAGCCGGGCGACGATGAACCCGTCGTGCAGTTCCCCGCCCTCACGCTGGCCCTTCACCACCCGCGCCCCGAAGCGCACCCGCACCCGGACACCCGGCCGCGCGTCCTCGGCCATGGCGGCCGGGACCTCGTAGTCGAAGAACTTGTCGATGGTGAGCACGCCCTTGTCCACCACGACCCGGGCCACCGGCAGGTGCTCGGCCCGTTTGGCGCCCTTCCACGTCCGGGGCTTGGCCCGCTTGACCGTCTCCCGGATGAACGCCAGCTGCTCCGGCTCGGCGGCCCCGTTCTCCCCTGTGCTGCTCATCGCTCCCAGTACTACCAGGTCACACGGACACAGCGCACAAATCAGCCGTGTGCACAAACGTGAGCGGCGCCCACCCCCGGAGGGGCGGGCGCCGCTTCAAGACCCGGGACGTCAGTCCTGGACGGCAGCCTTCAGGGCGTCGACGCGGTCGGTGCGCTCCCAGGTGAAGTCCGGCAGCTCACGGCCGAAGTGGCCGTACGCGGCGGTCTGCGAGTAGATCGGGCGCAGCAGGTCCAGGTCGCGGATGATCGCGGCGGGGCGCAGGTCGAAGACCTCGGAGACGGCCCTCTGGATGGTGAGGACCGGGACGGTCTCGGTGCCGAAGGTCTCGACGAACAGGCCGACCGGCTCGGCCTTGCCGATCGCGTAGGCGACCTGTACCTCGGCGCGGGCGGCGAGGCCGGCGGCGACGATGTTCTTGGCGACCCAGCGCATGGCGTAGGCGGCCGAGCGGTCGACCTTGGACGGGTCCTTGCCGGAGAAGGCGCCGCCGCCGTGGCGGGCCATGCCGCCGTAGGTGTCGATGATGATCTTGCGGCCGGTCAGGCCGGCGTCGCCCATCGGGCCGCCGATCTCGAAGCGGCCGGTCGGGTTGACCAGCAGCCGGTAGCCGTCGGTGACCAGCTTGATGCCCTGGTCGGCCAGCGCCTTCAGCTCCGGCTCCACGACGAACTCGCGGATGTCCGGGGTGAGCAGCGACTCCAGGTCGATGTCGCTGGCGTGCTGGGTGGAGACGACCACGGTGTCCAGGCGCACGGCCTTGTCGCCGTCGTACTCGATGGTGACCTGGGTCTTGCCGTCGGGGCGCAGGTACGGGATGGTCCCGTTCTTGCGGACCTCGGTGAGGCGGCGGGAGAGGCGGTGCGCCAGGGTGATCGGCAGCGGCATCAGCTCGGGCGTCTCGTCGGACGCGTAGCCGAACATCAGGCCCTGGTCGCCGGCACCCTGCTTGTCCAGGTCGTCCTCATCGCCTTCGACCCGGGCCTCGTACGCGGTGTCGACGCCCTGCGCGATGTCGGGCGACTGCGCGCCGATGGACACCGACACGCCGCAGGAGGCGCCGTCGAAGCCCTTCTTGGAGCTGTCGTAGCCGATCTCCAGGATCTTGTCCCGGACGAGCTGGGCGATCGGCGCGTACGCCTTGGTGGTCACCTCGCCGGCCACGTGCACCTGGCCGGTGGTGATGAGCGTCTCCACGGCGACCCGGGACGTCGGGTCCTCCCGCAGGAGAGCGTCAAGGATGGTGTCGCTGATCTGGTCAGCGATCTTGTCGGGGTGTCCCTCGGTCACGGACTCCGAGGTGAACAGGCGGCGAGACACAGCGCTCCCTGGGGTTGCAGCGGCTGCTGACTGAAGGCCCCCGGCGAACCGGGGACATCCGGAAAGACTTGATTCCTGGAGTCTAACGGTCTGCTTCCGCCGAACGTCACCCGCTTCCAAGAATCAAGACCGTTCTCCAACGGGATTCGATCAGTCGCCGATCGATTCGAGCCGCTCCGCGATCAGGTCCCAGACCACGTCCGCCAGGGCCTCCTTGGGGCCCACCGGAATCGGCGTCTCACTGCCGTCCGAGCCCAGAACGACGGCCTCGTTGACGTCCGTACCGAAGGCCTTGCCGTTGCCGACCTCGTTGACGACCAGCAGGTCACAGCCCTTGCGGGCGAGCTTGGCGCGACCGTTGGCGAGCACGTCGTCGGTCTCCGCCGCGAAACCCACGACCAGTTGGCCCGAACGGGGGCGGTGGGCCGACAGCTCGGCCAGGACGTCCGGGTTGCGGACGAGGGCGACCGGCGCCGGCTCGACCCCCTCGACCTTCTTGATCTTGCCGGTGGCGTACTCGGCCGGCCGGAAGTCCGCCACCGCCGCGGCCATCACCACGGCGTCCGCGTCCTCGGCCGCCTTCAGCGCCGCCTCGCGCAGCTCCAGCGCCGTCCCGACGTGCACCACGTCCACCCCGGCCGGGTCGGGCAGCTCGGCGTTGGCCGAGACCAGGGTCACCCGGGCCCCGCGCGCCGCGGCGGTCACGGCAAGCGCGTAGCCCTGCTTGCCGGAGGAGCGGTTGCCCAGGTAGCGCACCGGGTCCAGCGGCTCCCGGGTGCCGCCGGCCGAGACCACCACGTGCCGCCCGGCCAGGTCGGCGGGGACCGCCCCGGCGCGGCGCAACACGGCCCGGCAGGCGTCGAAGACCGCGGACGGCTCGGGCAGCCGCCCCTTGCCGGTGTCCTTGCCGGTCAGCCGCCCGACGGCGGGCTCCAGCACGATCACGCCCCGGCGGCGCAGGGTGGCGACGTTGTCCTGGGTGGCGGGGTGTTCCCACATCTCGGTGTGCATGGCGGGCGCCAGCACGACCGGGCAGCGGGCGGTGAGCAGGGTGTTGGTCAGCAGGTCGTCGGCCAGCCCGTGGGCGGCCTTGGCGATCAGGTCGGCGGTGGCGGGGGCGACCACCACCAGGTCGGCCTCCTGCCCGATCCGCACGTGCGGCACCTCGTGCACGCGCTCCCAGGTCTCGGTCGCGGCCGGGCGGCCGGACAGCGCGGCCCAGGTCGCCTCGCCGACGAAGTGCAGCGCCGCGGCGGTCGGCACCACGGTGACCTGGTGGCCGGACTCGGTGAACCGGCGCAGCAGCTCGCAGGCCTTGTAGGCGGCGATCCCGCCGCTGACGCCCAGGACGACGCGGGGGGCGTCCACCCCGGTCCGGTCCGAAGTCGCACTCATGATCCCGCTCTCCTCCTCATCTGGAACCCGCCCACCCTACGGCCCCTCAGCTGCCACCCGCACAGTGCCCCACCCCTCGGCGGGCAGCCCCATCCCGCAATCAAAAGGCCGAAGGGCCCGGCAAAAACACCGAAGGGCCCGGCGGAAACGATTCCGCCGGGCCCTTCCGGAAAAGTACGGGACTGCCTCAGGCAGCCTCGACCGCCTCGGCGGTCAGCATGCCCGCGTTGATCTCGCGCAGCGCGATCGACAGCGGCTTCTCGTGCACGTGGGTGTCGACCAGCGGGCCGACGTACTCCAGCAGGCCCTCGCCGAGCTGGGAGTAGTACGCGTTGATCTGGCGCGCGCGCTTGGCGGCGTAGATCACGAGGCTGTACTTGGAGTCGGTGGCCTCGAGCAGCTCGTCGATCGGCGGGTTGATGATGCCCTCGGGCGCGGTCATGGAAGAGGACACGCTAAAACCTTCCGAAAGGGTGGAAAAGACAGACAGGTCAGGCTACACCGAGCAAGGCTAGCAGTTCGGCCGCTACCTGCTCGACGGAGGTGTTGACAAGAGTCGTGTCGAACTCGGGCTCGGCCGCGAGCTCGACCTTGGCGGCCTCCAGACGCTTCTCGATCACGTCCTGCGGCTCGGTACCCCGGCCGGTCAGCCGACGGACCAACTCGTCCCAGCTCGGCGGGGCGAGGAAGACCAGCTGGGCCTCCGGCATCGACTCGCGAACCTGGCGGGCACCCTGCAGATCGATCTCCAGCAGGACGGGCTCGCCGCGCTCCAGCTTCTCCAGCACCGCCGCGCGCGGGGTGCCGTAGCGGTTCCCGGCGAACTCGGCCCACTCCAGCAGCTCACCGTTGGCGATCAGCTTGTCGAACTCGTCGTTGTCGACGAAGTGGTACTGGACCCCGTTCTTCTCGCCTGGCCTCGGGTGGCGGGTCGTCGCCGACACCGAGAGCCAGACCTCGGGGTACATCTTCCTCATATGAGCGACGACCGTGCTCTTGCCGACCCCCGAGGGGCCGGAGAGCACGGTCAGCCGCGGACGCTCACTCATGCACCGATTATCCCGGATCGCGGACGATCCCGGGACCACGGGGGCACGGTCAGGCGGCGCCACCGCCGAACTCCCGCTCCAGGGAAGCGATCTGGTTCGTGCCGAGACCCCGGACACGCCGGCTCTCGCTGATGCCGAGGCGCTCCATGATCTGCTTGGCACGGACCTTGCCGACGCCCGGAAGGGACTCCAGCAGGGCCGAGACCTTCATCTTGCCGATGACGTCGTTGTCGTTCTTGCCGGCCTTGATCACCTCGTGCAGGGAGGCGCCGGAGTGCTTGAGCCGGTTCTTGACCTCGGCGCGCTCCCGGCGAGCCTCGGCGGCCTTGGCGAGCGCGGCGGTGCGCTGTTCAGGGGTAAGGGGCGGAAGAGCCACGCCGTTCACCTCAGGGTGTGGAAGGAAGGGATTGAGCTATGACTGGTTCGGTACGCAGGACACCGTCCGCAAGGGGAGCCCAATGGGGAACCACAGGGCCCTGACCTGCGGGAGCTACGAGTTTCGCGGCTCGCCGGTGACCTATCGCCGGACACTACCCGCATTGCGGCGCCACGTCAGGAAAAGAACACGAAAAGTCCTGGTCAGCCAAGGCCGACCAGGACTTTCCGGGGCAAAATGACCGCGATTGCGAAACTTTGACAGGGTCGATGTGACGGCGCTCACGTCAACTCCGGTGCCGCCGCGCCGTCCTGCGGACACTGCGGACGGTCACCGTCCGGCTACCCGCCGACGGCCGCCGACATCCGCAGGCCACGCTCCGCCACATGACGGCCGGCCGCGGGGCTACTTGACGGCGTCCGCGAACTCGCCCACGAAGCGGGCCGCCGCCTCGCGCAGCGCGGCCACCGAGGGGCCGTGCTTGAGCACGTCCCGGCTGACGCTCGGCACCACGTTGATCACCGAGGCGCCGAACACCCGCGGCAGGTCCGCCATGGTCGCGCCCTGGGCGCCGATCCCGGGGGCCAGCAGCGGGCCGTTGATGGCCAGCTCCACGCCCGCGTCGGCCAGCGTCGCGCCGACCACCGCGCCGAAGGAGCCCAGCGGCGCGGCGTCCCCGTTCTCGGCCGCCAGGTGCCGCAGCACCGTCGCCGCGACCGACTCGCCGTCCGCGCCGACCGCGCGCTGCACCTCGGCGCCCTCCGGGTTGGAGGTGAGCGCCAGCGCGAACACGCCGCAGCCCTGCTCGCGGGCCAGGTCCAGGGCCGGGCGCAGCGAGCCGAAGCCCAGGTACGGGCTGACCGTCACGGCGTCCGAGAACAGCGGGCTCGCGGGCGACAGGAAGGCCTCCGCGTAGGCGGCCATGGTGGAGCCGATGTCGCCGCGCTTGGCGTCCATCAGGACCAGCGCACCGGCCGCCCGGGCCTCCTCGACGGCCTTCTCCAGTACCGCGACGCCCTTGCTGCCGAAGCGCTCGAAGAAGGCGGCCTGCGGCTTGAGCACGGCCACCCGGTCGGCCAGCGCCTCGACCACGGTGCGGCTGAAGGCCTCCAGCCCGGCGAGGTCGTCGCCGAGCCCCCAGGCGGCGAGCAGGGAGGCGTGCGGGTCGATGCCGACGCAGAGCTGGCCGCGGGTGTCGAGGGCCTGGCGCAGGCGGGCGCCGAACGGGGCGAGGGTCATGTCGTCCTTTCCAGGATTTCCGGAACCGATCAGGCCGGTATCGATGAGAGGGGTCACGAGCTGCGCACGGCGCTGCCGACGGCCGCCGCCAGGTTGCGGAAGCCCGCCGCGCGGACCCGGGCGGAGAGGCCCCGGTGGATCCGGCGGCACCAGAACGGGCCCTCGTAGATGAAGGCGCTGTAGCCCTGGACCAGGTCGGCACCGTGGATGATCCGCTGCCAGGCGTCCTCGGCGGTCTCCACGCCGCCGACCGAGACCAGCGTCAGCCGGCCCCCGGTGCGGGCGCGCAGCCGCTGCAGCACCTCCAGGGCGCGGGCCTTGAGCGGGGCGCCGGACAGGCCGCCCATGCCGATCTGCTCGACCCGCTCGGCGTCGGCCCGCAGGCCCTCGCGGCCGATCGTGGTGTTGGTGGCGATGATGCCGTCCAGGCCCAGCTCCAGGGCGAGGTCGGCGACCGCGTCGATGTCCTCGTCGGCCAGGTCGGGCGCGATCTTGACCAGCAGCGGCACATGGTGCGCGGTGGTGCGGTCGGCGGCCTCGCGGACGGCGGCCAGCAGCGGGCGCAGGTGGTCGACGGCCTGCAGGTTGCGCAGCCCGGGGGTGTTCGGCGAGCTGACGTTGACCACCAGGTAGTCGGCGTACTTGGCCAGCCGCTCGGTGGACTTGACGTAGTCGGCGACGGCGTCGGCCTCCTCGACCACCTTGGTCTTGCCGATGTTGACGCCGATCACCGGGGTGGAGCTGGTGTGCGGGCGGGCGGCCAGTCGGGCGGCGACCCGGGCCGAGCCCTGGTTGTTGAAGCCCATCCGGTTGATCAGCGCGCGGTCCTCGACCAGGCGGAACAGCCGGGGGGCCGGGTTGCCGGGCTGGGGCTCGCCGGTGATGGTGCCGATCTCGACGTAGTCGAAGCCGAGCATGGCCAGGCCGTCGATGCCGACGCCGTTCTTGTCGAAGCCGGCCGCGAGGCCGAACGGGCCGGGCAAGTCGAGGCCGAGGGCCCGGGTGTGCAGCGCCCGGTCACGCGGGGCGAGGACCAGCCGCACCAGGGTGCGCAGGCCGGGCACCGAGGAGGCGAGCCGGATCCAGAAGAAGGCGAGGTGGTGCGCCTTCTCGGGGTCCATCCGCTTGAAGACAAGGTCGAACAGAAGCTTGTACAAGGTGGTCAACTCCGAAAGCAGGCAGCGGAATTCAGGGCCCGGGCGTAGCCCGTCGGCTGAAGGGCGACGGCGGGCGACGGGCGGGCATGGAAGTGGGGGGCACCAATCCGGCTCCGGTGCCCCCCACTGCGGTGGTGCTACTTGCGGCCGGCGTTGATCAGCTCGGCGTGCTCCTGGAGCGACATCACCCCGACCTCGTCGCGCAGTTGCGCGTCCATGCCCTGGACGGCCGCGCCCATCGCCTGGACGGTGGTCAGGCACGGGACCCCGCGGGAGACGGCCGCGGTGCGGATCTCGTAGCCGTCGAGGCGACCGCCGGTGCCGTACGGCGTGTTGATGATCAGGTCGACCTCGCCGTCGTGGATCAGCTGGACGATGGTCTTCTCGCCGTTCGGGCCCTCGCCCTCGCTGTGCTTGCGCACCAGCGTGGACGGGATGCCGCCGCGCTGGAGCACCTCGGCGGTGCCGGCGGTGGCGAGCACCTCGAAGCCCAGGCCGACCAGCGCCCGGGCCGGGAAGACCAGGTTGCGCTTGTCGCGGTTGGCGACCGAGACGAAGACCTTGCCCTTGGTCGGCAGCGCGCCGTACGCGCCGGACTGCGCCTTGGCGTAGGCGGTGCCGAAGACCTTGTCGATGCCCATGACCTCACCGGTCGAGCGCATCTCCGGGCCGAGCACGGTGTCCACGCCGCGGCCGTGGATGTCGCGGAAGCGGCTCCACGGCATCACGGCCTCCTTGACCGAGATCGGGCAGTCGGCGGGCAGCGTGCCGCCGTCGCCCTCGGCCGGGAGCAGGCCCTCGGCGCGCAGCTCGGCGATGGTGGCGCCGAGCGAGATCCGGGCGGCGGCCTTGGCCAGCGGCACGGCGGTCGCCTTGGAGGTGAACGGGACGGTGCGGGAGGCCCGCGGGTTGGCCTCCAGCACGTAGAGGATGTCCCCGGCCAGCGCGAACTGGATGTTGATCAGGCCGCGGACACCGACACCGCGCGCGATGGCCTCGGTGGAGGTGCGCAGGCGCTTGATGTCGTAGCCGCCGAGGGTGATCGGGGGCAGCGCGCAGGCGGAGTCGCCGGAGTGGATGCCGGCCTCCTCGATGTGCTCCATGACGCCGCCGAGGTAGAGCTCGGTGCCGTCGTAGAGCGCGTCGACGTCGATCTCCACCGCGTCGTCCAGGAAGCGGTCGATCAGCACCGGGTGCTCGGAGATCAGACCGGCGTGCCGCTCCAGGTAGGAGGCGAGCGAGGCCTCGTCGTAGACGATCTCCATGCCGCGGCCGCCGAGCACGTAGGACGGGCGGGCCAGGACCGGGTAGCCGATCTCGTCGGCGATCGCCTTGGCCTCCTCGAAGGAGAAGGCGGTGCCGTGCTTGGGGGCGGGCAGGCCGGCGTCGCGCAGCACGCGGCCGAAGGCGCCGCGCTCCTCGGCGAGGTCGATGGCCTCGGGCTGGGTGCCGACGATCGGCACGCCGTTGTCCTTGAGCGCCTGGGCCAGGCCGAGCGGGGTCTGGCCGCCGAGCTGGACGATCACACCGGCCAGCGGGCCGGCCTGCTGCTCGGCGTGGACGATCTCCAGCACATCCTCCAGGGTGAGCGGCTCGAAGTAGAGCCGGTCGGAGGTGTCGTAGTCGGTGGAGACGGTCTCCGGGTTGCAGTTGACCATCACGGTCTCGTACCCGGCCTCGGCCAGCGCGAAGGAGGCGTGGACGCAGGAGTAGTCGAACTCGATGCCCTGGCCGATGCGGTTCGGGCCGGAGCCGAGGATGATCACGGCCGGCTTGGTGCGCGGGGCGACCTCGTTCTCCTCGTCGTAGGACGAGTAGAAGTACGGGGTCTTGGCGGCGAACTCGGCGGCGCAGGTGTCGACGGTCTTGAACACCGGGCGGATGCCGAGCGCGTGGCGCACCTCGCGGACCACGTCGGAGCGCAGGCCGCGGATCTCGCCGATCTGCTGGTCGGAGAAGCCGTGCCGCTTGGCGTGGCGCAGCAGCTCCGGGGTCAGCTCGGCGGCCTCGGCCATCTCGCCGGCGATCTCGTCGAGCAGGAAGAGCTGGTCGACGAACCACGGGTCGATCTTGGTGGCCTCGAACACCTCCTCCGCGGTGGCACCGGCCCGGATGGCGTCCATCACGGTGTTGATCCGACCGTCGGTCGGCACGGCGGCCTTGACCAGCAGCTCGGCCTTGTCCCCCACCGGGGTGGTCCAGCTGAACTGGGAGCCCTTCTTCTCCAGCGAGCGCAGCGCCTTCTGCAGCGCCTCGGGGAAGTTGCGGCCGAGCGCCATGGCCTCGCCGACGGACTTCATGGTGGTGGTCAGCGTCGCGTCGGCGCTCGGGAACTTCTCGAACGCGAACCGCGGCACCTTGACGACGACGTAGTCGAGGGTCGGCTCGAAGGAGGCCGGGGTCTCCTCGGTGATGTCGTTGGGGATCTCGTCCAGGGTGTAGCCGACGGCCAGCTTGGCGGCGATCTTGGCGATCGGGAAGCCGGTGGCCTTGGAGGCGAGCGCCGAGGAGCGGGAGACGCGCGGGTTCATCTCGATGACGATGACCCGGCCGTCGACGGGGTTGACGGCGAACTGGATGTTGCAGCCGCCGGTGTCGACGCCGACCTCGCGGATCACGGCGATGCCGATGTCGCGCAGGATCTGGTACTCGCGGTCGGTGAGGGTCATCGACGGGGCGACGGTGATCGAGTCACCGGTGTGCACGCCCATCGGGTCGAAGTTCTCGATGGAGCAGACGACCACGACGTTGTCGCTCTTGTCGCGCATCAGCTCCAGCTCGTACTCCTTCCAGCCGAGGATGGACTCCTCCAGGAGCACCTCGGTGGTCGGCGAGAGGGCCAGGCCCTGGCCGGCGATGCGGAGCAGGTCCTCCTCGTTGTGGGCGAAGCCGGAGCCGGCGCCGCCCATGGTGAAGGAGGGGCGCACCACGACCGGGTAGCCGCCGAGCGTGTCGACGCCGGCCAGCACCTCGTCCATGGTGTGGCAGATGACCGAGCGGGCGGACTCGCCGTAGCCGATCTTGGCGTTGACGGCCTCGACGACGGCCTTGAACAGGTCGCGGTCCTCGCCCTTGTTGATCGCCTCGACGTCGGCGCCGATCAGCTCGACGCCGTACTTCTCCAGCGTGCCCGCCTTGTGCAGCGCGATCGCGGTGTTCAGCGCGGTCTGGCCGCCCAGGGTCGGCAGCAGCGCGTCGGGGCGCTCCTTGGCGATGATCTTCTCGACGAACTCCGGGGTGATCGGCTCGACGTAGGTGGCGTCGGCGATCTCCGGGTCGGTCATGATCGTGGCCGGGTTGGAGTTGACCAGCACGACCCGCAGGCCCTCGGCCTTGAGGACGCGGCAGGCCTGGGTGCCCGAGTAGTCGAACTCGGCGGCCTGGCCGATGACGATCGGGCCGGACCCGATCACCAGGACGGACTTGATGTCAGTGCGCTTAGGCACGCTGGCCCTCCATGAGCTTCACGAAGCGGTCGAACAGGTAGGCGGCGTCGTGCGGGCCGGCGGCCGCTTCAGGGTGGTACTGCACGCTGAAGGCGGGCACGTCGAGCGCCTGCAGGCCCTCGACCACGTCGTCGTTGAGGCAGACGTGGGAGACCTCGACCCGCCCGTAGGGGGTGTCGCTCACCTGGTCCAGCGGCGCGTTCACGGCGAAGCCGTGGTTGTGGGCGGTCACCTCGACCTTGCCGGTGGTGCGGTCCTGCACCGGCTGGTTGATGCCGCGGTGGCCGTACTTGAGCTTGTAGGTGCCGAAGCCCAGGGCACGGCCGAGGATCTGGTTGCCGAAGCAGATCCCGAAGAACGGGGTCTTGCGCTCCAGCACGCCCTGCGCGACGGCGACCTGGTGGTCGGCGGTGGCCGGGTCGCCCGGGCCGTTGGAGAAGAAGACGCCGTCCGGGTTGACCGCGTAGACGTCCTCCAGGGTGGCGTCGGCCGGCAGCACGTGCACCTCGATGCCGCGCTCGGCCATCCGCTGCGGGGTCATCGCCTTGATGCCGAGGTCCAGCGCGGCGACGGTGAACCTCTTCTCACCGATCGCGGGCACGACGTACGGCTCGGTGGTGGCCACCTCGGCGCACAGGTCGGCGCCCTTCATCTCGGGCGACTGCTGCACCCGGGCGAGCAGGGCGGCCGGGTCGGCCAGCGCCTCGCCGGAGAAGATGCCGCAGCGCATCGCGCCGCGCTCGCGCAGGTGGCGGGTCAGCGCGCGGGTGTCGATGCCGCTGATGCCGACGATGCCCTGGTCGGCCAGCTCCTCGTCCAGCGAGCGGCGGGAGCGCCAGTTGGACGCCACCCGGGCGGGGTCGCGCACGACGTAGCCGGCGACCCAGATCCGCTTGGACTCGTCGTCCTCGTCGTTCCAGCCGGTGTTGCCGATCTGCGGGGCCGTCATCACGACCACCTGGCGGTGGTACGACGGGTCGGTCAGGGTCTCCTGGTAGCCGGACATGCCGGTGTTGAAGACCGCCTCGCCGAAGGTCTCGCCGATCGCTCCGTAGGCCTGGCCGCGGAAGGTCCGGCCGTCCTCCAGGACGAGCACGGCGGCAGCACGATCGAAGAACGGGCGCTCCCGCCGTTGGCGCTGCGTGGTGGGGGCAGGTGCGGTCATTGAGCGGCCTCTTCCGTCTTCGTCTTCGTACGTGTTGCAAGCTGAGCGATCGCCTCGATCCAGGCGGTGTGCTCATCGGGGTGGTCGGCCCGGAAGCCGGAGTCCAGCTCGGTGCCCTCGTGCGTCCAGGTGACGACGAGCAGCCCGGAGGGGACGACCTTGCCGGCGATCCCGGAGTCCGTCCGGGCACCCGTCAGGTGCTCGGCCGGGATCCAGAGATCGGTGTCGCCGGGGCGCTTCACCAGCAGGCCGTCCTCGCCGAGGGTGAGGTCGGCACGGCTGCGGGTGCCCAGGCCGTGCGCGACGACCCGGTCGAGCCAGTCACCGGCGGTGGTGGTGCCGTGGTACCGGCCGCTGGTCTCCAGGATGGTCCGGCCGGCGTGGGCCGGCACGGCGGGCAGCGGGGGGATGCCGGACTGCAGGGTGCGCCGCCAGTTCCAGCCCTGGCGCATCAGCCAGTAGACCAGGCCGATGATGATCAGCAGTCCGATGGTCCAGCCGATGTACCCGGGCCAGTTGGTGACCTTCGCCTGCTCCTTGGCGAGCGTGGCGTACGCCGTCACCGCGCCGCTCGCTCGCTCGGCGAGGTCGGTCATGCCAGGCCGCCCTGCTCGGCCAGCTCGCCGGCCAGCACGGTGGCGCGACCGCGCAGGAAGGTGGCGTGCACCCGTCCGGGCAGGTCCAGACCCTTGTAGGGGGTGTTGCGGCTGCGGGTGGCGAAGTTGTCCGGGTTCACGGCACCACGGTACGCGGGATCGAACAGCACCAGGTTCGCCGGCTCACCAGCCGAGATCGGCCGACCGTGCCCGGTGAGACGGCCGATCCGGGCCGGACGGTGCGACATCCGGTCCGCGACGCCCTCCCAGTTCAGCAGGCCGGTGTCGACCATGGTCTGCTGGACGACCGACAGTGCGGTCTCCAGGCCGACCATGCCCATCGCGGCCACGGCCCACTCGCAGTCCTTGTCCTCGGCCGGGTGCGGCGCGTGGTCGGTGGCGACGGCGTCGATAGTGCCGTCGGCGAGCGCCTTGCGCAGCGCCTGGACGTCCTCGGCGGTGCGCAGCGGCGGGTTCACCTTGTACACCGGGTCGTAGGAGCGGACCAACTCGTCGGTGAGCAGCAGGTGGTGCGGGGTGACCTCGGCGGTGACGTCCCAACCCTTGGCCTTGGCCCAGCGGATGATCTCGACCGAGCCGGCGGTGGAGACGTGGCAGACGTGCAGCCGGGAGCCGACGTGCGCGGCGAGCAGCACGTCGCGGGCGATGATCGACTCCTCGGCGACGGCCGGCCAGCCGCCGAGCCCGAGCTCGCCGGAGACCTGGCCCTCGTTCATCTGGGCGCCCTCGGTCAGCCGCGGCTCCTGGGCGTGCTGGGCGACGACGCCGTCGAAGGCCTTGACGTACTCCAGGGCGCGGCGCATCAGCACCGCGTCGTCCACGCACTTGCCGTCGTCCGAGAAGACCCGGACGCCGGCGGCGGACTCGTGCATCGCGCCGAGCTCGGCGAGCTTCTTGCCCTCCAGGCCGACGGTGACGGCGCCGACCGGCTGCACGTCGCAGTAGCCGGCCTCCTGGCCGAGCCGCCAGACCTGCTCGACCACACCGGCGGTGTCGGCCACCGGGGTGGTGTTGGCCATCGCGTGGACGGCGGTGAAGCCGCCCATCGCGGCGGCCTGGGTGCCGGTGAGCACGGTCTCGGCGTCCTCACGGCCGGGCTCGCGCAGGTGGGTGTGCAGGTCGACCAGGCCGGGCAGGACGATCATGCCGGTGGCGTCGATCTCGATGTCCGCCTCGACCGCCAGGCCGGTGCCGATCGCCTTGACGACACCGTCGGCGAGGTGGAGGTCCTGCGGGGCGCCGCCCAGGATCTTGGCGTTGCGGATCAGGTAGCTGGTCACTGAGCGGTCTCCACGGAGTCGGTGCGGGGGGCGGCGGGTTCGGCGGGACCGTCGGCGAATACGGCTCCACCGAGCAGCAGGTAGAGGACGGCCATCCGGACGGAGACGCCGTTGGCGACCTGCTCGACCACGGTGCAGCGCGGCGAGTCGGCGACCTCGGCGGTGATCTCCATGCCGCGGACCATCGGGCCGGGGTGCATCACGATGGCGTGCTCGGGCAGCTGGGCCATCCGGATGCCGTTCATGCCGTAGCGGCGGCTGTACTCGCGCTCGGTCGGGAAGAACGCGGCGTTCATCCGCTCGCGCTGCACCCGCAGCATCATCAGCGCGTCGGTCTTGGGCAGCACGCTGTCGAGGTCGTAGCTGATCTCGCAGGGCCAGTTCTCGATGCCGATCGGCAGCAGGGTCGGCGGGGCGACGAAGGTGACCTGGGCACCGAGGGTGGTCAGCAGGTGCACGTTGGAGCGGGCGACCCGGCTGTGCAGGATGTCGCCGACGATCGTGACCCGGCGGCCCGCGAGGTCCTTGCCGAGGCCCGCGTTCAGGTGGCGGCGCATGGTGAAGGCGTCGAGCAGCGCCTGGGTGGGGTGCTCGTGGGTGCCGTCACCGGCGTTGATCACGCTGCCGTGCAGCCAGTCGGACTGGGCCAGTCGGGCCGGCGCGCCCGAGGCGTGGTGGCGGATGACGACCGCGTCGGCCCCCATCGCCTGCAGGGTCAGCGCGGTGTCCTTGAGGCTCTCGCCCTTGGAGACCGAGGAGCCCTTGGCGGAGAAGTTGATGACGTCGGCGGAGAGCCGCTTCTCGGCGGCCTCGAAGGAGGTCTTGGTGCGGGTGGAGTCCTCGAAGAAGAGGTTGACGACGGTGCGGCCGCGCAGCGTGGGCAGCTTCTTGACGGCCCGGCCGGAGAGCTGGGCCAGCTCCTCGGCGGTGTCCAGGATCAGCAGCGCGTCGTCGCGGCTGAGATCGGCGGCGGAGACGAGGTGGCGCTTCACGCGGGTTACTCCGGGAGGTGCGGTTCGGTGGGCTGGGAGGCCAGGGCCTGCGAGCTGCGGGCGGTGTGGTCGCGGTCGCCGACCAGGACGGCGTCCACGCCGTCGGTGTCGGACAGCCGCACCTGCACGGCCTCGCGCAGCGAGGTGGGGAGGTTCTTGCCCACGTAGTCGGCTCGGATCGGCAGCTCGCGGTGGCCTCGGTCGACCAGGACGGCGAGCTGGACGGCGCGCGGGCGGCCGATGTCGCTCAGCGCGTCGAGCGCGGCGCGGATGGTGCGGCCGGAGAAGAGCACGTCGTCGACCAGGATCACCAGCTTGCCGTCGATGCCGCCGGGCGGGATCTCGGTGTGCTCCAGGGCGCGGGCGGGCTTCAGCCGCAGGTCGTCCCGGTACATGGTGATGTCCAGGGTGCCCAGCGGGATCTCGCGCCCGGTGATCTGGGCCAGCCGGCCGTGCAGGCGGCGGGCGAGGTGGACGCCCCTGGTGTGGATGCCGAGCAGCACGACGTCCTCCGCGCCCTTGGCGCGCTCGACGATCTCGTGTGCTATCCGGGTGACGACCCGGGCGATGTCCGTGCCGTCCAGCACCTGGTGCGGCGGCCGCGGCGTCGGTTCTTGGTGTGCGGTCATGCCGAAGCGGACCTCCTTCCCCGCCTCACGGGACGGGCCTTAAAGGATGTCTGGGATCTGCCCCCGCCTAACCGGGCGTGGGCTTCGGGTCATCCTATCAGCGCCCCGGGAGGCAAATGGACATCCACCGTTCCGCTTCATCGGGTTAACGCCCTGGACGCGCCGATGATGCGGGCCATTCGCACGAGTGCCCCATTCGGCTTGACGCAACTACCTTACTCTACGTAACCTCACAGTGAGTTACGAGACGGCCGTCGAACCCACCGGTAAGGGCGTCGACAATCGCCCGTGACCCACCACTGAACGCGAAGCAATCTCGTCCGGGGAGATCAATGTCCAGCGACTACGCGAAGCAGCTCGGAGGCAAGCTCCGAGCGATCCGCACTCAGCAGGGGCTCTCCCTGCACGGTGTCGAGGAGAAGTCCCAGGGGCGCTGGAAGGCAGTCGTCGTCGGCTCGTACGAGCGCGGCGACCGTGCGGTCACCGTGCAGCGGCTGGCCGAGCTCGCCGAGTTCTACGGCGTCCCGGTGCAGGAGCTCCTGCCCGGCGGTACCCCGGGCGGCGCCGCCGAGCCGCCGCCGCGCCTGGTCCTCGACCTGGAGAGACTGACCCAGGTCCCGTCCGAGAAGGCCGGCCCGCTGCAGCGCTACGCGGCGACCATCCAGAGCCAGCGCGGCGACTACAACGGCAAGGTGCTCTCGATCCGCCAGGACGACCTGCGCACGCTGGCCGTGATCTACGACCAGTCGCCGTCGATCCTCACCGAGCAGCTGATCTCCTGGGGCGTGCTCAACCCCGACGCGCGCCGCGCGGTGCGCGAGGAGGACGCGAGCTGACGCTCGCCGCACCGGCTCCCATCGATGGAAGCCAGCACGCGTTTCACCAGTGCTGGCAAGCAGAAACGTCACGGCGCGGCCTCCCGGATCCGGGGGCCGCGTCGCGGCGTTGCGGTGACCGCCGCCTCGCCTTCGGCACCGGTGCGCCCTTCGGCCCGGCAGCAGGGGTTCAGCAGACCGTGCCCAGGCTGTAGCCAGGCTGCGCCGCCACCCCGTCCAGCCGCACCGGCCGGGCGGTCGGCGCCCAGTCCGGCCCGCCGCTCGACCAGGCCCAGGCGGCCGGCAGGTACTCCCCGCAGGAGGCGGCCGAACCCTGCGAGCCGTGCAGCACCGCGACGCCCGGCAGCTCCAGCGCCAGCCCGGTGCACAGCACCGCGCAGACCAGCTCCAGGTCCTCGTCGTTGATCCGCACCACGCCGTCCTCCCACTGCAGGACCCGGGCCGCGGCGGTGAGCTTCCCGTCCGGCGCGTCCACCCGCAGGCGCAGCTCGTACACCCCGGCGCCCGCGCCGACCAGCATCCGGCGGAACACCTCGCCCCCGCGCTGGTAGGCGGCGCGTACCCAGCGAACGTGCTCCTCGTCGATCTCGCCCGCGCCCCCGTACAGGCCACCGTCCAGCAGCAGGTCCGCGTGGCAGAGCGTCAGCCCGTTCTCCCGGGCCCTCACCAGGCGCGGCACGAAGTCCCCGGCCAGCTCCTCGCCCCGGTAGGCCAGCAGCTGGGTCTGCAGCGGCGGGTTGACCAGGTAGCGGTCGCGGGAGGCGGGCTCGGCCGGGTCCAGCAGGTGCAGCAGGCAGAACTCCTCGAAGTCCTGCGGGTGGAACATCCGGGCCCGGACGGTCTCGAACCGCTCCAGGGCGTCGGCCAGCAGTTCGGCGGTGTCAGCCAGGTAGCGCTCGTAGTCGGGGGCGTCGGTCACACCCCAGGCCCGGGCCCGCCGGAAGTCCGCGGCGTTGGTGAGCACCCCGATGACGAACGCCTGCTCGGCCCCCTCGACCGGCCGCGGCCGGTGCGGCGCCCGCAGCGCGGGCCGCAGGCCGCCGGCGGTGCAGTCGGAGTTACGGCGGGCGCGGCCCTTGCGGCTGGTCATCGAGGCTCCTGGCGTCGGCGGGCGACCGTCGGCGGTGACGGTCAGCGGCGGGGGCTCGCCGCTGACCGTGTTACTCCCCAGTTCCGCGCGCCACACACGTACGGCGTGTCACAGGAATGTAACCACCGGTAATACCGGTGGCCGCCTCCGCGTCACCTCACGCCGGATCCCAGTCACCTCACGCCGAACGCGGCACCCGGGCCAGCTGGCGGGACTGGGCGACCAGGCGGCCGGCCTCGTCCCAGATCTCGGCGTCCTCCTCGAAGTAGCCGCCGGCGAGGTTGCGGGTGGCGTGGGTGACCCGCAGCCAGCCCGGGGCCGGCTTGGCCCGCAGGTGGACGGTCAGCTCGATGGTCGGGGCCCAGCCGGGCACGCCGAGGTCGAAAGTGACCGGCGGCAGCGCGTCGGCGACCAGCAGGAGCAGCAGCGGGTCGGGCTCACGGCCGTCGCGGAGCCGGAACCAGCCCTGGATCCGCCCGTTGCCGGAGGGCTGCCCGAGCGCCCAGCCGACGGTGGCCGGGTCGAGCCGCAGGTCGAAGCGCTCCAGCAGGGCGGCCTGCTCGATCAGCTGCTTGGGCGCGTGCTCGACGCCGATGCACTGGTCCGGCGGCGGCAGCTGCGGCGGGGTGGCGCTGGTGCGCACCTCGCCCTCGGCGGCGGCGAGGTCGCCGTGGCTGGCCACCACCCGCAGCCGCTCGACGCCGTCCTGGCTGAGCGAGGCGGTGCCGGTGGACAGGCCGCGACCGGTGCGCAGCACCTCGGTGCGGACGGTGGCCGGACCGGGCGTGGAGGCGGACAGGTAGTAACCGCTGATCGACACCGGGTCCGGGTGCTCGCCGTGCTCCAGCGACAGCGCGTGTCCGGCCACGGCGAGCAGCAGGCCGCCGTTGACCCCGCCACCGATCTGCCAGCCGGCACCGAGCTCGGCGTCGTAGCGGCCGGACTCCTCGGGATGTCTGGTCAGGGCGATGCCCTGGTCGAACTCGCTGCGGATCGCGGTGGTCATGGAGGTGGCCTGCCCTTCAAGTTACTGGCGAGTAGGGCTCCACATTACGCCTGCCGACCGAAACGCGAAACGGCCGCCGGACCCGAGATCTCGGGTCCGTCGGCCGTCTGCGGGGCATCACCGGTTACCGGCGGATGCTCGGCTTCAGCTCCAGGAAGCGGGCGAGCAGACCGTTCACGAAGGCCGGGGAGTCGTCCGTGGAGAACTCCTTGGCGATCTCGACGGCCTCGTCCAGGACGACCGCGTCCGGGACGCCGTCCTCCCAGATCAGCTCGTACGCGCCGAGCCGCAGGACGTTGCGGTCCACGATCGGCATCCGGTCGAGGGTCCAGCCCACCGCGTACTGCTCGATGAGCTCGTCGATGCGACGAGCGTGCTGGACGTACCCCTCGATGAGCTCCATGGTGTACTCGCCCACCTGCGGGGTGCCCTCGTCGGGCTTCGGCTCGCGGGCGCGGGCCACCCAGTCGGCGAGGACCTGCTGCGGGTCGACCCCGCGGTGGTCGGCCTCGAAGAGGATCTGGAAGGCCCGGGTACGGGCCTTGCTACGTGCGGCCGACACGGACTTACTTCACCCGGCCGAGGTAGCTGCCGTCGCGGGTGTCGACCTTGACCTTCTCACCGGTGGTGATGAAGAGCGGCACCTGGATCTCGGCGCCGGTCTCCAGGGTGGCCGGCTTGGTGCCACCGGTGGAGCGGTCGCCCTGGACGCCCGGCTCGGTCTCGGCGATGACCAGCTCGACCGCGGCCGGGAGCTCGATGTACAGGACCGCGCCCTCGTTGGTGGCGACCAGGGCCTCGAAGCCCTCCAGCAGGTACTTGGCGGCGTCGCCGACGACGGCCGGCTCGACGGTCAGCTGGTCGTAGGTGTCCATGTCCATGAACACGAAGTTCTCGCCGTCCTTGTACGAGAACTGCATGCCGCGCTTGTCCACGTTGGCCGTCTCGACCTTGGTGCCGGCGTTGAAGGTCTTGTCGACGACCTTGCCGGTCAGGACCTCCTTGAGCTTGGTACGCACGAAGGCCGGGCCCTTGCCGGGCTTGACATGCTGGAACTCGACGACGGACCAGAGCTTGCCGCCCTCCAGCTTGAGGACCATGCCGTTCTTGAGATCGTTCGTGGAAGCCACGGGCGCACTTACTCCTGGATATAGCTGTCAAGGAACCAAGGGTTCGCGTCCTGCCGCCGACGGCCTTCGGGGGCCGCCGTCACAGGGCGAGGAGCTCCTTGGTGGTGATGGTGAGCAGCTCGGGCCCGCCCTCCTCGAGGGGGCGCACGACGAGCGTGTCCTCGATCCGGACCCCGCCCTTGCCCGGGAGGTGCACCCCTGGGCCGACGGTGACCGGCACGCGGCTGTCCAGTTTACCCATGTCCGACGGACCGAGGCGCGGCGCCTCCCGGATCTCCAACCCGATGCCGTGACCCACCGGGTGCGGCGAGGCCTCGGCGTGGCCCGCCGCCTCCAGGACCTGCCGGGCGGCCCGGTCGGGTACGCACTGCTCCACACCCGGCCCGAGCGCCTCCCGGCCGGCCCGCTGGGCGCGGAACACCAGCCGGTGCAGCTCGACCTGCCAGGGCTCGGGGGCGGCGCCGATCACGAAGGTCCGGGCGGTCGAGATGCCGTAGCCGCGGTACTGGGCGCCCATCACCACGGTGAGGAAGTCGCCCTCCTCCACCCGGCGGTCGGTGGGCTGGTGGGCGGGCCGGCCGGAGTGGTTGCCGGTGCCGACCGAGACCGGGAAGGCGGCCCGGTCGGCCCCGTGGTCGATCATCCGGCGCTCAAGCTCCATCGCGAGGTGCCGCTCGGTACGGCCGACCAGGATCGACTCCAGCAGCTCGCCGAGCGCCTGGTCGGCGATCTCGGCGGCGATCCGCAGGTCGGCGATCTCGTGCTCGTCCTTGACCACCCGCAGCCGCTCCACCACCTGGCCGAGGTCCGCCAGCCGGGCGCCCTCCGCCACGCCCCCCACCGCCCGGTGCCGGGTGACGGACAGGTCGTGCTCCTCCACCGCCAGGTCCCGCACCCCCAGCCGCGCGGCGGCGGCCGCGGCGGCCAGCGCGGTGTCCGCCCCGGCCGACACCGGCACCTGGGTGACGTCCGCGACGATCAGGTGCTCCCCCGAGTCGTCCGGCGGCAGGTCGTCCGGCAACGCGAGCAGCGCCCGCTCCCGGGTCAGCAGCAAGGTCGCCCCACAGGGCGCGCAGCCCGTCAGATACCGCACGTTCGCCGCCCGGGTGACCATCGCCGCATCGGCCCCGGCCGCACTGCAGTGCTCCCTCACCCGCTCCCGCCGACCCGCGTACGTATCCACCATGCGTCGAGCCTACGAACCCCCACCCCAAACCGCCCGCCGAGCGCCGCCGAGGGGGCACGGGCGCTTCCCCCCGAGACCCGGCGAGCCCGTGGCAGACGGACCGGGAACGGGGATCAGCAGGAGTGGGACGGGGTCGAGTACGAGATGTAGAGGCCGCCGTTCGGGTCACTCGCGGTCACGGTCTCCCAGACGCACGTCCCCACCCCGTTCACTCGTACCGGCCCGGCGAACGTGGAGAACATGCCGTTGTCAGGCGTGCCGGTCTCCTCACGGCCGTTCGTGATCCGGAGCGTCGTCCACCCCGTGGCCCCTAGTGAACTGCGCCCCGCGATCAAGCTCCGCTCCACCGCCGCTACGGCAACCGGCACTGACGGCAGGCCGAAACGGTGCCCCCCACCCCGGGGAGGCGCCGTTTCGGCCTGCGACAAGCCGCCTCAGCGCGGCGGCGGGACCGACACCACCATGGTCAGCCGCAGCACCCGCTCCCCCGCGTTGCGGTAGACGTGCGCGTACGAGGCGTCGAAGGAGACCGTACTGCTGCCGGAACTGCGCTCCCGGCTGCCCCTGCTCACCGGCATCGGGCTGGCCGACGTCGCCGGCAACGCCACGTACGCGGCGGCCTCGCACGGCGGCTCGGCGGCGGTGGCCGCCGTGCTCGCCTCGCTCTACCCCGTGGTCACCGCGCTGCTGGCGCGCGGGGTCCTGAAGGAGCGGCTGCGCCCGGTCCAGGTGGTCGGCGCCGGGCTCGCCGTCGCGGGCACGCTGCTACTCGCGGCAGCGTGACCGACGGGCTACTCCGCGGGCGTCCAGCGCTTCTCGACGCCGGCCAGCTTCCAGTACGCGATCGCGATCGCCCACACCACCACGAACAGCCCGGCGATCGCGTACCCGACGTTGTCCAGTGAGATGTCCGCGATGAACCCGGTGACCGGGTCGGTCAGGTCGAGCTTCTCGTGCAGCACGCCGACCAGCTCGATGGTGCCGATGATGAAGGCCACCGCGATCGACAGCCCGGTGATGGTCAGGTTGTAGTACACCTTGCGCACCGGGTTGGAGAAGGCCCACTGGTACGCGAAGTTCATGAACGTCCCGTCCAGGGTGTCGAAGAGGCTCATCCCGGCCGCGAAGAGCAGCGGCAGGCAGACGATCGCGTACCAGGGCAGCCCGGCCGCCGCACCCGAGCCGGCCATCACCATCAGGGTGACCTCGGTCGCGGTGTCGAAGCCGAGGCCCAGCACCATGCCCACCGGGAACATCTGCCCGGGCCGGGTGATCGAGCGGGTCGCCCGGTTCAGCACCCGGGCCATGAAGCCGCGCGAGTTGAGGTGCTGCTCCAGCTCCGCCTCGTCGTACTGCCCGGCCCGCATCGCCCGGAACACCTTGATGATGCCGATCAGCGCCGCCAGGTTGAGCGCGCCGATCAGGTAGAGGAAGACGCCGGAGGTGGTGGTGCCGACCATCCCGAGCCACTTGTGGGTGGTCGACTCGTCGTCCATCAGCGTGTTCGCCAGCTGGGCGCCGCCCGCCACCAGGGCGGCCATGATGACCACCATCGAGGAGTGCCCGAGGGCGAACCAGAAGCCGACCGAGACCGGCCGCTTGCCGTCCGCCATCAGCTTGCGGGTGGTGTTGTCGATCACCGCGATGTGGTCGGCGTCGAAGGCGTGCCGCATGCCGAGGGTGTACGCGGTGATACCCAGGCCCACCCCGAAGACCTGGGTACCGACCGCGTAGTTGTGGGGCGCGACCAGGAAGATGAGCGTCCCGAAGGCCACCACGTGCATGGCCAGGATCACCCCCATCAGCCCGGCCGTACGGATGGTGTCCTCGCGCTTCCACCTGAAGGTGGGCAGGACGGAGGGGGCCGCCTCAGCAGGAGTGGCGGTTTCGGGCAGGGTCATCTTCGGATCACGCTCCAGCACCTCGTGGAAAGACTTCGTGAGATGCCGTGGCCGGTCTCCTGGCTTACGGGGCTTCCGGACCCGCCTTCCCAGGCGCACGAGGCGCCCAGTGGCATGTGGGTTCGGACAACTCTCCCCCGATCACAGTGGCGAGGGCCGCTCCGGACTGGGACCCCTGAGGGTCCGTCACCGGTCTTCCCGAGCACCACGGCGGGGAACACCGTAGGGGCCCGACGCCACCCTCGCAAGGTTGCGCACCTGTGCAGGTGTTCAGGATCACAGGCCCCTGCCTGCAAGAATGTGCGCATGCATCTCGTACCGGCCGACCGCGCGGGCCACCGCACCATCGACGGGCACCGGGTCTGCGAGGCCATCGCCGCCATCGGCGACACCGCGCACGTCCGGTCCTGGGCCGAGCGGTTCTCCCTGCTCTCCGACCCCGGACGGCTCGCCCTGCTGCTCGCCCTGCACCGGGCCGGGCCGCTCGCCGTCACCGACCTGGCGGTTGCCACCGGCATGCGCGACCCCGCCGTCTCCCAGGCCCTGCGGCTGCTCCGTACAGCGGGCGTGGTCACCGGGGAGAAGGACGGACGCGTGGTGCGCTACCGGCTCGTGGACGACAGCATGCGCCCCCTCCTCGACGAGTGCGCCGCCGCCGAGCACCACGAGCCCACCGCCGCCGCGGGCTGACCGACACTCGGGGCCGCCCGTCCCGCGTGAAGCGGCACCGGGAGCCGCCCGGTTGAGCACGATGTGCCGCCGAGGCCGCCCTCCTTGACCCGGCCCAACGCCCCGGCCCAACGCCCCGGTCAGCGAGGCGAGTTCCGGCTCGCGGGTGACGGCGGGACGGCGCGGCGGCCCGACCTGACGAGATCTCGGCACCGGCTCGGGCTGGTGGAGGTGCAGCGCCCTCCGATGCTGTCGGCCTGCACCACCTGGCCGCCCACCGTGGTGCCTGACACGATGAACGGCACTTCGCGCCGATCCATCCGTCGGCTCCCCCGCACCCGGCCGACGGGCGGATCAGCTGGTCAGGCCGTCTGGCAGGTCGGGCACCAGAACAGGTTGCGGGCGGCGTGCTCCTCGGTCCGGACGTTCGTGCCGCAGACCAGACAGGGCATCGCGGCGCGGCGGTAGACGTAGACCTCGCCGCCGTGGTCGTCCACCCGGGGCGGGCGGCCCATCGCCTCGGGGGTGTGCTCGGGGCGGACGGTGTCGATCCGGCCGGCGGCGACGCCCTCGTGCATCAGGGCGACCAGGTCGGCCCAGATCGCGTCCCACTCGCGGCGGGTGAGGTCGCGGCCGGCCCGGTGCGGGTTGATGTTGTGCCGGAACAACACCTCGGCGCGGTAGACGTTGCCGACGCCCGCCAGCACCTTCTGGTCCATCAGCAGCGCGGCGACGGTCGTCCGGCTGCCGGATATCCGGCGCCAGGCGGCCTCCGGGTCGGCATCGGCGCGCAGCGGGTCGGGGCCGAGCCGGGCGGCGACGGCGGCCTTCTCGGCGCCGGTGATCAGCTTGCAGGTGTTGGGGCCGCGCAGGTCGGCGTAGCCGTCGTCGTTGGCCAGCCGCAGCCGGATCAGGCCGACCGGGTCGGGTGCGGGGCCGGTGCCGAAGGTGATGCCGCCGTAGAGGCCCAGGTGGATGTGCACCCAGGCACCCTCCTCGAAGCCGAGGAAGAGGTGCTTGCCGGTGGCCTCGGCGCCGGTGAGCAGCTGCCCGTCGATCACCTTGGCCTCGTCGGCGAACCGGCCCTGCGGGCTGGAGACCTGGACCGGGCGGTCGCCGAAGGCCTTCCGGTTCTCTACGGCGAGGCGGTGGATGATGTGGCCTTCCGGCACGGGCGCCAGCTCCCCCAGAAGTAGTACGGCAGGACGGGGTCCATCATCGCAGCCGCCGCCGACAGCTCCACGAAGCCGCAGGTCAGCGAGGCCACAGGTCAGCGAGGGCGCCCGTCAGCGGACCGGCATGCCCATCAGCCGGGCCAGGATCACCCGGTCCAGCTCGGCGGTCGTCCCGGCGATGTCCAGGTAGGAGTTGTCGATGATCGGCAACCCGGAGTTGTACCAGCCGGCCATCCGGCCGTGGATCCGCGCCACCTCTTCGTCGCCGAGCCGCCGGTTGCCACTGCGGCGGGCGTTGCGCTGCAGCACCGAGTCCAGGCTGGGCAACAGGACGACCGGGATCATGCCGGGCCCGATGTGCCGCTTCCAGCCGCCGAGGCCGATCGCCGGGCGGTCCGGGAAGACGGCGTCGTCGATGATGCAGGAGATGCCGTTGGCCAGGTAGTTGCGGCAGGCGAAGCCGCAGGTGCGGCGGGCCAGCCGGTACTGGGCCTCGGAGGCGTTGTTCCAGCCGGACTGCGGGTTGGCGAAGCCGGACTGCACCCACTCGCGGACGTCGTCCAGGCTGATGTGGGCGGTCGGGGTGGCCCGGCGCTCGGCCCAGTACCGGGCGACGGTGGTCTTGCCCGCCCCGGCGGGGCCGATCAGCAGCACGGCGATCGGCCCGGCGGGCGCGTGCCGCTGCAGCGGGTGCGCGGGGAGCTGGACGGGCGTGCCGGTGGGCAGCACGAAGTGCCCGGTGCCCCCGGCCGGCACGGGCACGCTCGGCGCGGGCTGCGGCGCCGCGGCCCGGGCGGGTACCTGAGCGGGCGCGGCGGGTACCTGAGCGGGTGCCGGAGCAGGTGCCGGTGTCTGAGCAGGTGCGGGAGCGGGTGCGGGCGCGACCGGAGGCGGCGGTACCGGCACGGCGGCGGGAGCCGGAGCGGGCACCGGCCCGGGAGCCGGGGCAGGCGCAGGACCGGCGGAAGGCGCCGAAGCAGCGGAAGGCGCCGGAGCGGTCGGCGGCCGAACCGACGGCGGCGGAGGCGGAGGAAACGGCGCCCCCGACGGGGACACCCTCGTACCGCCCCCCGGTGGCACCGGCGGAGCGGCGGGACGCGGCGGGACCTGCCCGCCTCCGGCGTACTGCGTCACGGCACCTCCCGACACCTCTCAGCGGGGACACTACACGGCGGCCCGGCAGCGGGCACAGTCCGCCGCCGGGCCGCCGGCTCGCCCCACCTGCTCTGACCTCGGCCGACATCGGCTCACGTCAACCCGCAGGCGGCCCGGGCCAGCTCAAACCAGGTCAGATCAGTTCGGATCAACTCGCGTCAGCCGAAGCCGATTCGGGTCTGCCGAAGCTCACCGCGAGGTGAGCTGCTCCGCCAGCGCCCGCAGCGCCAGCTCGTACGACCCGATCCCGAAGCCGGCGATGGTGCCGGAGGCCACCGCGGCGATCACCGAGTTGTGCCGGAAGGTCTCCCGGGCGTACGGGTTGGAGATGTGCACCTCGATCAGTGGCGCGGTGCGCTGCGCGGCGGCGTCCCGCATGGCGTACGAGTAGTGGGTGAACGCGCCCGGGTTGATCACCACGGGCACCTTCCCGTCGGCCGCCTCGTGCAGCCACTCCACCATCTGCTGCTCGGAGTTGGTCTCGTGCACCTCGACCTCGAAGCCGAACTCCTTGCCCAGCGCGGTGCAGCGCTCGACCAGTCCGGCGTACGAGGTGGCGCCGTAGACGTCCGGCTCGCGGCTGCCCAGCCGACCGAGGTTGGGGCCGTTGAGCACCATCACCCGGGTCACGAGGAGACCTCCGCGTAGGCGGCGACCAGCAGCGACGGGTCCGGGCCCTCCAGCACGGAGGTCTTGCCGAGGCCGTCCAGGACGATGAAGCGGATCAGGTCGCCGCGCGACTTCTTGTCGATCTTCATCGCGTCCAGCAGCTTCGGCCAGGCGTCCGCCCGGTAGCTCAGCGGCAGGCCGACCGAGGCCAGCACGGTGCGGTGCCGGTCGGCCGTCTCGTCGTCCAACCGCCCGGCCAGACGGCCGAGTTCGGCGGCGAAGACCATGCCGATGGAGATCGCCGCGCCGTGCCGCCACTTGTAGCGCTCGTTGCGCTCGATGGCGTGGCCCAGGGTGTGGCCGTAGTTGAGGATCTCCCGCTGACCGGACTCCTTGAGGTCGCCGGAGACCACGTCGGCCTTGACCTGGATGGCCCGGCGGATCAGCTCGACGGTGTGCGGGCCGGCCGGGGTCCTGGCGCCCTCCGGGTCGGCCTCGATCAGGTCGAGGATGGCCGGGTCGGCGATGAATCCGCACTTGATGACCTCGGCGAGGCCGGAGACGTAGTCGTGCTTGGGCACGGTCTCCAGGGTGCCGAGGTCGGCCAGCACGCCCACCGGCGGGTGGAAGGCGCCGACCATGTTCTTGCCCTCGGCGATGTTGATGCCGGTCTTGCCGCCGACGGCCGCGTCGACCATGCCGAGCAGCGTGGTGGGCATGGAGATCCAGCGCACCCCGCGCAGCCAGGTCGCGGCGACGAAGCCGGCCAGGTCGGTGGTGGCGCCGCCGCCGAGGCCGACGACGACGTCGCTGCGGGTGAAACCGGTCTGTCCGAGCACCGACCAGCAGTACGCGGCGACCTCGACGCTCTTCGCCTCCTCGGCGTTGGGCACCTGGAGCGCGATCGCCTCGTACCCCTCGCCGGCCAGGTCGTCGCGGATGGCGTCGGCGGTGGCGGCCAACGCCTCCGGGTGGATGATCGCGACCCGCTTCGCCCGGGTGCCGATCAGCGGCGCCAGCTCGCCGAGCAGCTGGTGCCCGATCAGCACGTCGTACGGGTCGTGGCCGGCGCTGCCGCCGACGTGAATCCTGACGATGTTGTCAGTCATGGGGGGTCTTCAGCTCCAGTGCTTCCAGTACGGCGTCCGCGACCTGCTCGGGGGTGCGGCCGGCGGTGTCGACGACGGCGGTGGCCACCTCCAGGTAGAGGGGGCGGCGGGCCTCCATCAGCTCGCGCCAGCGGGCCCGCGGGTTGACGGCCAGCAGCGGGCGCGGGGCGTCCAGGCCGACCCGCTTGACCGCGTCGCCCAGCGGGACCTCCAGGAAGACCACCGGCAGCTCGCGCAGCAGCTCCCGGGTGGCCTCGGCCATCACCGCGCCGCCGCCGAGCGCCAGCACGCCGCGGTGCCCGGTGGCGGCGGCGCGGACGGCCGCCACCTCCAGCTCGCGGAAGTGCGGCTCGCCCTCGTCGATGAAGATCTCCGGGATGGGCTTGCCGGCCAGCGCCTCGATGTCGGCGTCGGTGTCCCGGAATCCGACGCCCAGGCGTTCGGCCAGGGCCCGCCCGACGGTGGACTTGCCACTGCCGGGCGGGCCGACCAACACCACAACAGGAGTGATCATCGGATGATCAGGTGCTCCAGGTAGTTCTGCACATTGCGGCGGGTCTCCGACACGTGGTCACCGCCGAACTTCTCGTTCACCGCGTCGGCCAGCACCAGCGCGACCATCGCCTCGGCGACGATGCCGGCGGCCGGCACCGCGCAGACGTCCGAGCGCTGGTGGTGCGCCTTGGCCGGCTCGCCGGTGCGCACGTCCAGGGTCTGCAGCGCCCGCGGCACGGTGGCGATCGGCTTCATCGCGGCGCGCACCCGCAGCACCTCACCGGTGGACAGGCCGCCCTCGGTGCCGCCGGAGCGGCCGGAGGTGCGCTTGACGCCCTCGGGGGTGGGGACGATCTCGTCGTGCGCCTTCGAGCCCGGCACCCGGGCCAGCTCGAAGCCGTCGCCGACCTCGACGCCCTTGATCGCCTGGATGCCCATCAGCGCGGCGGCCAGCCGCGCGTCCAGCCGGCGGTCCCAGTGCACGTGCGAGCCGAGGCCCACCGGCACGCCGTACGCGAGCACCTCGACCACGCCGCCGAGGGTGTCGCCGTCCTTGTGGGCCTGGTCGATCTCGGCGACCATCGCCTTCGAGGCGTCCGCGTCCAGGCAGCGCACCGGGTCGGCGTCCAGCCGGGCCTCGTCCGAGGGCAGCGGCAGCACACCGGCCGGCGCCTTGGCGGCGGCCAGCTCGACCACGTGGCTGACGATCTCGATCCCGCAGGTCTCCTTCAGGTACGAGCGGGCGACCGCGCCCAGCGCGACCCGGGCGGCCGTCTCCCGGGCGCTGGCGCGCTCCAGGATCGGCCGGGCCTCGTCGATCGAGTACTTCTGCATGCCCGCCAGGTCGGCGTGGCCGGGCCGGGGCCGGGTCAGCGCCTCGTTGCGGGCCAGGCCCGCCAGCACCTCGGGGTCGACCGGGTCGGCCGACATGACCTGCTCCCACTTCGGCCACTCGGTGTTGCCGACCATGATCGCCACCGGGCTGCCCATGGTCAGACCGTGCCGGACGCCGCCAAGGAAGGTCACCTCGTCCTGCTCGAACTTCATCCGCGCCCCGCGGCCGTAACCGAGCCGGCGGCGCGCCAGCGCGTCGGCCACCAGGGCGGTGGTGACCGGTACACCGGCGGGCAGGCCTTCCAGCGTCGCGACGAGTGCGGGGCCGTGCGACTCCCCCGCCGTCAGCCAGCGCAACGTACCCAACGGAGCTCCTTCATCAGCGGACCGGCCCACGGCACCGCCGCGGCCCGCCCCGGGCGTGCCTTGTGCCTGAATCCTTTCATGACCCAGCGGCACCCGGGGTCACAGTCCGCGTGACGGACGGCAACCGGTCACCATCCGGCCGTGGACCGGCCGCATGCCGCGACTCAGCGCCCCGCCAGCGCCTTCTCGCCCGCCTCGCGCATGGCCGCCAGCGGTCCGGGCGTCCGCCCGGTGAAGGCCTCGCTCTGTAGCACCGCCTGGTGCACCAGCAGGTCCAGCCCGCCCAGGACGGTCGACCCGCGCTCGGCGCAGGCGGCGGCCAGCGCCGTCGGCCACGGGTGGTACAGCACGTCGAACAACGCCCCCGGCACGGCGGGCAGCCCGGCCGCGAAGCCGTCCGTGGCACCGACCGGCGTGGTGGAGACGGTCAGCGGCCGCTCCAGCGCCTCCGCCCCGCGCTCCCAGTCGGCGGTGCGGACGACCACGCCCAGCCGCTCGCCCAGCTCGGCCATCTCCCGGGCCCGCTCGGCGCTGCGCACATAGACCGTCACCTCGCCGGTGCAGACCTGGGCGAGCGCCGCCAGCGCCGAGGAGGCGGTGGCCCCGGCGCCCAGGACGGCGGCGGCGGACACCTCGGTGATGCCGCGCTCGCGCAGCGCGTTGACCAACCCGGGGACGTCGGTGTTGTCCCCGGTGCGCCGGCCGTCGGCGGTGAACACCACGGTGTTGACCGCGTCCACCGAGCGTGCCGTCGCGCTGACCTCGTCCAGCAGTGGGATGACCGCACGCTTGAGCGGCATGGTCAGCGACAGCCCGGCCCACTCGGCCTCGTCCAGCCCCGCGACGAAGCCCGGCAGGGCCGCCTCGTCGATCTCGAAGCGGTCGTAGCGCCAGCCGTCCAGCCCGAGCGCCGCGAAGGCGGCCCGGTGCAGGTCCGGCGAGAGCGAGTGGGCGATCGGCGAGCCGAGGACGGCCGCCCGGTGCTTGCTGGTCAACGCTGCCTCTCCGTGGGCGGGTTGAGCGGGCTACTTCTGGGTGGTGCAGTGACCGCGGGCATCGTCGAAGCCCTGCCCGGCGGCCGTGCAGTACTCCTTGACGTTGGCCTTGTGCTCCGCGTACGTCTCGGCGAACCGGGTCTCGGTCGGGGACATCGCGATGAAGTACAGCCACTTGCCGTCAGCCGGGTGCAGCACCGCGTTGATCGCGTCGTCGCCGGGGTTGGAGATCGGCGTCGGCGGCAGGCCCGCGTTGAGGTAGGTGTTGTACTTGTTGGACGCGTCGTCCATGTCCTTCCTGGTGAGCTCCTTGCGCCCGAGCGAGTACTGGAGCGTGGTGTCCATACCGAGACGGTGCTGGGTGTCGTTGCTCGCCAACCGGTTCTGGATGGTCTTGGCCATCTTGGCGAAGTCCGCCTGGTTGTTGCCCTCGCGCTGCAGGATGCTCGCCTCGGTGATCACCTCGTAGGCGTTCTTCAGACCCACCGAGGCGGCCTGGCCGTCCAGGCTCGCGTACTTGTCGGTGGCGTTCTTCACCATCTGCTTGAGCAGGTCCTCGGGCTTCATGCCGTCGGCGATGTTGTAGCGGGTCGGCCAGAGGAAGCCCTCGACGTTGCCCTGGGCGTACGCCGGCAGGCCGAGCTCGTTGACCTGGGCCTTGGCCACGCCCGCCGTGGTGCCCTTCTGGAGCTTCAGCTTGTCGTCGATCTTGTCGTAGATCTCGGAGGAGTTCTTGCCCTCCGGGATCACGATGGCCGCGCCGCCCGCCTGGTCCAGCAGCTCCTTGAGCGCGGCGGCCGCCGACATCTCCTTCTTCATCCCGTAGAAGCCGTACTGGATGGTGCCGCACTTGGGCTCGGCGTTGCAGGCCTTGGTGAACGCGTCGACGCTCTTGACCACACCGGCGTTCTTCAGCATCAGACCGATCTGGCCACCGACCGCGCCCTGCTTGACCTCGACCTGGACGGAACCGGTGCCCTCACCCGTGAAGTCCGGCGGCGGGCCGAAGTGCTGCTGGTAGAAGCCGTAGCCCCACCAGCCGGCCCCACCCATGGCACCGAGCAGCACCAGCGCGACCAGCAGGCAGGCGCCGCCGTTGCGGCGACCGGCCTTCTTGCCCTTCTCCTTGCGCTTCTTCTTGGCCTCGCGGGAGTCGTCCTGCTCGCCGAGGAAGCCGACCTCCTCGACCCCCTCGACCTCCGCGTGCTCCTCGACGTACTCGCCGTCCTCGTAGTGCCCGTCCTCGTGCTGCCCGTCCCACTCCTCGGCCGCGGGCTCGTACGCGCCGCCGACCTGGTCGGCGCCGGACTCCAGCGCGGCGGCCTCGGCCTCCCAGTCGATCCCGTCCGGACCGGGGCCGGAGGCGGGCGCGGCCGACCGGGCCTGCTGCGGCGCCTGCTGGACCTGCTGCTGAGCGGGCTGCTGCTGGACCTGCTGCTGCGGCATGCCCTGCTGCTGCATCGGCATCTGCTGGGGGTGGCCCTGCCGCATCTGCTGCTGCGGCATGCCCGGCTGCATCGGCATCTGCTGCTGCGGCGCCATCATCTGCTGCGGGTGGCCCTGCTGCATCGGCTGCTGGGGATAGCCCTGCGCGAAGCCCTGCTGCGGCATCTGCTGTTGCGGCGCCATCATCTGCTGCGGGTGACCCTGCTGCTGGTACCCCTCGGGGTATCCCTGCTGCTGCATCTGCTGCTGATACGCCTGCTGCTGCACGCCCCCGTACGGCTGCTGGACCTGCTGGCCCTGCTGCGGGTACTGCTGCTGCCACTGGCCGTCCTGCTGGCCGGGGACCGGCTGCCCGCCGCCGTACCCGGGATCACCGGGGTGCCACGGCTCGCCCTGGGGGCCGTAGCCCCGACCCAGATCGGTCATTGATCCCCTTAACCGACGGTGACGACCGGAGGATCGGACCGGCCGTCCGGGACGACGCCGTCCCGGCTGATTCTCGAACCGGCGTGCTAGCGCAGCGCCTCGGAGGAGACGTTACCGTACCGCAGCCGTACCCCCGCCCGGGCGGACATACCGTCAGTGAGCGGCCTCACCGTCGACGCACCGGACCGTCACGGCGTCGCCGCACCCGTGGTCGAGGCCGTGGGGGCGGCCGTGGGGGCGGCCGCCCCGGAGCGCGTGGGGCTCGGCTTCGCCGCGGCCCGGACGGCGTTGAACTCCGCCACGTTGCGCTGCTGCACCTCGAAGCTGTCGGTGAAGCGGGTGTCCCCCGGCTTCACGGTCACGAAGTACAGCCAGTCCCCCGGCGTCGGGTCCAGCGCCGCCATGATCGCCTGCCGCCCGGGGTTGGAGATCGGCGACGGGGGCAGCCCGGGGTGCAGGTAGGTGTTGTACGGGGAGTCCAGCTTGGTGTCGGAGACCGTGGTGTTCAGGGTCGAGCGGCCGAGCGCGTAGTTGATGGTGGAGTCCAGCTGCAGAGGCATGCTCTTGGCCAGCCGGTTGTAGATGACCCGGGCCACCTTGCCCATGTCCTCGGTGTTGTCGGCCTCGCCCTGGACCATGCTGGCGACGGTGACCAGCCCGTACAGGCTCTGCCCGAGGGTCTGCGCCACGACGTTGGCGTCGTCCCGGCTGAACTCCTTGCCGGCCCGATCGACCATCTGCTTCAGCATGTCCAGCGCGGTGGTCCCGTCGGTGACGCTGTACGTCGCGGGGAACAGGTAGCCCTCCGGGCTGCCGTTGGCGAAGTCCGGCAGGCCCAGCTCGGCGCCCTTCTCCTTGGCCGTCCTCTGCGTGGTGCCCTCGGGCAGCTTCAGCTTCTTGTCGATCGCCGCGTAGATCTGGGAGCCGCGCCAACCCTCGGGAATGGTGAGGCCGTTGGCGTTGGCCGGGTCGATCAGGACGGCCAGTGCCGCGATCGCCGACATCTTCTGCTTCAGGGTGTACGTCCCGGGCTGGATCCGCCCGGCGGCAGCCGCGCTGCCCTTCGCCGCCCTGGTGAAGGCGAGCGAGCTGGCCACCACCCCGTTGCGGACCAGCGCGGAGGCGATCTGGGACAGGCCCGCGCCCTCCGGCACCGAGACCTGGACGCTGCCGCTGCCCTGCCCCGCGTAGTCGGCGGCGGCCGGGGGGCTGCGGTGTCCCTGGAACCAGGTGTAGGCGGTCAGCCCGATCCCGCCGAACACGGCGACCAGCGCGAGCGCGGTGAGCCCGCAGGCCAGTTCGTTGCGCCGCCGGTGCGGATCCGGCGCATCGGAGCGCGGCCGGGGCGCGCCCGGGGGACGACCCTCCGGCTCCAGCACCGGCGCGCCCAGGTGCCCGGGGGTGAGCCCCGGGTGGAAGTCCTGGTCGGTCATGGCTCGCGCCCCCTCGGCGGTCCCGCATCGCTCCGAATCAGTCCGAGTCGCTCCGGGTCACCTCAAGCCGCTCACATCGATCTGCATCAATCTGCATCGATCTGTACCGACCAGAAACGGACACGGAATCGAACGAAAAGGGGTCCGTGCGGACGCGTCCGCACGGACCCCTCAACGGGACGTTAGAGCAGGCCGGTCAGCCGACCGCCTCGACATTCTCACCGGGCGGGCGTCCGCTCACCCGTTCGGACTCAAGGGCGGTCTGGAGGATCACCACCGCGGCGGCCTGGTCGACCACCGAGCGGCCCTTCTTCGCCTTGACCCCCGAGGCGCGCAGCCCGTGCGTCGCGGTGACGGTCGTCATCCGCTCGTCCACCAGCCGCACCGACACCGGGTAGAGCCGGTTGGCCAGCCGGGCGGCGTACGCGCGGACCTTCTCCGCCGCCGGACCCTCCTTGCCGCTGAGCGAGCGCGGCAGCCCGACGATCACCTCGATCGCGTCGTACTCCTCGACGATCGCGGCGATCCGGGCCTGCGACTTCACCCCGGCCGGGACGGTCTCCACCGGCGTGGCGAGCACCCCGTCGGGGTCGCAGGACGCGACCCCGATCCGGGCGTCGCCGACGTCGACGGCGATCCGCCGTCCACGCCGGAAGGGCCTCGGCTCCTGCTCGATCATCAGGAAGCGCGCTCCGCGACCAGGCCGCGCACCGCGGCGATGGCCTCGCCGACCGCGGCCGGGTTGGACCCGCCGCCCTGGGCGACGTCGTCCTTGCCGCCACCGCCGCCACCGAGGGTCTTGGCGGCGGTCCGGACCAGCTCGCCGGCCTTGATGCCGCGGCCGCGGGCGTCCTCGTTGGTGGCGATCACGGTCAGCGGACGGTCGCCCGCCACGGTGAACGCGGCGACCACGGCCGGGCGCGAGCCCAGGCGGCCGCGCACATCCAGGACCAGCTTGCGCAGCTCGTCCGCGCCCACGCCGTCGGCGACCTGGGCGGCGACCACGGCGATGCCGTGCACGTCCTCGGCCGAGTCGGCCAGGCCCGCCGCGGCGGCCAGCACCTTCTCGGCGCGGAAGCGCTCGATCTCCTTCTCGGCGTCCTTGAGCTTGGCGAGCATGCCCGAGATCTTCTCCGGCAGCTCCTCCGGGCGGCCCTTGACCAGCTCGGTGAGCTGGGAGACCACGGTGTGCTCACGGGCCAGGAACCTGTACGCGTCGACGCCGACCAGCGCCTCCACGCGGCGCACGCCGGAGCCGATCGAGGACTCGCCGAGCAGCTTCACCAGGCCCAGCTGGGCGGTGTTGCCGACGTGCGTGCCACCGCACAGCTCCTTGGAGAAGTCGCCGATCGAAACGACCCGCACCTCGTCGCCGTACTTCTCGCCGAACATCGCGATGGCGCCGGCCTTGCGGGCCTGGTCCATCGTCATGACCTCGGCGGTGACGTCCAGCTCGCGGCCCAGCACGTCGTTGATCTTCTGCTCGACGTCCACCAGCACACTGCCCGGAACGGCGGCGGGCGAGCCGAAGTCGAAGCGGAAGCGGCCCGGGGCGTTCTCGGAACCGGCCTGGGCGGCCGTCGGGCCGAGCGCGTCGCGCAGCGCCTGGTGGGTCAGGTGGGTGGCCGAGTGGGCACGGGCGATCGCCCGGCGGCGCTCGGTGTCGATCGTGGCGTACGCCGAGGCGCCCAGCACGACCTCGCCGAACAGCACGCCGCCCGAGTGCACGGTGACGCCCGGGACGGGCTGCTGCACGTCGCGGATCTCCACCACCGCGCCGGACTCCAGCCGGATCCGGCCGTGGTCGGCGAGCTGGCCGCCGCCCTCGGCGTAGAACGGGGTGCGGTCGAGGATGATCTCGACCTCGTCGCCCTCGGAGGCGGCCGGCGACGGGACGCCGTCCACCAGCAGGCCGACCACGGTGGCCTCGCCCTCGGTCAGGGTGTAGCCGGTGAAGACGCTGGCGCCCGACTTGTCGGCGACGTCGCGGTACGCGGCGACGTCGGCGTGGCCCATCTTCTTGGCCTTGGCGTCCGCCTTGGCGCGGTCCCGCTGCTCCTGCATCAGACGGCGGAAGCCGGACTCGTCCACCTGGAGGCCCTGCTCCTCGGCCATCTCCAGGGTGAGGTCGATCGGGAAGCCGTAGGTGTCGTGCAGCTTGAACGCCTGCTCGCCGGAGAGCACCACGCCGCCGGACTGCTTGGTCTCGGTGACCGCGGCGTCCAGCAGGTTGGTGCCGGCCTTCAGGGTCTGCAGGAAGGCGGCCTCCTCGCCGATGACGACCGTCTCGATGCGCTTGCGGTCGCTCTCCAGCTCGGGGTACTGCGGGGCCATCGCCTTGATCGCGACGTCGATGAGCTCCTTGGCCACCGGCTCGGTGGCGCCCAGCAGGCGCATGTTGCGGATGGCGCGGCGCAGGATGCGGCGCAGCACGTAGCCGCGGCCCTCGTTGCCGGGGGTGACGCCGTCGCCGACCAGCATCAGCGCGGTGCGGATGTGGTCGGTGACCACGCGCAGCGAGACGTCCGACTTGTGGTCGGCACCGTAGGTGTGGCCGGTGAGCTCGGCGGCGCGGTCGAGGATCATCCGGCTGGTGTCGATCTCGAAGAGGTTGTCGACGCCCTGCAGGATGGCGGCGAGGCGCTCCAGGCCGAGGCCGGTGTCGATGTTCTTGCTCGGCAGGTCGCCGAGGATCTCGAACCCGTCCTTGCCGTCGCCGTGGCCGCGCTCGTACTGCATGAAGACCAGGTTCCAGATCTCCAGGTAGCGCTCGCCGTTGACGGCCGGGCCGCCCTCCTCGCCGTACGCGGGGCCGCGGTCGTAGTTGATCTCCGAGCACGGGCCGCACGGGCCGGGGACGCCCATCGACCAGAAGTTGTCCTTCATGCCGAGGCGCTGGATCCGCTCGGCGGGCACGCCGATGACGTCACGCCAGATCTGCTCGGCCTCGTCGTCGTCCTTGTAGACGGTGATCCAGAGCTTCTCCTTCTCCAGGCCGTAGCCGCCGTCCGCGACGGGAGTGGTGAGCAGCTCCCACGCGAACTTGATGGCCCCTTCCTTGAAGTAGTCGCCGAAGGAGAAGTTGCCGCACATCTGGAAGAAGGAGCCGTGCCGGGTGGTCTTCCCGACCTCCTCGATGTCCAGGGTGCGCACACACTTCTGGACGCTGGTGGCGCGCGAGAACTGCGGCTTGACCTCGCCCAGGAAGTAGGGCTTGAACGGCACCATGCCGGCGTTGACGAGCAGCAGGGTGGGGTCGTCGGCGACCAGGGACGCCGACGGAACGACGGTGTGACCGCGCTCCTCGAAGAAGCGCAGCCATCGGCGGCGGATCTCAGCCGACTCCATTAGTGGTCCTTCCGGTTCGGGGTACCGCCCCGCGGCGGCAGGGCGCGGCGGGGCGTCTCTTCGATGGCTTCGGGCGCGGTGCGGGGACCGCGGGGCGGAGGCAGGGCGGCGGCCGGGCTGCCGGGCGCCGCCGAGATAGCTCGGTACTGCGGCTCGCCGCGCAGCACCCGGCGGGTGTTGCGGGGCTCGACGACGGCGGTGCCGCGCAGTCCGAGGTCGTCCTTCAGCTGCTCCTCGCGCTCGGTCATGCCGGCCCGCACGTCCTGGGCGAACTGCTTGGCGAGGTCGCCCAGGTGCAGCGCACCGCGCGCGGCGGTGCCGGAGAGGCTGTCCGGGGTGAGCCGCTGCGCGGCCTCGTTGGCCTTCTTCATGGCCCAGACGGTGGCGCCGGCGCCGACCGCCATCCAGAAGATGCGTGCCATGTCGTCAGCCCCTCACCGCGCGCCGGACCCGGGAGAGCAGGCCGTTCCTGGGTGCGGTCGCGGCGCGCACCTCGGCCCTGATCAGCCGGGCCAGCTCCTCGCGCTCACCGGGCTGCGTCGGCACGGTCGGCAGTGCGCCCTGCTGCTTGGCGACGGCCTTGCGGACGCCGTAGCTGAAGGCCGCGACCTTCACCAGCGGTCCGCCCAGCGTGGCCGCCACGGTGGAGGACAGCGCGTTGGCGTTGGCGGCGGCGTCCTGCACGTTGGCGGTGATCTCGTCGACCCGCTCCAGCTGCTCGTTGGCGCTGCGCACCGCGGCGCCCGCCTCGGTCAGCAGCGGCACGGCCTGCTCGGTGACCGCGGAGACCAGGACGGTGGCCTCCTTCAGCGCCTGGGAGAGGCGGACCAGCACCACGGCGAGCAGGGTGACCAGGACCGCCCAGAACACGGCGACGAGCAATCCGGCCAGCTCTCCCACGGACACTTCTGCGCGCTCCCTCGCCTTGCTGTTCTCGAAACCGAACCCTATCGCGCCCGGGCCCGGTTTCCGGACCGGGTCGTCGCCCGTGACCTCGCCCGGGTGTGCGAACGGCGCGCGTAACCTACCGGCCGGTCACCTCGTTCTGCCAGGCGGGCCGTCGCCCGTACGGCCCGACGCACGTCCGGACCGCGACGGTCCGGGCCCGGAACGACGGGGAGCAGCGCTTGGCCGGCGACTGGACAGCACAGCCCGAGGCGTGGCCGCGCGCGCCGGAGCCCGGCCGGCTGCCGGCCGAGGTGACCGGCTTCGTCGGGCGCCGGCGGGAACTGGCCGAGCTGGCGGGGCTGCTGGCCGGCGCCCGGCTGGTGACCGTGACCGGGCCCGGCGGGGTGGGCAAGAGCCGGCTCGCGCTGCGCGCCGCGGCCCGGGCGGCCGGTGCCTTCCCGGACGGCACCTGGCTGGTGGACGTGGCCCCGGTGCAGGACCCGCTGCTGCTCGGCCACGCCGTCCTGGAGGCGCTGCGGCTGACCGACGGCACCGCCCGCCCGCCGCTGGACGTCCTGGGCGAGCGGCTGGCCGGACGCCGCCTGCTGCTGGTGCTGGACGGCTGCGAGCACCTGGTGGAGGCCTGCGCCGAGCTGACCGACGCGCTGCTGCGCGGGCTGCCCGGGCTGCGGGTGCTGGCCACCAGCCGCTCCGCTCTGCGGGCCTCGGGCGAGCACGTGCTGACCCTGGCCCCGTTGCCGGTCGGCCCGCCGCCGAACAGACCGGCGGGCGTGCTGCCGGACGCGGTGCGGCTGTTCGCCGACCGGGCCCGGGCGGTGCTGCCCTCCTTCGAGGTGACCGAGGCCAACGCGGAGGCGGTCGGCCTGCTCTGCCGCCGGCTGGACGGCATCCCGCTGGCCGTGGAGCTGGCCGCCGGGCGGCTGCGGGCGCTGTCGGTGGAGCAGATCACCGCCCGGCTGGACGACCGCTTCAGGCTGCTCACCGGGGGCTGCCGAACGGCCCTGCCCCGACACCAGACCTTACGCACCACGATCGGCTGGAGCCATGAGCTCTGCACAGTGCAGGAACGTTTACTCTGGGCCCGCCTGTCGGTCTTCGCCGGCAGTTTCGACCTGGAGGCCGCCGAGTACGTCTGCGCCGGTGACGGCATCGAGCCCGAGGACGTGCTCGACCTGCTCGACGAACTCGTCGCCAAGTCCGTCGTGCTGCGCGAGGACAGCGCCTTCGGCGTCCGCTTCCGCCTGCTGGACACCCTGCGCGAGTACGGCGGCCACTGGCTGCGCGCCGCCGGCGGGGAGCCGCGGCTGCTGCGCCGCCACCGGGACTGGTATCTGGGCGTCGCCACCTGGGGCGAGGTCGAGTGGTTCGGCCCCCGGCAGGCCGAGACCGCCGAGCGCACCCGGCTCGCCCACACCAACCTGCGCGCCGCGCTGGAGTTCTGCCTCACCGAGCCCGGCGAGGAGCAGATCGCCCTGCTGCTGGCTGGCTCCCTGTGGTTCTACTGGGTCGGCTGCGGCCACCTCGGCGAGGGCCGGCACTGGCTGAACCGCGCGCTCGCCCTGGACCGCGAACGCACCGAGGTCCGCGCCAAGGCCCTCTGGGTGACCGGCTACATGGCCACCCTGCAGGGTGACCTCCGCTCCGCCCGTCCGGCGCTGGAGGAGTGCCGCCGCCAGGCCCTGGACACCGGCGACGACCGGGCGCTCGCCTACGCCGTCCACCGCCAGGGCTGCGTCGCCCTGATCGGCGACGACCCGGAGCGCGCCGCCGAGCTGTTCGAGGAGGCGCTCTGGCACTACCGGACCATCGGCGAGCTCAACAGCAACGTCGTGATGGCCATGATCGAGCTGGGCCTGGCCTACCTGTTCCAGGGCGACCTGGACAGCGGCGAGCTCTGGTTCGGCCAGGCCCGCGAGGTGTGCGAGCAGCACGGCGAGCAGTGGGCGTACGCCTACGTGCTGTACGCGACGGCGTACTCGCACTACCTGGACGGCGCGGTCCTGCCGGCCCGGGCCCTGGCCAGGGAGTGCGTCCGGCTGAACCACCTCTTCCACGACCTGCTCGGCATCGTGCTGGGGATCGACCTGCTGGCGCTGCTGGAGACCGAGCCGGGCGGCCCGGGCGAGCCGGCCGACCTGTGCGAGGCCCGGGTGCTGCAGGGCGCCGCGCACCGGATCTGGCGCGCGGTCGGCAACCCCTTCCTGGGCTCGCGCTCCTTCTTCGGCACCCACCAGGAGTGCGCCGAGCGGGCCCGGGCCGGGCTGACCGAGCAGGAGTACGAGGACTGCTACCGGGCCGGCATCCGGCTGGACCTGGACGCCGCCGTCTCCCGGGCGCTCGGCGGCGGGGACTCCACGGGCGGCCCCGAGCCGGGCCCCGGCCCCTTCTCGGTGCCGCCCGCGCCGGCTCCCTCGCCGGTGCGGAATAGTTGAAACTTGTCCATTGCTTGAGGAGGCGAGTAACCACCCGGAAGGAGCACCATGGCCGTCCACGACGAGTACCGCCTCGCGAACTTCTACTTCGAGTCCAAGGCGTACGCCGATGCCGCCCGCATGCTCGAAGGCGTGCTGACCGAGGAGCCGGCCAACCTCTCCGTCCGGCTGCTGCTGGCCCGCAGCTACTACCACTCCGCCCAGCTCGGCCGCGCCGAGGCCGAACTGCGCCGGATCCTCGACCTCGCCCCGGCCGAGGACTACGCCCGGCTGATGCTCGGCCGCACCCTTGAGCGCCAGGGCCGCGCCGAGGAGGCCCGCCCGCACCTGCGGCTGGCCGCCGTGATGACCGGCGAGGACCTCTAGGCCCCGGCCTCCGGGCCCCGGGCGAGAAGCAGCGAGCCCCCGCCGCCTCGAAAGGCGACGGGGGCTCGCTGGTGGTTTCGCGAACTGCGGAACCGAGCGCGGGTCAGCGCGAGTAGTACTCGACGACCAGCTGCTCGTCACAGATCACCGGGACCTCCTTGCGCTGCGGCGCACGGTCCAGGCGGAAGGCCAGGGCCTTCAGGTTGACCTCGAGGTACTTCGGGGTCTGGCCCTCACCCGCGTAGCCACCCTCACGGGCGACCTGGAACGGGACCTTCTCCTTGCTGCGCTCGCGGACGGTGACCACGTAGCCCGGCTTCATCTGGAACGACGGCTTGTTGACCTTGCCACCGTTGACCTCGATGTGGCCGTGGACGACCATCTGGCGGGCCTGGTAGATGGTGCGGGCGATGCCCGAACGCAGCACCAGCGAGTCCAGACGGGTCTCCAGCTCGGCGACGAGCGCCTCACCGGTCTTGCCCTCGGCCTTCTTCGCGCGGTCGAACGCACGCGACAGCTGCTTCTCGCTCAGGTCGTACTGGGCGCGAAGACGCTGCTTCTCGAGCAGACGGACCTTGTAGTCCGAGTTCTGCTTGCGACCACGGCCGTGCTGGCCGGGCGGGTACGGGCGGGCCTCGAAGTACTTGACGGACTTCGGGGTCAGCGGCACGCCGAGCGCACGAGCGATCTTGACCTTGGGACGCTTCTGGTTCGCCATGAACCAAACCTTCCTTGCTTACGAATACGGCTTTCACCAGGTGTTGACGGAGGTCGCATGTCGCGACCCGGAGAAAACCCACCGCCTGCGCGAGGGTCAGCCGCTCTCCGGAGCCGGGCACGAGAAGTGCTGGTCACACGAAGGGCCCGGAAGCCGGGCCGTCCGCGACACCGAAACGGTGCGCGACGCTCCTGGTGCGGGCCTCCTGACGGAGGCCTACGGCCGGTGCCCCGCTGGTGCGGCCGGTCGGTGGGGTCTCCCCCGCCGCCGTCCCGGGACACGGCACTCCGACGAAGTATACCGCTGGATCAGTCCGCCTTTTCCTCGGGCTGCCGGTCGGCCTTCGCCTCGGCCTTCTCGACCCCCTTCGCGGCCTTCTTCTCCACCCGGCGCTCCCCCCGCAGCCGACCGCGCGTCCACTCCACGGTGTCCGCGTACCGGACCTCGCCGCCGCGCCGGTTCGGCTGGTAGTACTCCCGGCCGTGCACCGCGTCCGGCGCGTACTGCTGGGCCGCGATGCCCTCCGGCAGGTCGTGCGGGTACTGGTAGCCCTTGCCGTGGCCGAGCTTGCCCGCACCGCCGTAGTGGGCGTCCCGCAGGTGCGGCGGCACCGCCCCCGCCAGACCCTGCCGGACGTCCGCCAGCGCCGCGTCGATCGCCAGGTAGGCCGAGTTGGACTTGGGCGCCAGGGCGAGCGCGATCGCCGCCTGGGACAGGATGATCCGGGCCTCCGGGAAGCCGATCAGGGCCACCGCCTGGGCCGCCGCCACCGCCGTCTGCAGTGCCGTCGGATCCGCCAGGCCGACGTCCTCGCTGGCCGAGATCATCAGCCGCCGGGCGATGAACCGCGGGTCCTCCCCCGCCTCGATCATCCGGGCCAGGTAGTGCAGGGTGGCGTCCACGTCGCTGCCGCGGATCGACTTGATCAGCGCGCTGGCCACGTCGTAGTGCTGGTCGCCGTCCTTGTCGTAGCGCACCGCCGCCTGGTTGACGGCCGTCTCGGTGGTGGCCAGCGTGATGCTCGCCTCGCCCTTCTCCAGCGCCGCCCCGGCCGCCGCCTCCAGCGTGGTGAGCGCCCGCCGGGCGTCCCCGCCGGCCAGCCGCACCAGGTGGTCCTCGGCCTCCGCGGTCAGCTCCAGCGCGCCCTCCAGGCCGCGCTCGTCGGCCACCGCGCGGCGCAGCAGCACCCGGATGTCCTCGTCGGTCAGCGACTCCAGGGTGAGCAGCAGCGAGCGGGACAGCAGCGGGGAGATCACCGAGAAGTACGGGTTCTCGGTGGTGGCCGCGATCAGGGTGACCCAGCGGTTCTCCACGGCCGGCAGCAGCGAGTCCTGCTGGGCCTTGGAGAAGCGGTGGATCTCGTCCAGGAAGAGCACCGTCTCCTTGCCGGACATGCCGACCGCCCGCCGGGCGCCGTCGATCACCGCCCGGACCTCCTTGACCCCGGCGGTGATCGCGGACAGCTCGACGAAGCGGCCCTCCACGGCCTGGCTGATCACATGGGCGAGGGTGGTCTTGCCGGTGCCGGGCGGCCCCCAGAGGATCACCGAACTGGTGGCCGCGGGCCCGCGCGAGTTCGCGACCAGCCGCCGCAGCGGGGACCCGGGCTTCAGCAGCTGCCGCTGCCCGGCCACCTCGTCCAGGGTGCGCGGGCGCATCCGTACGGCCAGGGGCGCCCGCCCGGGCTCCTTGCTCTGGCGTTCCTCGGCGGCGGCGGTGAAGAGGTCCGGTTCGTCCACACCGGAAGCCTATGCGAGGCCGCCGACACCCTTACCCGCGCGGCGGACGGCGGTCCAGCACGCACGGCCGGTCCCTGGCACCGGCGACACCACGCGTCCGTCCGGACGACCCGCTACTCCAGCCCGGCGGCGTGGTCCGGGACGTACTTCTGCAGATCACGCGGGGGCCGCTGGTAACCGCGCGAGGCCGGGCGGGGCGGCAGCTCGATCCTCGGCGGGGTGATCTCGTGGTACGGCACGGTGGAGAGCAGGTGGGCGATCATGTTGATCCGGGCCCGGCGCTTGTCGTCGCTCTCCACCACGTGCCAGGGCGAGTCCGGGGTGTCGGTGTGCAGGAACATCTCGTCCTTGGCCCGCGAGTAGTCCTCCCAGTGCTTGATCGACTCGACGTCCATCGGGGAGAGCTTCCAGCGCTTCATCGGGTCCTCCAGCCGGTCCCGGAACCGCCGCTGCTGCTCGGTGTCGCTCACCGAGAACCAGTACTTGCGCAGCAGGATGCCCGCCTCGATCAGCATCTGCTCGAAGGTCGGGCACTGGTGCAGGAACTGCCAGTACTCCTCGTCGGTGCAGAAGCCCATCACCCGCTCGACCCCGGCCCGGTTGTACCAGCTCCGGTCGAACAGCACGATCTCCCCCGCCGCCGGCAGGGGTTCGACGTACCGCTGGAAGTACCACTGGGTCTTCTCCCGCTCGGTCGGGGTGGGAAGTGCCACGACCCTGGCGATGCGTGGGTTCAGGTACTCCGTGACCCGCTTGATCGCGCCGCCCTTGCCGGCCGCGTCCCGCCCCTCGAAGACCACCACCACGCGGGCCCCCTCGACCCGCACCCACTCCTGGAGCTTCGCCAGCTCCTGCTGCAGCCGCAGCAGCTCCCGCTCGTACGATCTCCTCGCCAGTCGCTCCGGCTTCGCGGTCCGCTGCTCGGTGGTCACCCTCGGGTCCTCCGTCCGACTCCTGCTGATGACCTTTCACCGTAGGCGCAGAACGGTGACCTCGCAGGTCGGGGAGAAGGAACGAGCCGACTCGCCCCTAGACCTCGACGAAGGGCTCCGGATAGCGGCAGAGCCCGCGCGGGCCGCCGTCGTACGCCGCCAGCGGCAGCGCCTGGAAGTACGCCTCCGGCACCTCGAACGGGCCGGTGACCTCGTGCCGCCCGGCCGGGGTGAAGCCGAACCGGCCGTAGTAGCCCGGATCGCCGAGGACGACCACCAGCTTCTCCCCCGCCTCCTCGGCCGCCGCGAGCGCGGCCCGGACGACGAGTTCACCGATGCCCTTGCGCTGCCACTCGGGCGCGACCGCGACCGGCGCGAGCGCCACCGCGTCACCGCCGCCCCCGCCGTCGCCGACCCGCAGCCGGGTCAGCAGGGCGTGCCCGATCACCAGACCGGACTCGTCCACCGCCACCAGCGACAGCCCGGGCAGCCAGGCGGGATCGCGGCGCAGCGCGTCCACCAGATCGGCCTCGTCCGGGCCGGGGAACGCGGCCATGTGGACCCGCCTGGTCGCCGGGGCGTCCTGTGGACTCTCGACTCTCGTCGTGACCTGAGTGACCTGCATGGTCAACCCTCCCTGCGTCTCACGCCGTTGTGGACCGGCCCCGGACGGTGGGTGGACCGTCCGGGGCCGTTGAAGGTTAGCGGATGACGCTTCGTCAGCTCTTGGGCTGCGCCTCCGACTTGGCGTCCTCACGGACCTTCGGCTGGGCGTCGACGCCGGCCTCGCGGCGCTGCGCCGGGGTGATCGGGGTCGGGGCGCCGGTCAGCGGGTCACCACCGGTGGACGTCTTCGGGAAGGCGATGACGTCGCGGATGGTGTCGTACCCGCCCAGCAGGGTGACGATCCGGTCGAGGCCGAAGGCGACACCACCGTGCGGCGGCGGGCCGTAGTTGAAGGCGTCCAGCAGGAAGCCGAACTGCGAGGCCGCCTCCTCCTCGGAGAGGCCGATCGCGTCGAACGCCCGCTTCTGGACGTCCCGCTGGTGGATACGGATCGAACCGCCGCCCAGCTCCGAGCCGTTGAGGACCAGGTCGTAGGCGTTGGACAGGGCCGAGCCCGGGTCGGTGTCGAAGGTGGCCAGCGACTCCGCGGTCGGGGCGGTGAACGGGTGGTGCACCGCGTGCCAGCCCTGGAACTGGCCCTTGTCGTCCTCGATCGGCTCGAACATCGGGAAGTCGACGACCCAGAGGAAGGCCCACTTGGACTCGTCGATCAGCTCGCAGCGACGGCCGATCTCCAGACGGGCGGCGCCCAGCAGCTCCTGCGAGGCGCGCTCCTTGCCGGCCGCGAAGAAGACCGCGTCGCCGTTCTTGGCGCCGGCCGCGGCGGCGAGGCCGGCCAGGTGCTCCTCGGAGAGGTTCTTGGCGACCGGGCCGCGCAGCTCGCCGGTCTCGGCGTCGATCAGCACGTAGGCCAGGCCCTTGGCGCCGCGCGCCTTGGCCCAGTCCTGCCAGGCGTCCAGCTGCTTGCGCGGCTGCGAGGCACCGCCCGGCATGACCACGGCGCCGACGTACGGGGCCTGGAAGACGCGGAACTCGGTGCCCTTGAAGTACTCGGTGAGGTCGGTGAGTTCCTGACCGAAGCGGACGTCCGGCTTGTCGGAGCCGTAGCGGCCCATCGCGTCCGCGTAGGTCATCCGCGGCAGCGGGTTGGGGATCTCGTAGCCGTGCACCTCGCGCCAGACGGCACCGATGATCTTCTCGCCGAGGGCCAGGATGTCCTCCTGGTCGACGAAGGAGGCCTCGATGTCCAGCTGGGTGAACTCCGGCTGGCGGTCGGCGCGGAAGTCCTCGTCGCGGAAGCAGCGGGCGATCTGGTAGTAGCGCTCCATGCCGGCCACCATCAGCAGCTGCTTGAACAGCTGGGGCGACTGCGGCAGCGCGTACCAGTGGCCGGGCTGCAGGCGGACCGGGACGAGGAAGTCGCGGGCGCCCTCGGGGGTGGAGCGGGTGAGGTACGGCGTCTCGATGTCGAGGAAGTCGTTCTCCTCCATCACCCGGCGGATGATGTTGTTGACCTTCGAGCGCAGCCGCAGGCCCTTGGCCGGGCCCTCACGGCGCAGGTCCAGGTAGCGGTAGCGCAGCCGGACCTCCTCGTTGACCGTGCCCGGCTCGTACTCGGCGACCGGGAAGGGCAGCGGGGCGGCCTCGGAGAGCACCTCGATCCCGCTGACCACGACCTCGACGGCGCCGGTCGGGATCTCCGGGTTCTCATTGCCCTCGGGGCGGACCCGGACGTCGCCGACGACCTTGACGCAGTACTCGGCGCGCAGGCCGTGCACCGAGTCCAGGTCGCGGACCACGATCTGCACGGTGCCGGAGGCGTCGCGCAGGTCGATGAAGGCCACGCCGCCGTGGTCGCGGCGGCGGGCGACCCAGCCGGCCAGGGTGACGGTGGTGCCTGCGTGCTCCGGGCGGAGCGTGCCCGCGTCGTGCGTGCGGATCACAGCTGCTTCTCCTTCAGGGTGGTGACGAGTTCGTCGAGGGCGACGGGGGTCTGCTCGCCGGTGCTCATGTCCTTGAGCTGGACGACGCCCTCGGCGAGGTCCCGGTCCCCGGCGATCAGGGCGAAGCGGGCGCCGGACCGGTCGGCGGACTTCATGGCGTTCTTGATGCTCTTGACGCCGAAGGCGAGGTCGGTGGCGACGCCGGCCCGGCGCAGCTCGGTCACCTTGGCGAACAGGATGTTCTTGGCCTCCTCGCCGAGCGCGACGGCGTAGACGGAGGTGGCGGCCGGCAGGTCGAGGACGACGCCCTCGGCCTCCAGGGCCAGGTAGGTGCGGTCCACGCCGAGGGCCCAGCCGACGGACGGCAGCGCGGGGCCGCCGATCATCTCGGACAGGCCGTCGTAGCGACCGCCGCCGCCGATCGCGGACTGGGCGCCGAGGCCGTTGTGCACGAACTCGAAGGTGGTGCGGGTGTAGTAGTCCAGGCCGCGGACCAGCTTCGGGTCGTCGACGAAGGCCACGCCGTTGGCCGTGAGCAGCTCACGGACCTTCTCGTCGTAGGCCTTGCAGTCCTCGCAGAGGAAGTCGCGCAGCATCGGCGCGCCGACCAGCTGCTCCTGCACCGACTCGCGCTTGTCGTCCAGGACGCGCAGCGGGTTGATCTCGGCGCGGCGGCGGGTCTCCTCGTCCAGGTCGAGGCCGGCCAGGAACTCGATCAGGGCGGCGCGGTAGACCGGGCGGCACTGCTTGTCGCCGAGGCTGTTGAGCAGCAGCGAGTAGTTGCTCAGCCCCAGCGAGCGGAAGGCGTCGTCGGCCAGGATGATCAGCTCGGCGTCCAGCGCCGGGTCCTCGGCGCCGATCGCCTCGGCGCCGACCTGGGAGAACTGGCGGTAGCGGCCGGCCTGCGGGCGCTCGTAGCGGTAGTACGAGCCGGAGTACCACAGCTTGACCGGCAGGTTGCCCAGCTTGTGCAGGTTGGCCTGGAGCGCGGCGCGCAGCACCGAGGCGGTGCCCTCGGGGCGCAGCGCGAGGTCCTCCTTGCCGCGCTTGGTGAGGGAGAACATCTCCTTGGTGACGATGTCGGTGGACTCGCCGACACCGCGCGAGAACAGCTTCACGTCCTCGAAGACCGGGGTCTCGATGTAGCCGTAACCGGCCCGGCGGGCGGGCGCGGCGATGCGCTCGCGGATCGCCAGGAAGGTCGCGGAGCTGGGAGGCAGCAGATCGTAGGTGCCCTTGGGGGCGGTGAAGGTGCTCAACTTCTCTTCCGTCACATTCCTCGTCGCGGGAAAGCCGGGGCGCCGGCCGCCCCCGCTGCCTGTCGGAGGTAGGGGTTGGTGGCGCGCTCGCGGCCGATGGTGGTCTGACCGCCGTGGCCGGAGAGGACCACGGTGGAATCGTCGAGGGGCAGGCACACCCGGGCCAGCGAGCGCATGATCGCCTCGCTGTCCCCGCCCGGGAGGTCGGTACGCCCGATGGAGCCGGCGAACAGCAGGTCGCCCGAGAACAGCACCGGGGGGAGGTCCTCGGCACCGGGCGTCCGGAAGGTCACCGACCCCCCGGTATGGCCCGGGGCGTGGTCCACCGTGAGCTGCAGGCCGGCCAGCTCCAGCACGCTGCCGTCGGTGAGCTCGCGCACGTCGTCGGGCTCGCCGACGGTGATCTCGCCCATCAGCTGGGTGCCCATGGAGCGGCCGAGCGCCTTCTCCGGGTCGGACATCATGTACCGGTCCTCGGGGTGGATCCAGGCCGGGACGCCGCGGGCGCCGCAGACCGGGACCACCGAGGCGACGTGGTCGATGTGGCCGTGGGTGAGCAGCACGGCGACGGGCTTGAGCCGGTGCTCGCGGATGAGTTCCTCGACGCCTCGGGCGGCCTGGTGGCCGGGGTCGACGATGACGCACTCCTCGCCCGCCGCCGGCGCGACCAGGTAGCAGTTGGTGCCCCAGGCTCCAGCGGGGAATCCGGCGATGAACACGCGCGTCCTTCGGGTGTGCGGCGACAAGCTGCGATGGCTACCAGTAGTGATGTGTAAGGGCAGCCTACCGGCGGGCCGGGTCCGGTTGCGAACCAGATAGCGGTGGCGGGCCGGGCCGTCCGACTGGTTCACCCCGTTCTTACGGGCCCGGTCCCTACACTTGGCCGCCGATGGATGCGATGATCCGCTTCGGAATCCATCCACTCTTTCCGCACATCCTCAGGAGACACGGCCGGTGGTCAGCAGCGAACAGCGGCGGCGGCAGCTCGCCCGCGAGAAGTACGAGCGCCAGATGCAGCGCCGTTCCGAGGCGGCGGCCGCCCGCAAGCGCCGCAACACGATCATGGGCGCCTCGCTCGCCGTCGTGGTGCTGGCCGGCGGCGGCACGCTGTTCGCCACCGGCGCGTTCGACTCGGACAGGGACAAGAGCGCTTCGGCCGCCTCCTCCGCCCAGGCCGCGCCGACCCAGGCCACGCCCACCGAGCAGGCCACCCCGACCCGCAAGCCGGTCGAGGGCTGCACCGCCCCGGCGCCGGGCGCGCCCAACGGCAAGCAGTTCAAGACCGAGCCGGCCATGTCGATCGACCCGAGCGGCTCGTACACCATGGCGTTGGACACCAACTGCGGCAAGGTGACGATCGCGCTGGACGCGGCGAAGGCGCCGCACACCGTGAACTCCTTCAGCTTCCTGGCCGGTGAGCAGTACTTCGACCACACCAAGTGCCACCGCCTCACCACGGACGGCATCTTCGTGCTCCAGTGCGGCGACCCGACCGCCAGCGCGACCGTCCCGGGCGGTATGGGCGGCCCCGGCTACAAGTTCAAGGACGAGAACCTGACCGGCGCCACCTACCCGGCGGGCACCGTGGCGATGGCCAACTCCGGCCCGGACACCAACGGCAGCCAGTTCTTCCTGGTCTACAAGGACACCCAGCTGCCCCCGAAGTACATCCCCTTCGGCAAGATCACCGGCGGCCTGGACGTGGTCCAGAAGATCGCCGCCGCGGGCACCCTGGAGGGCGCCCCGGACGGCCACCCGATGGCCGACGTCACCTTCAACTCGGTTACCGTGTCGAAGAGTTGACCGACCCCGGGGCCACCGGCGGCGGGCGTTCCAGGCGCCCCCGCCCGGCCCCGGACCGAAATCGCCCGGCCCGGATGCGGACAGCACCGGGCCTGGTCGCCTATGTTGGCGTTGTATAGGGTGCCCGGACCCGCCGAGCCGTCACCCGCGGCAGCAGGACACGGCGGACGGGGACGGCGGACTCATCGGTCCGCCGCACATCAACTGTGGACGACGGACGCGCGCCGCCCCGGCGCGGGCGCGACGTCATGTGGAGGACGCGCTATGAGCAGCGACCCGTGGGGCCGTGTGGACGAGCAGGGCACGGTGTACGTCAGGACCGCCGACGGCGAACGCGCCGTGGGTTCCTGGCAGGCCGGCTCGCCCGAGGAGGCCCTCGCCTACTTCGAGCGCAAGTACCAGGGCATCGAGGTGGAGATCGGCCTGCTGGAGAAGCGGGTGCGCACCACCGACCTGGCCGCCAAGGACGCCCAGACCGCGCTGGAGCACCTCCGCGCGCAGGTGGTCGAGGGGCACGCGGTGGGCGACCTGGACGCGCTGGCCAAGCGGCTGGACACGCTCGCCGGTGAGATCGAGACCCGGCGGGAGGAGCGCAAGGCCGCCCGCGCCAAGGCCCAGGACGAGACCCGCTCCGCCAAGGAGGCGCTGGTCTCCGAGGCCGAGCAGCTCGCCGAGTCCACCCAGTGGCGGGAGGCCGGGGACCGGCTGCGCGCCCTGGTGGACACCTGGAAGGGCCTGCCGCGGCTGGACCGCAAGAGCGACGACGAGCTGTGGCACCGGTTCTCGCACGCCCGTTCGGTCTTCTCCAAGCACCGCAAGGCGCACTTCGCCACCCTGGACGCCGAGCGCGAGCAGGCCCGGCAGACCAAGGAGGCGCTGGTCGCCGAGGCCGAGGCGCTGTCCTCGTCCACCGAGTGGGGCAGCACCGCGGCCGCGTACCGCGACCTGATGGCGCGCTGGAAGGCCGCCGGCCGGGCGCAGCGGGACGTCGAGGACGAGCTGTGGGCGCGGTTCCGCGGCGCTCAGGACGTCTTCTTCCAGGCCCGTTCCTCGGTGTTCAGCGAGCGGGACGCCGAGCAGGTGGCCAACCAGAAGCTCAAGGAGGCGCTGGCGGTCGAGGCCGAGGCGATCCTGCCGATCACCGACCTGAAGGCCGCCAAGGCCGCGCTGCGCGAGGTCAACGAGCGCTGGGAGGCGATCGGGCACGTGCCGCGCGACGTCCGTCCGAAGCTGGACGGCCGGCTGAACGCGGTCGAGCGGGCGATCCGCGAGGCCGAGGACGCCGAGTGGAAGCGCTCCAACCCGGAGGCCAAGGCCCGCGCGGCCGGCATGGTGGGCCTGTTCCAGGCCAAGGCCGACAAGATCCAGGCCGACCTGGACAAGGCCCGCGCGGCCGGCAACACCGCCAAGGCCGCCAAGCTGGAGTCCGAGCTGGCGGGCGTGCAGACCCTGCTGGAGCAGGCGCACAAGAGCCAGGAGGAGTTCAGCGGCTGAGCCGGCTGAACCGCCTGCGGCCTGCTGAGGCCTGCTGAGGCTCGAAACGAGGAAGGCCCCCGGGGAGCACCCCGGGGGCCTTCCTCATGCCGCCGTCACTTGCGGGCGGAGGTGACGCGGTAGACGTCGTACACGCCCTCGACACCGCGCACCGCCTTGAGCACGTGGCCCAGGTGCTTGGGGTCGCCCATCTCGAAGGTGAAGCGGCTCATCGCCACCCGGTCCCGGGAGGTCTGGACCGCCGCCGACAGGATGTTGACGTGCTGGTCGGAGAGCACCCGGGTGACGTCCGAGAGCAGGCGGGAGCGGTCCAGCGCCTCGACCTGGATGGCCACCAGGAACACCGAGGACTGGGTGGCCGCCCACTCGACCTCGATGATCCGCTCGGGCTGCTGGCTCAGCGACTCGACGTTGACGCAGTCGGCGCGGTGCACCGAGACGCCGTTGCCGCGGGTGACGAAGCCGACGATCGGGTCGCCAGGCACCGGGGTGCAGCAGCGGGAGAGCTTGACCCAGACGTCCTCGACGCCCTTGACGATCACGCCCGGATCGCCCTTGGCCCGGCGGCGGACCGCCCGGCGGGTGTCGTGGGTCGGGGTCGCGGTCTCGGCGAGGTCCTCGGTCGCGCCCTCCTCGCCGCCGAGCGCCTGGACCAGCTTCTGGACGATGTTCTGCGCGGCGACGTGCCCCTCGCCGATGGCGGCGTAGAGCGAGGAGATGTCGGGGTAGCGCATCTCGTGGGCCAGGGTGACCAGCGAGTCCCCGGTCAGGATCCGCTGGATCGGCAGGCCCTGCTTGCGCATCGCCCGGACGATCGCCTCCTTGCCGTGCTCGATCGCCTCCTCCCGGCGCTCCTTGGAGAACCAGGCGCGGATCTTGTTGCGGGCGCGCGGCGACTTGACGAAGCCCAGCCAGTCCCGGGACGGGCCGGCGTTCTCCGCCTTGGAGGTGAACACCTCGACGGTGTCTCCGTTCTCCAGGGTCGACTCCAGCGGCACCAGCCGTCCGTTGACCCGGGCCCCTATGGTCCGGTAACCGACCTCGGTGTGCACCGCGAAGGCGAAGTCGACCGGGGTCGCCCCGGCCGGCAGGGCTATCACGTCACCCTTGGGGGTGAAGACGAAGACCTCGTTGCTGGCCAGGTCGAAGCGGAGCGACTCCAGGAACTCGCCCGGGTCGGCGGTCTCCTTCTGCCAGTCCAGCAGCTGCCGCAGCCAGGCCATCTCGTTGACGGCGCCGGCCTTGTCGTCCTTGCGGACCTGGGTCGGGGTGTCGGTGCGGACCTTGGACGCCCCGGCGACCGCGCGCTGCTTGTACTTCCAGTGCGCGGCGATGCCGTACTCGGCCCGCCGGTGCATGTCGAAGGTGCGGATCTGGAGTTCGACGGGCTTGCCGCCGGGACCGATCACCGTGGTGTGCAGCGACTGGTACATGTTGAACTTGGGCATCGCGATGTAGTCCTTGAACCGCCCCGGCACCGGGTTCCACCGCGCGTGGATGGTGCCCAGCGCCGCGTAGCAGTCGCGGACGGTGTCGACCAGGACCCGGATGCCCACCAGGTCGTAGATCTCGGCGAAGTCCCGGCCCCGGACGATCATCTTCTGGTAGACCGAGTAGTAGTGCTTCGGCCGGCCGGTGACGGAGGCGGTGATCCGGGCGCCGCGCAGGTCCGACTGGACCTGGTCGATGACGGTCGCCAAGTACTCGTCCCGCTTGGGGGCGCGCTCGGCGACCAGTCGGACGATCTCGTCGTACATCTTGGGGTAGAGGATCGCGAAGGCGAGATCCTCCAGCTCCCACTTGATGGTGTTCATGCCCAGCCGGTGCGCCAGCGGGGCGTAGATCTCCAGCGTCTCGCGGGCCTTCTTCTCCTGCTTCTCCCGCTTGAGGTAGCGCATGGTGCGCATGTTGTGCAGGCGGTCGGCCAGCTTGATCACCAGAACGCGCGGGTCCTTGGCCATCGCCACGACCATCTTGCGGACGGTCTCGGCCTGCGCGGCCTCGCCGAACTTCACCCGGTCGAGCTTGGTGACGCCGTCGACCAGCAGGGCCACCGAGTCACCGAAGTCCTTGCGCAGGGTCTCCAGGCCGTAGTCGGTGTCCTCGACGGTGTCGTGCAGCAGCCCGGCCATCAGGGTCGGGGCGTCCATGCCGAGTTCGGCGAGGATGGTCGCCACGGCCAGCGGGTGGGTGATGTACGGGTCGCCGCTCTTGCGCTTCTGCCCGCGGTGCCACTTCTCGGCGACGGCGTAGGCGCGCTCGATGTCGCGCAGCAGCGCCGGGTCGGCCTTGGGGTCGTTCGCCCGGATCGAGCGGAACAGCGGCTCCAGAACGGGGTTCAGCACGCTGGAGCGCTGGCCGCCGAGGCGGGCCAGCCGGGCGCGCATGCCGCCGCCGGTACCGGAGCCGCGGCCGAGCGGGGCGGGCGGGCGCGAGGAGGTCGGCGTCGGGCGTGCCGGGGTGGCCCCCGAGGGCGTGGGACGGTTTTCGGGGGTGGCCGCTGCGGCCGTGGGCACAACCTCGTCGGGCAAGGACACTCCTCGGGGCACCGGGGCCGACCCCTGCCGGGGCCCGTGCGGACCGGACGCAACCGGAAGGGGATGAATCTTCATGGTACCGAGCCGGGCGGCCCGGTGTTCATCCGGCCGGGCCCGTAAACGGAGGGACGGCGGTCGGATGTTCCGACCGCCGTCCCTCCGGCCCGTCTCCGGGCCCGTCCCTCAGACCGTGACCAGGGTCTCCAGCGGGGCACCGCCCAGGTGCCCGGCCAGCCGCTCGCGGCCGTCCAGGAAGCCCAGCTCCATCAGCACCACGACGCCCGCCAGCTCGGCGCCGGCCTCCTTCACCAGGTCCAACGAGGCGCCTATGGTGCCGCCGGTGGCCAGCACGTCGTCCACCACCAGCACCTTCTCACCGGGCTCGAAGGCGTCGCACTGCACCTCCAGCGTCGCCGAGCCGTACTCCAGCTCGTACGAGCGCCGGAACACCTCGCCGGGCAGCTTGCCCTGCTTGCGGATCGGCACGAAGCCGAGCCCGGCCGCGAAGGCCGCCGGGGCCGCCAGCACGAAGCCGCGCGCCTCCAGGCCCACCACCTTGGTCGCCCCGAGCTCCTTCGCCCGGTCGGCCAGCGCCCGGGTCAGGACGGCGAAGGCCTCGGCGTCGGCGAGCAGCGGCGCGATGTCCTTGAACAGCACACCCGGCTTCGGGTAGTCCGGGACGTCCCGGATCCGGCTGTTCAGCAGCTCGGCCAGTGTGGTGTCGGCGGTGGTCACGGTGGTGTCCTTAGGGTCGGGTCGGAATCAGCGCTTGGTGGACGGACGGTCCTTGGTCCGCGCGGCACCGGCCGCCCGACCGCGCTGACCGACCATACCCGCGGGCTGGTCCCCGTCCGCACCCTCGTCCGACGGCACCGCGTCCGAGCCCTCGACCTTGGCGGCCGCGGCCCGGTGCTGCAGGACCCGCTTGCGCAGGGCCTTCATCTCCGGCTGCTCCTCCTTGAGCTGCGCCAGCAGCGGGGTGGCGACGCAGATCGAGGAGTAGGCACCGGCCGCGAGGCCGATGAACAGCGCGAGCGAGATGTCGTTCAGAGTGCCGGCGCCCAGGAAGCCGCCGCCGATGAACAGCAGCGCGGCGACCGGAAGGAGCGCCACCACGGTGGTGTTGAGCGACCGCACCAGGGTCTGGTTGAGGCCGGCGTTGGCCGCCTCGCTGTAGGTGCGCTTGTTCTGCTTGGTGAGGTCCTTGGTGTTCTCCTTCACGGTGTCGAAGACGACGACCGTGTCGTAGAGCGAGTAGCCGAGGATGGTCAGGAACCCGATCACCGTACCGGGGGTGACCTCGAAGCCCACTAGGGCGTACACACCGATGGTGATCAGGAGGTCGTGGATCAGGGCGACCAGGGCGGCCACCGCCATCCGCCACTCGAAGGCGATCGCCAGGTAGACCGTCACCAGGACCATGAAGATGATCAGGCCGGTGAGCGCCTTGTCGGAGATCTGCTTGCCCCAGCTGGGGCCGATGACCTGGGCCTCGACGGTGTCCAGCGGCACGCCGATCTTGTCGGCGAGCTGCGAGCGGACCTCGTCGGAGCTCTTCGGCTCGTCCGTGCTGACCTGGATGCGGATCTTGTTGTTGTCGGTCGACTGCACCAGCGGGTGTGAGGAGACGACCTGGTTGGCCTTGTCCTGCGCCTGCGAGACGGTCAGGCCCGGCTTGGTCACGGTGTAGACCGAGCCGCCCTTGAACTCGATGCCCAGGTGCAGGCCCATGGCCAGGCCGATCGCCGCGACCAGCACGATCACACCGGAGATCGAGTACCAGAGCTTACGGCGCCCGACGAAGTCGAAGCTGACCTCGCCCTGGTAGAGCCGGTGGCCCAGATTGGAGAAGCGTGACACGGTGTCAGGCCTCCTTCACGGCGGCAGAGGAGGGGGTACGGCGACGGCTGCTGCGCAGCGGCGGGCGGGCGCCCAGCCGCTTCGGGTCCAGTCCGGACCACGGGTGACCGTTGGCGAAGAACTTGCGCCGGGCCAGCAGCGTGATCAGCGGCTTGGTGAAGAGGAAGATCACCACGACGTCGAGCGCGGTGGTCAGACCCAGGGTGAACGCGAAGCCCTGGACCTTGCCGACCGAGACCACGTAGAGCACGGCGGCACAGAGGAAGGACACGAAGTCCGAGACCAGGATGGTGCGCCGGGCGCGCGGCCAGGCCCGCTGGACCGCCGAACGCAGCGGGGCACCCTCGCGGACCTCGTCGCGGATGCGCTCGAAGTACACGATGAAGGAGTCGGCGGTGATACCGATGGCGACGATCGCACCGCAGACCGCCGGCAGGTTCAGCGCGAAGCCGATCCCGCCGCCGAGCAGGCTCATGATCGAGTAGGTCAGGATCGCCGAGACGATCAGACCGGCGATCGAGACCAGGCCGAGGCCGCGGTAGTAGATCAGCGAGTAGGCGACCACCAGCAGCATGCCGATCGCGCCGGCCACCAGGCCGGCCTTGAGCTGGTCGCTGCCCAGCGCCGGGGAGACGGTGGTGATGTCGCTCTTGGCGAACTCCAGCGGCAGGGCGCCGTAGCTCAGCACGTTGGACAGGTCCTGCGCCTCGGCCTGGGAGAACTGGCCGGTGATGACCGCGCTGCCGCCCGGGATCGGGCCGTTGACCTGCGGGTGCGAGACGACCTGGTTGTCCAGCACGATGGCGAACTGGTTGGCCGGCGGGGTCTGGGTGGCCAGCTGGCCGGTGACCTTGGCGAAGGCGTCGGTGCCGGCGCCGTTGAACTGCAGCTGGACCTGCCAGCCGCCACCGGTCTGGGTGTCGAGGGTGGGCTGGGCCTTGGAGACGTCCGCGCCCTTCACGGCCGCGGGGCCGAGGGCCAGCTTCTCGTAGTAGCCGTGCTCGGGCTTCTGGGAGCAGGCCACCATGGCCTTGTCCTCGGCACCGGTCTGGGCGGCGCGGACCTCGGGCTTGGAGCAGTCGAGCTTCGCGAAGGCGTCGGCCAGCTCCGGCGGCACGGTGCCCTGGGTCATCGCGGCGCTCAGGTCGGCGGCGCTCGGCGGGGTGGCCGGGGCGCTCGGGGCGCCACTGGCGGCCGGGGCCGCGGAACCGGTGGCGGCGGCGGACGGGGTGGTGCTCGCGCCGGTGGCGGCGGCCGACGGGCTGGCGGCCTCGGCGGCCAGGGCCTCACCGACGGCGCGGCCCTGCTTGGTGGCGCTCGCGGAGGCGGTCGGCGCGTGGCTGGCGGAGGAGCTCGCACCGGCCGATGCCGCGGCGGCGGCCGACGGGGTGGCGCTGCCCGAGGGGGCGGCGCTCGGGCTGCCGGTGGCGCCGGCGGACGGGGTGCCGGTGGGCGCGGGCGGGGTGACACCGCTGGGCGCCACGGCCAGGACCGGACGGAAGAACAGCTTCGCGGTGGTACCGACCTGGTCCGCCGCGTTCTGCCGGTCGCCGCCCTTGGGGATGTTCACGATGATCGTGTCCGAGCCCTGGGTCTGGACCTCCGCCTCGGAGACACCCATTCCGTTGACCCGGCGCTCGATGATCCCGACGGCGATGTCCATGTTGGACTTGTTGACCGCCTTGGGATCGGTCGACTTCGCGGTCAGCGTGATGCTGGTGCCACCGGCGAGGTCGATTCCGAGCCGGGGCTTGGTGTTGCCCGTCCCGAACATGAGGGCGACCAGTCCGACGGTGACGACCAGGATGAGGGCCAGCGCCCGCCCTGGGTAGCCGTCGCGCGGGCGCGACTTGGGTGTTGCCACCTTGCTCGTTTCTCCCTGTCCATGCCACCTCCCCGGCCGGACCCCCGTCCGGCTCGTGGCGGGACGGGGACATGGCGGTTCTGCGGCCCTGAGGTCCTGTGGGCTCGCGGCAGTGCGCCGCGCGACCGGGCGGATTGCCCGGCCGTACTACTTGCTCGCGGGAGCCCCGCCCTCGGCATCGCCCTTCTCGGCGCTGTCCTTGGTGAGCGTCAGCGGCTTGTCCTCGACCGGCGCGTCGTCCGCGTCCTCGGACTCGGGCAGCTCGTCCTCCGCGGGGCGGCCGTTGATGATCGCGTCGTACTCCTGGGGGTCCAGGACGGCCGCGATGGCGCTCTTGGTGAAGTGGGTGACCACGCCGGGAGCGATCTCCAGCTCGACGGTCTCGTCGTTGACCGCCTTCACCTGGGCGTACAGGCCGCCGATGGTGCGCACCCCCGCCCCGGGCTCCAGCGACGTCTGCATCTGCTGCATCTGCGACTGGCGCTTCTTCTGCGACCGGAACATGAGCACGATCGCGATGATCGGGAGGAGAAGGATGATGAGGTTCACTGCAGCCAGGGTCCTTTACGGGCCGCCGACCGGCGGCCTGTGTGGTATGGGTCGGCCCGTCAGGTGAGAGGGGCGGTCCGGCGGAGTCTAGGCGACCCCGAACTGATCGGACAACGCCAAGCATCGCATCCTGCCGCCGAAAGTGGCGACCCTCCGCCTGCACAGTTTCCCCGGACTTCTCACCTGGCATCTCCTCGCCGTGCGGCGCCCGGGCCGGGCGGGAACCGGCGGACACCTCTCACCCGTTCAGCCCAGGCCGGTCAACTTCCGTCCTCCCGGAACAGCTCCGGCTGGGCCGCCGCCGCGCTGCGGGTGGTCTGGACCGGCGGGGTCTGGACCGGTGGAGTCAGGCCGAGGTGCTGCCAGGCGGCGGCGGTGGCGATCCGGCCGCGCGGGGTGCGGGCGAGCAGGCCCTCGCGGACCAGGAAGGGCTCGGCCACCTCCTCGACCGTCTCGGACTCCTCCCCCACGGCGACCGCGAGTGTCGACAAACCGACCGGTCCACCACCGAACAGCCGCAGCAGCGCGTCCAGCACCGCGCGGTCCAGCCGGTCCAGACCGCGGGCGTCCACCTCGTACACGTCCAGCGCCTGGGCGGCGATATCGGCGGTGACCTGGCCGTCGTGCCGGACCTGGGCGTAGTCGCGGACCCGGCGCAGCAGCCGGTTGGCGATGCGCGGGGTGCCGCGCGAGCGCCCGGCGATCTCAGCCGCGCCGGCCGGGTCTATCTCGACGTCCAGCAGCGTGGCCGAGCGGCACACCACCCGCTGCAGCTCGTTCGGGGCGTAGAACTCCATGTGCCCGGTGAAACCGAAGCGGTCGCGCAGCGGTGGCGGCAACAGGCCGGCCCGGGTGGTGGCGCCGACCAGGGTGAAGGGCGGCAGCTCCAGCGGGATGGCGGTGGCACCCGGGCCCTTGCCGACGATCACGTCGACCCGGTAGTCCTCCATCGCCATGTAGAGCATCTCCTCGGCCGGCCGGGACATCCGGTGGATCTCGTCGAGGAAGAGCACCTCGCCCTCGGTGAGCGAGGAGAGGATCGCCGCGAGGTCCCCCGCGTGCTGGATGGCCGGGCCGGAGGTGATCCGGATCGGGGCGCCCAGCTCGGCGGCGATGATCATGGACAGCGTGGTCTTGCCGAGCCCGGGCGGCCCGCTCAGCAGCACGTGGTCGGGCGCGCTGCCGCGCTTGCGGGCCGCCTGGAGCACCAGGGACAGCTGCTCGCGCACCCGCTCCTGGCCGATGAACTCGTCCAGCAGCTTGGGGCGCAGCGCCGCCTCGACCGCTTGGTCCTCGCCGTCGGCGGCGGCCGTGACCAGCCGGTCCGCAGGTTCCGAGTCGTACATCCTCGCGGGCTCCAAAGTCTCCGGTGTCGACAAACGGACAGATCGTCAGGGGATTCAGCGGGCGCGGTTGAGGCCGCGCAGCGCCAGCCGGAGCAGGGCGCCGACGTCCGGCGTCTGCTGCGCCTCCGCCTCCGGGGTGACGGCGGCGACCGCCTCGTCCGCCTCGCGCGGGGCGTAGCCGAGGCCGGTCAGCGCGGAGTGCAGCTGCTCGCTCCACGGCGCCGGACCGCTGGCGATCGGCTTCTGCGCGGGCACCGCACCGTGCGGGGCGCCCAGCTTGTCCTTGTACTCCAGCAGCAGCTTGGCGGCCTTCGCCTTGCCGATGCCCGGAACGGCGACCAGCGCCTTCTCGTCCCCACCGGCGACCGCGGCGCGCAGCGCGTCGGGGCTGTGCACGCCGAGGATCGCCTGCGCCAGCTTGGGGCCGACGCCCGGCGCGGCCTGCAGGATCTCGAACACCGAGCGCTCGTCGTCGTCCGCGAAGCCGAACAGGGTCAGCGAGTCCTCCCGGACCACCAGCGAGGTGGCCAGCCGGGCCGGCTCGCCCAGTCGCAGACCGGCCAGGGTGTTCGGGGTGCACTGCACGGCCATGCCCACCCCGCCGACCTCGACCACCGCGACGCCGGAGGAGATGGCCGCCACGGGGCCTTGCACGAAGGCGATCACAGGATGCTGCCTTTCACGGAAGTGGAGCGGGCTTTCAGGGGCATGGAGCGGGAGGTGGAGCGGGCGGCCTGGACGGCGGCCTCCAGACGGTTGGTCGCCCCACCGCGCCAGATGTGGCAGATGGCCAGCGCCAGCGCGTCGGCGGCGTCCGCGGGCTTGGGCGGGGCGTCCAGCCGCAGCAGCCGCTGCACCATGGCCGTGACCTGCGCCTTGTCCGCCCGGCCGGAGCCGGTGACGGCGGCCTTGACCTCGCTGGGGGTGTGAAGGGTGACGGGGATGCCGCGCCGGGTGGCGCAGAGCATCGCGACCGCGCTGGCCTGGGCCGTCCCCATCACGGTCCGGACGTTGTGCTGGGCGAAGACCCGCTCGACCGCGACCAGGTCGGGCCGGTGTTCGTCCAGCCAGCCCTCGATCCCCTGCTCGACCAGCAGCAGCCGCTGCCCGATCTCGGCCTCGGCGGGGGTGCGCACCACGCCCACCCCGACCATCCGCAGTGGTCGGCCCGGCGCACCGTCGACCACGCCGACCCCGCACCTGGTCAGCCCCGGGTCCACACCCAGCACCCGCACGTCGCGCCCCGCCTCTCTGTGACTCGCCACTCGCCTCCGGGCGCTCTGACCCGATGCCGACGCTCTCCCCCAGCCTGGCGGCCGGGAGGTGCCCCCACCCCAGCCTGGCGGCCGGGAGGTGCCCCCACGCTCCGACGCTCCTCGGTCGCTTGCCGCTCGTGACTTTCGGCACCGGCGCGCCCTTCGGCTCGCAGCGAAGGGTCTGCGCGAAGGCTACCGTCCGGGTCCGACAACCCCGCCGACGACACCGGCCCGGCGGTCCTGGGACCACCGGGCCGGGCAGTGGGAACGATCACTCACCGACGATCACCGCGCAGTGATCACTCGGCGTCGAGCTGCACACCGACCTCGTCGGAGATGTCGAAGTTGGCGAAGACGTTCTGCACGTCGTCGCTGTCCTCCAGCGCGTCGATCAGCTTCAGGATCTTGCGGGCGCCGTCGACGTCCAGCTCGACCTGCATGCTCGGGAGGAAGTTGGCCTCGGCCGAGTCGTAGTCGACGCCGGCGTCGACCAGCGCGGTGCGCACGGCGACCATCTTGGAGGCCTCGGAGACGATCTCGAAGGAGTCGCCGAGGTCGTTGATCTCCTCCGGCTCCTGGTCGAGGACGACCTCGAACAGCTTGTCCTCGTCCACGCCGTCGGCCTTGGGGACGATCACGACGCCCTTGCGGGTGAACAGGTACGACACCGAGCCCGGGTCGGCCATCGAGCCGCCGTTGCGGGTCATCGCGACGCGCACGTCGGAGGCGGCGCGGTTGCGGTTGTCGGTGAGGCACTCGATCAGGACGGCGACACCGTTCGGGCCGTAGCCCTCGTACATGATGGTCTGGTAGTCGGCGCCGCCGGCCTCCAGGCCGCCACCGCGCTTGACGGCGCGGTTGATGTTGTCGATCGGGACCGAGCTCTTCTTCGCCTTCTGGATGGCGTCGTAGAGGGTCGGGTTACCCGCCGGGTCGGGACCGCCGGTGCGCGCCGCCACCTCGATGTTCTTGATCATCTTGGCGAAGAGCTTGCCGCGCTTGGCGTCGATCACGGCCTTCTTGTGCTTGGTGGTAGCCCACTTAGAGTGGCCGGACATCGCCAGCTCCTTTACGTCGCCAAATGGAAATGAAACAGATGAGATCTTACCGGTGTCGTCACCGGTGGAACGCACACGGCTACCGGTGCCCTACCGGCCGGGCGGCGAGGTGCTCCTCGACCATCTTCACGAAGTAGGCGTGCACCCGGTGGTCGCCGGTGAGCTCCGGGTGGAAGGAGGTGGCCAGCAGGTTGCCCTGGCGCACCGCCACGATCCGGGCCTCCGGACCGTCCGCGGCGGGCAGCTCGGCCAGCACCTCGACGCCCGCGCCGACCGCCTCGACCCAGGGGGCGCGGATGAAGACGCCCTGCACCGGCGCATCGTCCAGGCCCTTGAAGGCGATCCCGGACTCGAAGGACTCGTTCTGACGGCCGAAGGCGTTGCGGCGCACCGTCATGTCGATGCCGCCGACGGTCTCCTGGTCGTCCCGGCCGTCGAGGATCTTGTCGGCCAGCATGATCATGCCCGCGCAGGTGCCGTAGACCGGCATCCCGGCGGCGACCCGCTCGCGCACCGGGTTCATCACGTCGAACAGCAGCGCCAGCTTGGACATGGTGGTGGACTCCCCGCCGGGGATCACCAGCGCGTCGACCTCGGCCAGCTCCTCGGCACGGCGCACCGGACGGGCGAGCGCGTCGGCCTCGGCCAGCGCCACCAGGTGCTCGCGGACGTCGCCCTGCAGGGCGAGGACGCCGATGACTGGAGTGCTCACGGTCTTCAACCTCAATCGATCGTTACTACGGGAATGCGCGGCACGGCCCGCCGCGCGCCGCGGCGCTGCGGCGGGCCGGCCCGGAAGCGAGGAGAGCGATTACCAGCCGCGGTTGGCGTAGCGCTCGGTCTCCGGGAGGGTGTCGCAGTTGATGCCGACCATGGCCTCGCCCAGGTTGCGGGAGGCGTCCGCGATGATCTTCGGGTCGTCGAAGAAGGTGGTGGCCTTCACGATGGCGGCGGCGCGCTTGGCCGGGTCGCCCGACTTGAAGATGCCGGAGCCGACGAAGACGCCCTCGGCGCCCAGCTGACGCATCAGCGCGGCGTCGGCCGGGGTGGCCACGCCACCGGCGGAGAACAGCACGACCGGCAGCTTGCCGAGCTCGGCGACCTCCTTGACCAGCTCGTACGGGGCGCGCAGCTCCTTGGCGGCGGCGTACAGCTCGTTGTGGTCCAGAGCGCGCAGGTGGCCGATCTCGTTCTTGATCTGGCGCAGGTGGCGAACGGCCTCGACGACGTTGCCGGTGCCGGCCTCACCCTTCGAGCGGATCATGGCCGCGCCCTCGGCGATGCGGCGCAGGGCCTCGCCCAGGTTGGTGGCGCCACAGACAAAGGGGGTGGTGAAGGCCCACTTGTCGGAGTGGTTGACCTCGTCGGCCGGGGTCAGCACCTCGGACTCGTCGATGTAGTCGACGCCGAGCGACTGCAGGACCTGGGCCTCGACGAAGTGGCCGATGCGGGACTTGGCCATCACCGGGATGGAGACCGCGCCGATGATCTCCTCGATCATGTTCGGGTCGGACATGCGGGCCACACCGCCGTCCTTGCGGATGTCGGCCGGAACCCGCTCCAGGGCCATGACGGCCACCGCGCCGGCGTCCTCGGCGATCTTCGCCTGCTCGGCGTTGACCACGTCCATGATCACACCGCCCTTGAGCTGCTCGGCCATGCCGCGCTTGACCCGGGCGGTACCGATCTGCGGCTGGTCTGCGGTGGTGGGGGTGGTGGACACGTGAGACCTCACTCGAAGATTAACCAGTGCTATCGCCCTATGGTAGGCGGAACAGGTGACCCATCCATCTGCCACCAAGTCCAGCCTGGACGACGGGATGCGACAATCGGGCCGTATCCAGGAACAGCCTAAGCAGGCGCTCCCTCCGGGGTGAGGGCGGGCGGCGGAGCATCGTCCATCTCGAAGGCCAACGGGAACGGCGCCTTCCCCGCCAGCCGGAAGTAGCGCACCAACCGGTGCTCCCGCACCGCCCGCGCCGCCCGCACCGCGTCGTTGTGGAAACGGCGGGCCATCGGCACCCGGCGCACCGCGGCCGTCAGATCGCGAACGGCGTCCTCGCCACCCGGCTCGGCCATCAGCGCCGCCACCTGCTCCGGCTCCTCGAACACCGCGCGCAACGCCAGGCTCAGCTGGCTCTCCGCCACCTCACGCTGCTCGTCATCGGCCTGCCGGGCGGCGTGCGCCGCGTCCAGCAGCAGCAGCGAGGCCGCCGGGTCCAGCAGCGAGGACGTCGCCAGCTCCATCGCCACCGAGGCCCGACGGACCAACTGCGCGTCCAGCGCCGCCCGCGCGGCGTCGATCCGGGCGTGCAGCCGGTCCAAGCGGCCGGCCGTCCAACTCAGGTACATGCCGAAGAGCACCACGGCCACGCCGGCCCAGATCCAGGTAGTCACGGGCCGCTACGTTACCGGGTGTCACCGGCTCACCCCTGGGCGGTCGCGCTGCGGTAGCTCTCCCGGTCGATGTCCGCGATGTTCACGGCCGTGAACAGCCGCACACCGGGCCCCGGCTTCACGTGCTCGGCCAGCAGCGCCAGGACCCCTTCGCTCAGCGCCGCCTTCGCCTCCGGCGTGCGGCCGGGGAAGATCTGGAACTCGACGAAGACCTGCGCGTCGGCCGGAGTCCCGGTGGTCCCCACGACGAGCACCTCGCTCTGGCGGAACACCGTCTTGCACGACTCCGGCTTCGCGTCGATGGTCTCCTCCGCGAGCCGGTTGATCGCCAGGCCGAGCGGCACCCGGTCGAAGCTGCCGGCCAGGCTGGACGAGTAGTCGACGGAGATCTGCGGCATCCTTGCCCCCATGAATCGCGGTGGTGCGGTCGCCCGACCCTAACGCCACGAACATCCGGCCCGGCCGCGGGACCCGCCGCTGCGGATCAGTCCCTGGCCAGGCCGAACCGGCCGCGCCGCCCGCTGCGCACGTCCTCCTCGACCACCGCGGCCTCCCCGGCCGTCACCGTCTCGTACACCGCCAGGATGTCCGCGCCCACCGTCGACCAGTCGAACCGCCGCACGTGCCGCGAGGCCGCCTTGCGCAGCTCCTCCAGCCGGGCCGGGTCGCCCAGCAGCCGCAGCGCCGTACGGGCCAGCGCGTCCGCGTCCTCCACCGGGAACAGCTCGCCGGCGTCGCCGCCGTCCAGCACCTGCTTGAACGCGTCCAGGTCGCTCGCCAGCACCGGGGCGCCCGCCGACATCGCCTCGACCAGGATGATCCCGAAGCTCTCGCCGCCGGTGTTCGGCGCCACGTACAGGTCCACGCTGCGCAGCAGCCTGGCCTTCTCCCGGTCGGAGACCATGCCGAGGAACTCCACCTGCCGACGGACCTCGGGCGCCAGACCCGAGACGGCCTCCTCCTCGTCGCCCTTGCCCGCGACCAGCAGCCGCACCCCCGGCCGCTCGGCCAGGATCCTCGGCAGCGCCGCCAGCAGCGTCGGCAGGCCCTTGCGCGGCTCGTTGATCCGGCCGATGAAGCCGATCGTGCCCGGCTCCCCCGCGGCCGCGCCGCCGATCCAGCGCTTGTCCGGCTCGGCATCGGCGAAGAAGCCGACGTCCACGCCGTTCGGGATCACCACCGCATCCCCGCCCAGGTGCTCCACCAGGGTCCGCCGGGCGTACTCCGACACCGCGATCCGGGCCCGCATCTTCTCCAGGCCCGGCTGCAGGATCGGCGAGGCCGCGATCATCGCCCGCGAACGCGGGTTCGAGGTGTGGAAGGTGCCCACCATCGGCCCGGTCGCCGACCAGGCGGCCAGCATCGACAGGCTCGGCGAGGACGGCTCGTGCACGTGCAGGATGTCGAAACGGCCCTCGCGCAGCCACCGCCGCACCCGCGCCGCCGACAGGATGCCGAAGCTCAGCCGCGCCACCGACCCGTTGTACGGCACCGCCACCGCCCGCCCGGCCGAGACCACGTACGGCGGCAGCGCCTCGTCGTCCTCGGCCGGCGCCAGCACCGAGACCCGATGGCCCAGACCGATCAGGTGCTCGGCCAGGTCCCGGATGTGGAACTGCACCCCACCGGGGACGTCCCAGTCGTACGGGCAGACGATGCCGATCTTCACGGGTTCCTCAAGCTCCTTCGGACAGGTCGTACGGGCGCGGGCTCAGGACCCGGAGGTCCCCACTCCGGGTCAGGACCCGGAGGCCTCCGCCGCGGGCTCCGGCGCCGCCTCCGGGGCGGCCTCCTCGCGCACCGCGGAAGGCGTCTTCACCGTCTCACGGACCGGCAGGTCGGCCAGCCAGAACTTCTGCAGCATGTGCCAGTCCTGCGGGTGCTCGCGGATCCCCCGCTCCCACACGTCCGCCATCTCCTGGGTCATCGCCCGGGTCCGCTCCGTGCGGTCGCCCTCCTCGGGCACCAGCACCTCGGGGTGGATCCGCGCCCGCAGCACCGGGCCGTCGTACCAGAGCGTCACCGGCAGCAGCGCCGCCCCGGTCCGCTGGCACAGCGCCGCCGGTCCGGCCGGCATCCGGGTCGCCTCGCCGAAGAAGGACACCCCGATGCCCGCCTCCGAGAGGTCCCGGTCCCCCACCAGGCAGACCAGCCGGCCCTCGCGCAACCGCCGCGCCAGCGTGCCGATCACGTTCACCGAACCGCCGGTCAGCGCCAGGACCTCCATGCCCTGGCCCTCCCGGAACTCGACGAACCGGTCGAACAACCGCTCCGGCTTCAGCCGCTCGGCGACCGTGGTGAACGGGTACCCCTGCTGCGCCACCCAGGTGCCCGCCAGGTCCCAGTTGCCCATGTGCGGCAGCGTTATCACCGCTCCGCGCCCGGCCTCCATCGGCCCCCGCAGGTTCTCGAAGCCCTCCACCCGGACGTCCCGGGCGACCCTGGCCCGGCTCCACACCGGCAGTCGGAAGGACTCCATCCAGTACCGCAGGTACGAGCGCATCCCGGCCCGTGACAGCGACCGCATCGCGGCCTCGTCCAGCTCCGGACGGACCCGGCGCAGATTCGCCTCCAGCTGGAGCACCCGCTTGCCGCGCCGACGCCACGCGTAGTCCGCCAGCCGGTCGAACAGCCCCCGCGCCACCGGCTCCGGCAGGTGCTTCAGCACCGCCCACCCCAGCGCGTACGCCCAGTACACCAGTCGGTCCGTCACCGCAGGACGCCCCCCATCAGCTCCCGGCCGCCGCTCGGTCGGCCTCGAACGCCTCCCGGCGCACGGTCAGCATTCGCTGGAACACCGTCACCAGGCTGCCCACCGCCACCAGCCACAGCGCCACCGGCAGCAGCCACTCCACGTACGGCACCCCGAACTCGTGCAGACCCGCGACCCCGGCCGCCACCAGGCTGGCCACCAGCCGCTCAGCCCGCTCCACCAGCCCCGACACGTCACACGGCAGGCCCTGGCTCTCCGCCCGCGCCTTGGTGTACGACACCACCAGACCGCTCGCCAGGCAGAAGATCGCCACCGCGCAGAGCAGGTTGTCGTCACCCTTGCCCGCGTACCACATCGCCAGGCCGCCGAAGATCGCCGCGTCCGCGACCCGGTCCAACGTGGAGTCCAGGAAGGCCCCCCACTTGGTGCTCCGGCCCAGCTGACGGGCCATGTTGCCGTCCACCAGGTCCGAGAAGATGAACAGCGTGATCGTGATGGTGCCCCAGAAGAACTCCCCACGCGGGAAGAACACCAGCGCACCGGCCACCGAACCGGCGGTACCGATCAGCGTCACGGCGTCCGGGCTCACACCCAGGCGGATCAAGAACGCGGCGAACGGGGTCAGGACACGTGTGAAGAAGGCACGCGCGTATTTGTTGAGCATGGCCTTCCCAGCCGCTCCGATCTCCCAGGTACCCGCCTGGCGCAACACGCGCGGCAGACGGCCGGACGAATGAGCCCGCCCGGCGCACCCATCGTAGCCACGCCGGAGACACGCTCCGGCGCACGCACCGCCGGACGGGACACCGGCCACCGCCCACACACGCACGGTCACCGACCGCCCGCACGACACGCACCGGCGCGACACCCGACCACAGGCGTGCCACGCGGATCACTGCCGGGCCTGATCCGCGTGGCCCGCCTAGACTGCGAAGGACAGCCTCGGCGCTACGGGAGGAGACCCCGATGCCCGACCGCAGCACGGCACGTGCCGGACAGGCGCCCGCCGTCACCGGCCCCCGGGACCTGCGCAACGTCGTCCTCATCGGCTCCAGCGGTGTGGGCAAGACCACCCTCGCCGAATCCCTCGCCCTCGCCGCCGGCGTCACCGGCCGCGCCGGACGCGTCGTCGACGGCACCACCGTCTCCGACCACGAGGAGATCGAGCAGCAGCAGCAGCGCTCCGTCCAGCTCTCGCTGCTCCCGCTCGAATGGAAGGGCGTCAAGATCAACCTGATCGACCCGCCCGGCCACCCCGACTTCACCGCCGACCTGCGCGCCGCCCTGCACGCCGCCGACGCCGCCGTCTTCGTGGTCTCCGCCACCGACCCGGTCACCGCCCCCACCCGTGCCCTCTGGCGCGAGTGCGCCGCCGAGGGCATCCCGCGCGCCGTCGCCGTCGCCAAGCTCGACCTCGCCCGCACCGGCTTCGACGACATCCTCACCACCTGCCACGACGCCTTCGAGCTCGGCCCGGACACCCTCCGCCCGCTCTTCCTGCCCGTCCTCCACGACGGACACCCCGACGGCAGCGTCGACCTGCTCACCGGCGACACCTACGGCGACGCCGCCCCGCTCCCCGACACCGGCCCCGCCCACGACAGCCTCGTCGAGGCCATCTCCGGCCAGGACGACACCCTCATGGAGCGCTACCTGGCCGGCGACACCCTCGACTCCGACTCCCTCGAAGCCGGCATGCGCCGCGAAGTCCTCGCCTGCACCCTCCACCCCGCCGTCCCCACCAGCGAGAGCGGCCTCGGCGCCGCCGAGCTCCTCGACCTCATCGCGCACACCTTCCCCGACCCCACCGAACGCACCCGCCCCGCCCCCGACTGCGACCCCGACGCCCCGCTCGCGGCCCAGGTCGTCCGGGTCACCGGCGACGCCTACGTCGGCCGGATCAGCCTGCTGCGCCTGTACGCCGGCACCCTGCGCCCCGACACCAAGATCCACCTGGTCGGCCCCACCCACACCGCCGACCAGAACGGCGACGAACGCGTCACCGCCCTCACCAGCCCCTTCGGCAAGCTCCAGCGCCCCGTCCCGCACGCCGTCGCCGGCGACCTCGTCTGCGCCGCCAAACTCACCACCGCCCGGGCCGGCGACACCGTCCACGAACCCGGCCACCCCGTCGAACTCGACGGCTGGACCCTCCCCGAGGCCCTCCTGCCGATCGCCGTCGAAGCCCACAGCAAGGCCGACGACGACAAGCTCTCCCAGGCCCTCACCCGGCTCACCGCCGAGGACCCTGCGCTACGCCTGGAACAGAACCCCGACACCCACCAGCTCGTCCTCTGGTGCACCGGCGAGGCCCACGCCGAGGTCGTCCTCGACCGGCTGCGCACCCGGCACGGCGTCCACGTCGACACCGTCGAGCCCAAGGTCGCCCTGCGCGAGACCTTCGGCACCGCCGCCGCCGGCCACGGCCGCCTGGTCAAACAGTCCGGCGGGCACGGCCAGTACGCCATCTGCGACCTGGAGGTCGAACCGCTGCCGGCCGGCTCCGGCTTCGAGTTCCAGGAACACGTCGTCGGCGGCGCCGTCCCCAAGCACTTCATCCCCTCCGTCGAGAAGGGCGTCCGCGCCCAACTCGCCAAGGGCGTCGCCACCGGCTACCCGCTCGTCGACGTCCGGGTCACCCTCACCGACGGCAAGGCGCACTCCGTCGACTCCTCCGACGCCTCGTTCCAGAACGCCGCCGCCCTCGCCCTGCGCGACGCCGCCGAGCACGCCGTCATCCGGCTGCTCGAACCCGTCGCCGCCGTCAGCGTCCTGCTGCCCGACGAGTACCTCGGCGCCGTCCTCGGCGACCTCTCCGCCCGCCGCGGCCGGGTCCTCGGCACGGAGACGGGCGGGCCCGGCCTCACCCTGCTGCGCGCCGAGGTCCCCGAACTCGAACTCGTCCGCTACCCGACCGACCTGCGCTCGCTCACCCACGGCACCGCCGAGTTCTCCCGCGCCTACCTGCGCCACGAACCCATGCCGACCGCCCTGGCCGCGCGCTACACGGACTGAGGGCGCGCCCTAGGGGTGCGCGACCGCCTTGCGGTTGGGCAGCGCGCACGCCGCCGTGCCCCCGGGCATCCGGTGCCGGTTGCGCGACACCCAGCGGTACGCCAGGGCCGCCACCGGCCGCACCGGCGCGAGGGTCAGCACCGCCCCCAGGTACGCCCACGCGCCCCCGGAGCGCATCAACAACCGCGCCACCGCCTGCGCGCCCCCGTACACCCGGCCGGTCGGCGTCACCCACAGCACCTCGCGCTCGGCCCGCTCGGCCGACACCTCGCCCAGGCCGCCGGCGAGCGCGTCCAGCTCCGACAGCTCCGCGAACTGGAACGGCACCGCCTCCCAGCCCCCCGAGGCCAGCGTCTGCCGCAGGTACGTCTCCCCCCACCGCACGCACGACGAGCAGAACGCGCAGTCCCCGTCGAACACCAGTACCGGATCCTTCACGGCAACCCCCTTCACCAGCTCCACCATCAGCTTCACCGCCCATCCTGCACCACCCCAACACGTCTGGTTCGGGCGGGTATCGACCAGGCCGAAGCTGGGCATCATGCCTCTCGGGCCGGGTGCGGCTCGATCGTGACGGTTCGTGACGGTACTTCAGACGATCATCCGCGCGGGGGTGCCGCGGCACGGTAACCTGCCGCTGACAAGGGGAGGAGGGGACGCCACCGTGACCACACTCGACATGACCCCGGGTGCGCAGATACCCCGGACCGACGCCGGCCCGCAGACCGCCGTCACCCAGGCGCTCTCCTCGGCCGCCTACCGGGACGGCGAGATCAACGACTTCGTCACGGCCGTCACCGACGTCACGGCGAAGAAGGGCCGCTTCGCCCTTCTCCGCCCCAACCTCGGCGAGGCCTTCAGCAAGGCGCTGATCTCCCGCGCCCTCGGCGGCGACCGCAAGCCCCTCGTCCCCTCCTTCGGTGTCGACACCCGCCAGGTCGTCGAACACTGCCTGGCCGCCGAGGAACTGCGCACCGCCCGCGACCGGCAGCTCAGCACCGTCACCGTGGTCACCGGCCTGCTCTTCCTCCCCGGCACCCTGGTCTGGCTCGGCGCCTTCCAACTGCGCGCCTGGCTCAAGCGGGACAGCACCCGCGGCGCCGACGTCTACGGCGGCCTCGCCCTGATCGCGGCCGCCGCCCTCGCGGTCCTGCTCGTGCTGCGCCCGCCGGCGGCCGGTGTCCTGGGCGTCTACCTGCGGATCACCATGCTCGCCCCGGTGATCGGCTGGTACCTCGCCCGCCGGATCGTCGAACGCTTCGCCAAGGACTCGCGCACCCGCTGGCAGGACCTGGTCGAGGGCAGCGCGGTCGCCGCCACCGTGGCCAAGGCCGTGCCCCGCGACGACCTGGACAAGAAGGCCAACGACCTGCGCGACAAGCTCGGCCGCCTGGACGCCGAGCAGGAGACCAACGTCCACCACTACGCCGGTCCGAAGGGCATCCTCGGCGCCGGCCGCCGCTGGGGCGAGTGGCGCCTGGCCGACACCCTGCACCCCGCCGAGGGCCACGTCGACTTCCGCGCCTTCCACCCCTGGGACCTGGTCCGCCGGATCTCTGCCCACCTCAAGGGCCTCGGCGTCAGCCACGTCGCCAACAGCGGCATCCCCAACGTCAACATCAAGCAGTGGGTGGTCTTCGACATCAGCGAGGGCGCCGACGAGATCAGCCGCCCCGGCAGTGCCGACATGGACGGCGACCGGATGCGCGACTTCGCCGTGCAGAGCATCGCCGACAAGCAGACCTTCCCCGGCGGCCCCCGGCACTACCTGGCCACCCAGTTCATCACCCACGACGGCAAGCTGGTCATCACCTTCACCGTCACGGTGACCCTGCTGGCCAACGTGCTGAACATCTCGGTGGCCGGCTACGCGCTCGGCCCGGTCAAGGGCGTCTTCTTCGACAAGCCCAAGGACAAGGAGAAGTCGGTCGCCAAGACGGTGAAGTTCTGGGAGGAGCGCACCGTCAAGCTCCCGCTGATCGACAACGACGAGGTGGTCCGCCAGGCCGTCCGCGCCCCCTTCTACCGGATGCCCGGCCTGCTCGGCTGGCTCGGCGGCGGCCTCGGCCTGCCCGAGCCCTTCGGACTGCGGCACTCCTGGGTCGCCACCGCCTGGAACAACCGCTCCATGGTCGACAACGCGCTCAACGCCTCCGTCCCGGTGCTCAACGCGGTGCACACCGCGACGCTGGAGTTCCTCCAGGAGCACGACCTGGACGCGGACCGCTTCTTCAAGAACCGCACCTCGATCATCAAGTCCGAGGCGCAGGGCAGCCGCCCGTACAAGGTCGACGAGTTCAGCGCCGACTGATCCCGGCCCCCGACGTGCCGAAAGGGGCCTGCCACCGAGGAGTTCGGTGGCAGGCCCCTTTCGTACGGGCTTTCGCGCGGGCGTCCGGCTCAGCCCTGCGGCCAGACCTCGGCCAGCATCTTCCGGGTGTCCGCCAGCAGCTGCGGCAGCACCTTGGTGTGGCCGACCACCGGCATGAAGTTGGTGTCCCCGCCCCAGCGCGGCACCACGTGCTGGTGCAGGTGCGCCGCGATCCCGGCACCCGCCGCCGTCCCCTGGTTCATCCCGATGTTGAACCCGTGCGCCCCGGAGGCGGCCCGCAGCGCGGTCATCGCCTTCTTGGTGAAGTCGGCCAGCTCGGCCGTCTCCGCCTCGTCCAGGTCGGTGTAGTCGGCCACGTGCCGGTACGGGACCACCATCAGGTGCCCGCCGTTGTACGGGTACAGGTTCAGCACCGCGAACACGGCGCTCCCCCGGGCGATGATCAGCCCGTCCTCGTCGCTCAGCGACGGGATCGAGCAGAACGGACAACCGTCGTCCGGAGCCGGGCCGGTGGGCTTGTTCTCACCCTGGATGTACGCCATCCGATGGGGGGTCCACAGGCGGCGGAAGCCGTCCGGCTCACCGACGCCCCGCTGCAGTTCCGGCTCAGTCGTCATGCTGATCAGCATATTCGCCCAGCCGTGCTTGCAAAGCCGCGCGGGGCAGACTCTTCGAGAGCCTGCCCCGCGCGTGACGGTCCGACTACGGCGTCACACCTGGACGCGGTTCTTCACCGCGTCCACGATCTCCTGGACCGCGTCCGCCACCGGAACGCCGTTCTTCTGCTCGCCGTTGCGGTAGCGGAAGGAGACGGCACCCGCCTCGACGTCGTCGTTGCCGGCGATGAGCATGTACGGAACCTTGCTCTTCTGGGCGTTGCGGATCTTCTTCTGCATGCGGTCGTCCGAGGTGTCCACCTCGACCCGGATCCCGTGCTTCTTCAGCTCGGCCGCGACCTCCAGCAGGTACGGCACGTGCTCGTCGGTGATCGGGATGCCGGTCACGGTGACCGGGGCCAGCCACGGCGGCATGGCACCGGCGTAGTGCTCCAGCAGCACCGCGAAGAAGCGCTCGATCGAGCCGAACAGTGCGCGGTGGATCATGACCGGCCGCTGACGCGAGCCGTCCGCCGCGGTGTACTCCAGGTCGAAGCGCTCCGGCAGGTTGAAGTCGAGCTGGATGGTGCTCATCTGCCAGGTACGGCCGATGGCGTCCTTCGCCTGCACCGAGATCTTCGGGCCGTAGAAGGCCGCGCCGCCCGGGTCCGGCACCAGCGGCAGGCCCTGCTTCTCGGCCACGCTCGCCAGGACGCGGGTGGCCTCCTCCCAGGTCTCGTCGCTGCCGACGTACTTCACCGGGTCCTTGGTCGACAGCTCCAGGTAGAAGTCGGTCAGACCGTAGTCGCGGAGGAGGTTGAGCACGAAGGTCAGCGTGGAGTCGAGCTCCTCCGCCATCTGCTCACGGGTGCAGTAGATGTGGGCGTCGTCCTGGGTGAAGCCGCGGGCACGGGTCAGGCCGTGCACGACACCCGACTTCTCGTAGCGGTACACCGTCCCGAACTCGAAGAGGCGCAGCGGCAGTTCACGGTACGAACGGCCGCGCGCGTCGAAGATCAGGTTGTGCATCGGGCAGTTCATCGGCTTGAGGTAGTAGTCCACGCCCTCGTCGAGCTGCATGGGCGGGTACATACCGTCCGCGTACCAGTCCAGGTGGCCGCTCTTCTCGAAGAGCTTCCCCTTGGTGGCGTGCGGGGTGTAGACGAACTCGTAGCCCTCTTCCTCGTGCCGCTTGCGCGAGTAGTCCTCCATGGCGCGGCGGATGATGCCGCCCTTGGGGTGGAAGACGGCGAGGCCGGAGCCGATCTCCTCGGGGATGGAGAAGAGGTCGAGCTCGTTGCCGAGCTTGCGGTGGTCGCGCTTCTCGGCCTCGACGAGGAAGTCCAGGTGGGCCTTCAGCTCGTCCTTGGTCGGCCAGGCGGTGCCGTAGATGCGCTGCAGCTGCGGGTTCTTCTCACTGCCGCGCCAGTAGGCGGACGCGTTGCGCATCAGCTTGAACGCCGGGATGTGCCGGGTGCTGGGCAGGTGCGGGCCGCGACAGAGGTCGCCCCAGCACTGGTCGCCGGACTTGGCGTCCAGGTTGTCGTAGATGGTGAGTTCGCCGGCGCCGACCTCGACGTCGGCGCCCTCGCCGGCGGTGGCGGCGGAGCCCTTGAGGCCGATCAGCTCCAGCTTGTACGGCTCGGCGGCCAGCTCCTCGCGGGCGGCCTCGTCGGTGACCACGCGGCGGGAGAACTTCTGCCCGCGCTTGATGATCTCCTGCATCTTCTTCTCGATGGCCTTGAGGTCATCGGGGTGGAAGGGCTTCTCGACGTCGAAGTCGTAGTAGAAGCCGTCCTTGACCGGCGGGCCGATGCCGAGCTTGGCCTCCGGGTAGAGCTGCTGCACGGCCTGGGCCATGACGTGCGCGGTGGAGTGGCGCAGGATGTCGAGGCCGTCCTTGCTGCCGATCGCGACCGGCTCGACCTCGTCGCCGTCCTGGAGGACGTAGGCGAGGTCCTTGAGCTGGCCGCCGATGCGGGCGGCGATGATCGAGCGGTCGTCGGCGAAGAGCTCGGCGGCCGTAGTGCCCGTCGTCACCACGCGCTCTTCCCGATCGGGTTCGCGGCTGATGATTACCCGGACGTCCGTCACCGGTCTCTCCTGACGTGCTGGATTCAGAGGACGCAACACTGCGCTGCGCGTGACGATGGTACCGAGAGCGCCACCCGCACCGCGCACCTACGTCCGCTCTCCCCCGTCCTGGAGCCCCTTCAGCAGCTGCTCGCGGTCGCCCTCCTCCCAACCGCACAGCTCAAGGCCGTGGGCCCGGGTCAGCCGGCGGAAGCCGTCGCGCCGCTCCAGCCGGCCGGAGACCCGGACCGGGGCGCCGGAGAGGTGGGCCTCGGCGGCGAGCCGGTAGTCGGGGTCGGGCAGGCGCAGCTTGAGTTCGCGGACGTCGGCGCCGCCGAGCACCCGCAGCCGGACCGAGCCGGGACCGGACGGGTCGGCGCGCTTGAGTCGGACGACCACGCCGACCACGGTGACGTCGACGGCGGGCTCGATCCGCTCCAGCAGGTCGGCGGCCTCGGCCAGGGCCGGCAGGTCGCCGGGCGAGAAGTCGAGGTCGATCCGGCGGTCGCCGAATCCGCCCGGGGTTCCGGCGGCGGGCGACCAGGCGACGGTGAGCCGGGCGGCGGTCGCGCCGCGCACCAGATCCTCGACGGCCTGGACGAGTTCGCGGCTGACCCCGGACTGGACGGCGTTCTCGAGGGCCTCGGGCCCGCCGCTGACCCGGCGGTAGTCGACGGCCTCGCGCAGCGCCTCCAGGGCGCGGACCAGGGTGGTGACGGCGGCCCGGCCCTCGGGGGCGGGGGTGTAGGCGGTCAGGGCGGCGCCCTGCTCGACGACTCCCTGTTCGACGACCAGGACCCGCTCCAGGAAGTCCCCGGCGAGGCCGTCCAGCCGGGCGCCGAAGTAGGCGGCGGTGGTCCGGCCGGCTTTGGCCCCGGCGGCGAGCATCGCGCGCGCCGCCCGCTGGAGCCGCTCGGCGTCGTCCCAGGGGGTGGCATCGAGGGGGCCGGGCAGTTCGCGGCGCCAGCGCAGTTCGTCGCCGGGGACGGCGAGGGCGAGCAGGATCGAACGGGCGGAGGGCGTGCGGGAGCGGGAGAGGGCGGTGACAGCGTCGGTGAGGAGTTCCACGGCGTCGTCGAAGCCGTCGCCGGCGGGGACGAGCAGGCTGGTGCCGGGTTCGTCGTCCGGCGGGGTCCAGCGTCCGTACCGGGCGGCGGGGCCGCCGCGTCGGACCCAGCCGTGCCGGGCGAGCAGGGTGGCCAGCACCATGGGGTCCACGGTGGCCGGGTCGGGCAGGGCCCGGGACGGGTGGTCCGGTCCGTGCGGCAGTGTCATGGGTCCAGTTCCTCGCTGCCGGGGCCGGGCGGTCACGGGCTGTCGCCCGCGCCGACCCGGGCCATGATGTCGCAGAGCGCGCGGTCGTCGAAGACCTTGTCGGTGGGCACCCGGACGTTGGTGCGCCGCTGCCCGGTGATCGGGTGGCCGGCCAGGTTGACCCAGTAGCAGCAGTGCCGCAGCTCCAGGGCGTCCGGGCGGGCCCGGAGCCAGCGGTCGACCCGGCGCGGCAGCAGCATCACGACCAGGATGCGCGGGACGGCGACCCGGGCGCGGGCGAGCTTGCGCAGGTGGTCGTTGTCCAGGGTGAAGCTGAAGAACGGCCCGGCCGGGTCGGGCGCGATCTGCTGGGTGGCCTTCAGCTGGATCTTGATGGTGACCTCGTCGTCCACCTCGTGCGCCCGTGAGCCGTGGCTGACCTGCCAGTCGATGCCGTTGTCCGGGAACGGCTGGGAGAGCGAGCAGCCGGACGCGGCGGCGACCGCGTGCAGATAGCCGACCTGCAGTGTCTCCATGCAGGCGGTGACCGCGAGGTTCCCCCGCAGCGCGGCCGCCGCCTCCTCGGGCTGCGGCTGTGTCAGTGCCATCGCCCCGTGGCCTCCCCCGGCTCCGGGCCCGTCCGGATCCGGACGGGCCGCCCTTGGGCAGGATCCCCGGTCGGGCCTGGGCCAAACGGGTTGAGCGGGCATCAGAACCGGGTATCACCAGTGCGCCGAACGCACGTCTGAGGGGCAGTCATGCAGCACTACTGGTACACCGGTCCGCTCGCCTCCTTCGACACCGAGACCACCGGCGTGGACGTCGAGACCGACCGGATCGTCTCGGCCGCGCTGGTCGTCCAACTCACCCCGGGCGCACCGGCGCAGACCACCACCTGGCTCGCCGATCCGGGCGTGCCGATCCCGGACGGCGCCCGCGCGGTGCACGGCATCACCGACGAGCGGGTCCGGGCGCACGGTCGGCCGGCCCGCGCGGTGGTGGCGGAGGTCACCCGCGCACTGGCGGCCCAGGCACGGGCCGGGCACCCGGTGGTGGTGATGAACGCGCCCTACGACCTGACGCTGCTGGACCGGGAGTTGCGCCGCCACCACGGGCTGACGCTGACCGGCGGGCTGGACGGCACCGGGCTGCTGGTGCTGGATCCTCGGGTGCTGGACAAGCACGTGGACCGCTACCGAAAGGGCCGCCGGACGCTGACCGACCTGTGCGCGCACTACGGCGTCGATCTCACCGGGGCGCACGACGCGGCGGCGGACGCGACGGCTGCGCTCTCGCTGACCCGGCGAATAGGCGCCCGCTACCCGGCGGCGCTGGGCGGACTGACGGCGGCGGAGCTGCACCTGCGGCAGGCGGTCTGGCACGCGGCGCAGGCGCGGGGGCTGCAGAGCTGGTTCAACCGGTCGGGGACGCCGGAGCGGGTGGATCCGTCCTGGCCGCTGCGGCCCGCCCGGTGCGGCTGCGGCCGCCGGTTGGAGCCCGAACACGGCTGCGAGGCGGCGGCCTAGCGGGAAACGGCCCTGAACGCGCCGCAGGCCCTGACCGGCTTCCTGGTCAGGGCCTGCGTGCTGTCCGGTGGGCGATACTGGGATCGAACCAGTGACCCCTTCGGTGTGAACGAAGTGCTCTCCCGCTGAGCTAATCGCCCGGGCAACGAGATGAACTGTAGCACCGTTTGAGGGAGGTCGTACAACTCGCCCCTTCCGGGCGAGGCTGGCGCACCTGCAGAACTCGCGCTCCGCACGGAAGATGACTGAGCCTCAGCCGGATTAGAGACGGCACTTCGGGGGCATTCTGGAAATACATGTAAGGCCCAGCCGATAATCGACTGGGCCTCACATATCACAATGCATTCCGGTGGGCGATACTGGGATCGAACCAGTGACCCCTTCGGTGTGAACGAAGTGCTCTCCCGCTGAGCTAATCGCCCGGGTGCAGGGAAAACATTACCGCATCCCGGGGGGTGCTCCGAACACCCTCCGGCGGAGGCCCCCACCCAGGGGCGCCGGCCGCCGTACGCCCGGGCGGGGGCCCGGACCCCGCCCCGCCCTCCCGACCACGCGGCCGACTCGTCGGACCCGGCCGCACCACCCGCTCCCCTGTTCCCGACCCGCCTTGGCGCTTCATACAGACCGACTACATGCCGGCCCGGAAACCGGCCGAGAAGAACCGCCGGTAATGCCCCGGGCGGGTACTCCGTGACGATTCCGCAATGCGCCGTAAGGGGTACGACTCGCGCCCGAATCGGGACAGAGGGGTTTACATCGGTCTTGGAGGTGGGATGGTCCGTTCGCCGACGTGCGAATCCCCGAGCGCACACTGAGCGAAAGGCCATGGCGCTTATGAACACCACGGTCAGCTGCGAGCTGCACCTGCGCCTCATCGTGTCCAGCGAGTCCTCACTGCCCGTCCCCGCGGGCCTGCGCTACGACACCGCCGACCCCTACGCCGTGCACGCCACGTTCCACACGGGCGCCGACGAGACCGTGGAGTGGGTGTTCGCCCGAGATCTCCTCGCGGAGGGGCTACACCGACCCACCGGTACCGGCGACGTCCGGGTGTGGCCGTCGCGCAGCCACGGGCAAGGGGTGGTCTGCATCGCGCTGAGCTCTCCGGAAGGAGAAGCCCTGCTGGAGGCCCCGGCCCGGGCGCTTGAGTCGTTCCTCAAGCGGACGGACGCCGCGGTGCCCCCCGGCACCGAACACCGTCACTTCGACCTTGACCGGGAGCTGTCCCACATCCTCGCCGAAAGCTGACCCCGACCGGAGGCGGTCCAGCCCCACTGTCCGTGGGGCCGCACCTCCTGCCGTCATCGCAGCCGTCCTACTCGGGGGCACGGCAGCAGACTCAGCCGCGCACGACGCGGTCTCGGGGCCGGTGTCAGGCCCCGCTCCCACCAGAGCGGGGCCACCGCACTACAGGCGCCCGGCAGCGAGGCCGGCCATCCGTACGGGTGGCCGGCCTCACTGTCGGGCGCCCGTGTCATTCCCGGGGCCCTGCGGGGCCGCGCAGCGGCCGCGCGGAGTCCGTACAGCGGGGGCCTCGCACCCGGGCGGCGCCCGCTTTAGGACACTCCGACGGAATCCGCACAGGCCTTCGAACGAACGCGCCGCCCTTCTGCCGCAAGGGCCGGTATGGTCTGGGGTAACCGTGGACGCGGGGCACCGGAGTCCCCCTGCGCGAGGAGCCCCAACGTGCTGATCACCCATGACACCGAGTGCGCGCTGAGCATCCTCGTGGATCTGCTCAACACCGCGCCCGAGGTGTGCGGCGACGAGCGGCTGCCGGACATCGCCGCGCTGGACGCCTTCGTGGTCCGCCAGGAGATCAGCGAGATCGACTCGCTGACCGAGGACGACCTGCGGCGGGTGCACGAGCTGCGCACCCGACTGCGCGAGGTGTTCGCGACGGAGTCCACCGAAGAGGCCGCCGAACTCGTCAACGCGGTCGTCGCGGCCGCCGGGACGACGCCCCGGCTGGTCAACCACGACCACCACGACTGGCACATGCACTACTTCGCGCCGCACGCCGCGCTCGGCGACCACCTCGCGGCCGAGCTGGGCATGGCGCTGGCCTTCATCCTCATGGCGGGCGAGCGGGAGCGGCTGCGCCGGTGCGAGGCGCCGGACTGCGCGCGGGTCTTCGTGGACCTCTCCCGGAACCGCTCGCGGCGCTACTGCGACAGCCGCACCTGCGGCAACCGGCTGCACGTCGCCGCCTACCGGGCGCGGCAGCGGTCGGCGGAGGCCGTGGCCTCCGCCTGACGCTCCCGGCGCGCTCAGATCCCGCGCTTGCGGAGGATCTCCTCGATGTCGGCGAAGTCGCCGAGGCCGTCGTCCCGCTTGCCCGCCGCCGGCTTCTTCGGGGCCTTCGGCGCTCGGGCCACCGCCGGGCGCTCGGGGGCCGCTCCGGCCGCCGCCGGGCGCTCCGGCGCGCCCTCGACGGCATCGCGGCGGCCCACCCACCGGGTGGTGAGCAGCAGGACGGCGGACACGCCCAGCAGCACGATGCCGGTCCACACCCGGGGGTCGAAGACCAGCTTGGCCGCCCAGTCGGCGAACTCCCGGCCGATCGTGCTTGCCAGCGGGAACAGCCCGGTCAGGTAGAGCCCGGCGGGCAGCAGGGCCACCGCGAACCACCGGGTCGCCGAGCGGAAGCGCCGCCGCCAGGCCCGCAGGCCCGCGACCGCCACTCCGCCGGCCGTGAGGAGGAAGCTGATCGCCGCGGTCAGCACGGGCTCGCCCCTTCGCTTGCGGTCGTCATGGTCATCGGTGCCTCCCTGTCGGTCCGCCCTCGGGCGCACCGCCGGCGGGAGCGGGCACCCACTGATGGAACACTGGGGGAATGATCGATGGTTCCCTCCCCCGCCTTGAGTTCTGGTGCGACCTCCAGTGCCCGGACTGCCGCACCGCGCTGGACGACGTACGGGCGCTGCGTGCGCGGTACGGCGACGCGCTGCCGGTGGAGCTTCGGCACTTCCCGTTGGAGAAGCACAAGCACGCCTACGCCGCCGCGGAGGCGGCCGAGGAGGCGTTCGCCCAGGAACTGGGCTGGCCGTTCGTAGAGGCGCTGCTGGCTCGGGTCGAGGAGCTGGACGCGCGCGGGCAGCAGGTGCTGTTGGAGGTGGCCCGGGAGGTCGGGGCGGACGTCGAGGAGGTCGAGACCGCGCTCATCGACGGCCGGCACATGCTGACCGTGGACGCCGACCAGGCCGAGGGCAAGGCGATCGGGATCACCGGCACGCCGACGTACGTGATCGGCGGCGAGCGGCTGGACGGCGGGCGGAGCCAGGAGGGGCTGCGGGAGCGGATCGTCACCGTCATCGAGGCGGCCAAGGCCTCCTGACGTTCCGCCGACTCCTCACAGTGGCTTGCCGTGACACCGGCTGGTGATCCGGTAGCCGAGCGAGTCGTAGAGGCGGATGGCGACCTCGTTGCCGGAGAAGACGTTGAGGCCGATCTCGCGCACCCCGGCGGCCAGGCACTCGCGTTCGGCGAGCAGCATCAGGGTGCGACCGTGTCCCCGGCCCCGGTGGGCCGGGGACACCTCCACGACCATGACCCAGGCGAGCGGTGCGCCGTCCGGCAGGTCGCGCAGGTGGAGTTCCACCCAGAGCGAGCCGAGCGGCTCCGGTGCGCCGTCGGCGCCGCACAGTCGGCGCAGGGCGACGCCGGGGCTGTCGGCGCCCTGCTGGAGCACGTTCTGGTGGTCCAGCCACGATTTGGCGCGGGCCTGCTCCTCGCTGAGGCCGGAACCCATGAGCGAGGCGACGTAGCCCTCCGCCGCCCGGTCGAGCCAGGCCGGGAACTCCGTGGCGTCGATCGGGCGGGCGGTGACGCCGGCGGGCAGGGCGGGGGCGACGGTCAGGGTCTTGCCCAGGTTCCGCATCCGCTCGGTGTAGCCGAGGGTGGCGGCGAGGCCGCGGGCGATCGGGGCCGACTCGGGGACGTTGACGTCCACCCGGGTGCAGCCCCAGTTGCGCAGCACCTCCTCCGCGGCCAGCGCGCCGAACGTGCCGCGACCGCGGCCGCGCCCCTCAGTGACCTCCAACTCCGATATCTCGCCCCAGAGTTGGCTGCCGTGCCGGACCGATGTGGTACGCAACGCGCCGACCGGGTGGCCGTTCGCCAGGATCCGCCAGCGTCTGGTGCGGCCGCCGGCCGTGATGGGTGTCTCCGGACCCTCGGGGCGCAGCGTGGTGGTCATGTGGTGCTCCCTTCCCCTCGTCGGGAAGGTTATCCGCGCAGCCCGTCACGGCTGCCCGGGGCGGGGCTCACGGGTCGAGGTCGTCGCCGCTGCGCTCGGCGAAGACCGCCATGGCCTTGGCGGTGACCGGGCCGACGCCGGGCAGTTCGCGGTCGTCGACGCGGGTGACGGCCTGGACGTCGCGGGTGGTGGAGGTCAGGAAGATCTCCTCGGCGTCCTGGAGGGCGCTGAGCGGGAGGTCGGCCTCCTCGGCGCCGCACCAGTCGATGACCAGTTGCCGGGTGATGCCGGCCAGGCAGCCGGAGGCGAGGACGGGGGTGAGCAGGCGGCCGCCGATGACCGTGAAGACGTTGGAGCCGGTGCCCTCGCAGAGTCGGCCCGCGGTGTTGGCGAACAGGGCCTCGGAGGCGCCGGCCCGGTGGGCGGCGGCCAGGGCGACCACGTTCTCGGCGTACGAGGTGGTCTTGAGGCCGGCGACGGCGCTGTGCTCGTTGCGGCGCCAGGGGACGACGGCGACGGCGGTCTCGTCGGGGCGTCGGTTGATGGCGCCGAGGGCGACCACCAGGGTCGGGGCAGCGGTGCCGCGCTCGGAGCCGAGCGGGGAGTTGCCGCCGGTGTAGGTGACCCGCAGGCGGCCGAGCGGGGCGGGGTTGGCGGCGAGGACCCGGGCGCAGGCCTCGCGGACCAGGTCGTGGTCGGGGTCGGGCAGGCCGAGGCCGCGGGCGGAGCGGGTGAGCCGGTCGAGGTGGCGGGTGACCGCGAAGGCCTTGCCGTCGACGGCCTTCATGGTCTCGAAGACGCCGTCGCCGGTGGTGAGTCCGTGGTCCAGGACGGACAGGGCGGCGTCGGCGGAATCGACGAGTGTCCCGTTGACCCAGCTCGTGGTGCGGGTGTGCATCGAGGCTGCTCCTAGGGGCGCGTCGTGTGGGTCTGGTCGGAATCGGGTCGCGTCGCGGGCCCGGCGAAGATCCGCAAGACACGCCCCGAGCACGGGCGTGGCTTACGCCCCGGTCGGGCCGGTCGCGCTGCCCGACGCTATCGCGACCAGGCGGGCGGCCTTCAGTTCGGTCTCGTCCCACTCACGTTCGGGGTCGGAGCCCCAGGTGATGCCGGCACCGGTGCCGAAGCGCAGGACGGGCGCCCGGGGGTCCTGCCGGTCGAGCCAGAAGGTGCGGATGCCGACGGCGAGTTCACCCTCGCCGCGGTCGGCGTCCACCCAGCCGACGGCGCCGCAGTAGGGGCCGCGCGGGGCGGTCTCCAGGGCCTCGATGATCCGCAGGGCGCTGGACTTGGGGGCGCCGGTGACCGAGCCGGGCGGGAAGGTGGCGGCGAGCAGCCCGGGCCAGCCGTCGCCCTCGCGCAGGGTGCCCTCGACGGTGGAGACCAGGTGGACCAGGCCGGGGTGCTTCTCGACGACACAGAGGTCGGGGACGGTGACGCTGCCGGTCTCGCAGACGCGACCGAGGTCGTTGCGGACCAGGTCGACGATCATCACGTTCTCGGCGTGGTCCTTGTCGAGGAGATCGCCCTCGGTGCGGCCGGTGCCCTTGATCGGGCCGGAGGAGACGGTGCGTCCGCTGCGGCGCAGATAGAGCTCGGGAGAGGCGGTGGCGATCTCGACGCCGTACTCGGGCAGCCGGATGGTGCCCGCGTAGGGGGCGGGGTTGCCGTGGGCGAGCAGGCCGGTGAGGGCGTCGATGTCGCTGCGGTCGGGGTCGGGCAGCGGCGCGGACAGCACCCGGCAGAGGTTCGCCTGGTAGACCTCGCCGGCGGCTATGTGCTCGCGGATGCGGCGTACGCCCGCGGTGTAGGCGGCGCGGTCCAGGGAGCTGTGCCAGCTGCCGGCGTCCGGGCCGCGCCAGCCGGCGCCGGAGGGCGGAGCGGGCGCGGGGCGGACCTCGTCGAAGCGTGCGCAGGTCAGCCGGCCCTCGAAGTCGTAGGCGACGGCCCAGTAGCCGGAGGAGTCGAGCGCGGCCGGGTCCGAGGTGACATCGCGCAGGCCGGTGGCCAGGCGGCCTCCGAAGCGGGCGAGCGGGGTGCGGGGGTCGGGGTGGCCGGACACGGTTCTCCTGCGCGGTGGTGCTGGGGGTGGCGGTGCCTGAAGTGTAGGTCGGGGGGCGCGGGCCCGGCCGGGCCCATGCCCCCGCGTACGAGCGGTTCCGTGCGTCGCGTGGGTGTGCGCCGGATGGCCTGCGGATGATCGTCCGGAAGCGCCGCAGGTGGCGGCCGGTGACCGGTCCGGAGGGCGGACCGGACGGCGTGCCGAGGGCGTCCCCTCGGCACGCTGCGGGAACGGATTTTTAGCTGGCCCAGGAATCCGCTAGAGTTCAACACGTCGCCAGGGAGCGCAGCCGAAGAAAAGCGGTGAAGCTCCTGGGAGACAGGCGGACGTGGCTCAGTTGGTAGAGCATCACCTTGCCAAGGTGAGGGTCGCGAGTTCGAATCTCGTCGTCCGCTCGATGGAGAACAGTGTAAGATCGTTCTTCGTGTGTTGCCTGGTGGAGTGGCCGAGAGGCGAGGCAACGGCCTGCAAAGCCGTGTACACGGGTTCAAATCCCGTCTCCACCTCCAAGAGGCTCACCCGGTTCCACCGGGAGACCTCCCCGCGCGATTAGCTCAGCGGGAGAGCACTACCTTGACACGGTAGGGGTCACTGGTTCAATCCCAGTATCGCGCACGTCCGATCCTTCGGGATCTGCTGCAAGACCGCCACACCAGGCGCGATTAGCTCAGCGGGAGAGCACTACCTTGACACGGTAGGGGTCACTGGTTCAATCCCAGTATCGCGCACAGTAACGGCCGGGGCCGCGAACCGTATGGTTCGCGACCCCGGCCGTTTTGTCGTTCCGGTCGGTCGTTCCGGGGTGGTCGTTCCAGGTCGGTCGCTCCGGGAGCGTCGTTCCGGCGGAGGTCGGAAAAGAGAAGAGCCGCGTACGGTCGCCCTCACCGACGTCCGTACGCGGCATCTCCGCCTGCCGGGGTGCTCTGCGGACCGCTCTCGCCCGTCCGCGTGTCATCGCGGCCGCGGCCTCCCCGGCGGCACCGCTCCCCGTCCCCAGGGGACCAGTGCCCGTTCTGGTGCTCCTCCCTCAGCGGCCGATCAGGTCGACCAGGGCCTCGGCCTGGTTGGCCATCTGATCCCACCCGCCGAACAGCAGTACCAGGAGCACGGCGCACGGCAGGGCCATGGCCAGCGCGACGGCGGGGTGCCGGGTGGGCTGCTCGGCGGACTGGGACTGGGTGAAGGCCAGCCGACGGCGGCGGGTGGTACCCGTCTGCTGCGATGCCATGGCCCTGCTCCTGATCCGATCGAATTGGCGCGGTGGACGGCTTACCTCGGGGGACGAGCTCCCCGTCCACCGCTGAGCACAACGCTATTGGTCAGGGGGCCTTCCGGGCGTCATGCCGTCGTACTGTTCCTCGGGCATCCCGGAGGATGACGCTCAGACTCAAGGCGTACTACCGGAGGGGGAGACAGGCCGCACCGTGCCCCCGGGGGAACCCTGAGGGGTTACCCCGAGAAACGATTCGGCACCCCTGTGACCTGCAGCTCTCAGCAAGATCCGACAATCGCATGGTGGCTTGAGGTGTTGCGTATCAGCACACCGCAGCGGGCAGTCCGTAAGCTGTGCCAGACAGGAACTGACGATGCCCCAAGCGACGGGGCCTCACCCACAGGCTGACGGGGAACGAGACATGGCGATGATGCGGCTGAGGCGTGAGGACCCCCGCATCGTCGGGCCGTACCGCCTGCACCGGCGACTGGGCGCCGGCGGCATGGGCGTGGTCTACCTCGGCTCCGACCGCCGGGGGCAGCGCGTCGCACTCAAGCTGATCCGCGCCGAACTCGCCGAGGACCAGGAGTTCCGCACCCGCTTCGCCCGCGAGATCGCCGCCGCCTCCCGGATCCGCGGCGGTTGCACCGCCCGCGTCGTCGGCTCGGACATCGAGGCCGACCGGCCCTGGCTGGCCACCGCTTACGTCCCCGGGCCCTCCCTCTACAAGCAGGTCGGCGACGAGGGGCCGCTGAGCTGGCCCGAAGCCGCCCGGATCGGGGCGGCGCTGGCCGACGGGCTGGTCAAGGTGCACGAGGCCGGGGTCGTCCACCGGGACCTCAAGCCCTCCAACATCCTGCTCTCGCCGCGCGGCCCGCGGATCATCGACTTCGGCATCGCGTGGTCGCGCGGCGCCAGCACCCTCACCCACGTCGGCACGGCGGTCGGCTCGCCCGGCTTCCTCGCGCCCGAGCAGGTCCGCGGCGCGACCGTCACCCCGGCCACGGACGTCTTCGCCTTCGGGGCGACACTGGCGTACGCGCTCACCGGGGACACGCCGTTCGGGTCGGGGGCCTCCTCCGAGGTGATGCTGTACCGGGTCGTCCACGAGGAGCCCGACCTGTCGGCCGTCCCCCCGCAGCTCGCCCCGCTGATCCGGGCCTGCCTGGCCAAGGAGCCCGCCGAACGGCCGGGCGCGGCCGCGCTGCACGAGCGGCTCAGCGAACTGGCGGCGCGCGGCGCGACGGCGGGGACCGCCGGTGGCGGTGCACGCGGGGCACGACGGGCGGCTCCGGCGCCTCCGCCGCAGGCCCCTGCACCGGAAGCCCTCCGGCAGGGGGTTCCCGCACCGGGGCGCTCGCCCGAACCGGCCGCTCCGGCACGGGCCAGAGCGGCGGCGGCCGGTCGGCCCGGTGGCCCCGCCGGGCAGGCGGGGATGCCGGCGCGGCGCCCGGCTGCTCCGCCCCAGCGGCCCGAGGCGACACCGGTCACCCGTCCGCTGCGGGACCGCCCGCAGACTCCACCGCCCGGGCGTCCCCGGCCCCGGGACCGGCAGCACACCCCGGCTCCCGGCGGGCGGCCCGGCACGGCGCGACAGCGGCTGCTGAGGCAGCGACTGGTGGTCTTCGTCACCGTGACGATCGGCGTCGCGCTGGCCATCGCGGTGGCCCAGGGGTGCGAGAACCGCAGCAACCAGGGGGCCCGGCCGCCGGTCGGACAGACCGCGACGGCGGACCATCGCGGTGGCCGCGGAGGCGAGCAGTCGGTGCCCGGGACCTCGGTGGACGTCGCTCCGCAGTCCTCGGCGACGCCGCTACCGGCGGCGGCCCGCGGCGGTGCGGCGGACGGGGCGTTGGCGCCCGCCCAGGGGCCGGGTCCGGTGGTGAACTGGCCGAACCGCAGCTACCCCGACGGGGCGGGAGGGGCCGTGATCGCCCTGAAGGACGGGCACTCGGCCGGGCCCGGGCCACAGGTCGCGCTGAGCACGGTGCTGCCCGCCCGGTACAAGGGCCAGCCGGCCGCGGTCGTCGTGCTGCGGCGGGCCGAGGGGTCCGCGCCGGTCGACCTCGTCCAGCTCTACACCTTCGCCGGGGACAACCCGGTCGCCACCACCTCCCGCACCTCGACGGCCGACCCGCAGGCTTCGGCCACCTGGCGCCTGGACGGCAGCGCGGTCGTCCGCGAGGAGCGCGTGGCCGCCACCGGCGCGGTCACCTCCACCCGCTACACCGTCCGCGCCGACGGCAGTCTCGACGAATCCTGGCCCGGCGCCGGCGCCTCCGGCGGCACCGGCCTCACCACCCCACCCCCAGCGGCCGCTCCTGCGCCGCCCACGGCTCCGGCGGGCTGAGGCGGGGAGTGGAAAGTCGGCCCGGCCGACTTCTGGTGAGTCGGTGTGGCCGATCTCCGGCGCGGCACCGATGCAGATCAGCGCGAGCGTGGATCTGCGGGGAGAGTCGACCCGGCCGACTTCCTACGCACAGGGCCGAGCCCGGGGCGACGCGGAGCCCCGGCTGGCACAGGCCTGCGCGCATGCGGCAGATGCCGGCCGGGGTCGGGCGGCTGGGCGAGAGCCAGCTGCGGCAAAGCAGCCGGGCCGATCGAAAAGTTACCGGCTGGGCCATGGACGAGGGAGGGACGGGCGGCCCGAGGCGGGCGTGGGACGTCGGACGGGCCGACTTCCTGCGCAGGGTGTGGCCGGTGTGCGCGGCGGAGGGGTCAGGGGGTGGTGACGGCGTAGAAGGCCACGGCGGCTGCGGCGCCTACGTTGAGGGAGTCGATGCCGTGGGCCATGGGGATGCGGACGGGGTGGTGGGCGGCGGCGATGGCGTGGGGGGTGAGGCCGTCGCCTTCGGCGCCGAGCATGAGGGCCGTTTTGGGGAGGGTGTGGGGGGCGAGGCTGGCGAGGTCGACGGCCGTGTCGGCGGGGGTGAGGGCGAGCAGGGTGAAGCCGGCGTCGCGGACGGTGCCGAGGGCGGCGGGCCAGGGGTCGAGGCGGGCGTAGGGGACGGCGAAACCTTGCCAGCATGCGTATCTCGACCAGTGAGGCCGCGTTCTCCGACACGATCGTGTATTGCGGTCGGCAGCACTCATACCCTCTCCGTCGGACGCAGCGGCGACGTCCTTGAGCGCATGGTTGCCGCCGTTCGCCCCATCGCCGTGGCAGCCGACGAGATCACGTGGATGAGCGGGGAGCCGGAGTCTGTCCAGGTCTTCGAGCACGACATCTACACGGTGCTCTTGGCCACTGACCCCACCGCGATCCCCGCCGCACTGCAGCAGGTGCCATCACACCGGCGGCCGGACCTCGACCCGGACCTCCTTCGCTTCTACACCGACCACTTCCCCGACCACACCATCGCCGTCTGCTGCTTCGACAACGCTGACGCACAGCGCGCCAAGCCCCTGTTGCTGTGGTACCCGCCGCTCGACCCCGACCGGCTGACCGTGCCCGCGCTGGACAGCCACACCGGAGCAGCCCCGGACCTCGACGCCGTCGTCCCCGTGGATCATTGGGTCCTGCTGTCCACTGACCAAGCTCCCTCCGACTGGGGCGAATCCGTTGACTACCCCGAGAACATGCGCCACAGCCTGCGCTCGTTCCTTCCCGCCGCTGTCGTGGGCCAGTACTACGGCGGAGGAGATGCCCTGCTCAACGGAGACTTCACCATCAGCCACAGCGACCTTCTCGCCGGCGACCTCGACCGCGTCGAGCGCTGCCAGCCGACTCGCCGCTGATCTGGGCGCGGCAGCGCTCCCGGTCCGCAAGCTGGCGAGCTCGGTCACATGCACGGCGGTCGGCGGCTGGCCGCGGTCAGGAGGACCCCGCGGGCGAATTCCCGGCAGGAGCCCAGCCACCGGTGCCTGTCGTGCACTCGAACCGGGCCCCTGAATCCCTCGGGTGGTCCTTCGTAGTCGTCCAGGCCAGTGAGCACGAGACTGTCTGTCCCGGGCTGCTGCCCCAGGCTCTCGGCGTCCTCCAGCAGCCAGGGGTCATGCTCATCGTCTTCCGGCACCACCCACACCCGGCTGCCGACCCAGCCGCGCACTTCTACATGTGGAACCCAGCCGAACAGCTCGTAGGTCCCGCGCCGGGGCTCCCCGAACAGCCCCTCCGCCTCGGCGAAGACGCCCCAGGCATGGCCGTTCTCCGTCTCAGCCAGCGTGTACCGCGTCCACCCGCGATGGTTCCCGTCCTCATGCACAGTGGGCATCATGCCGGGACCTTCGGTACGAACGTCATCAGGGCTCCCAAGGGCTCGCTCCGGACGTTGTGCTGGGCAGCAGAGGAAAGCGTCCTCCGACCGCGGTTGTTCATCTTCGTTCAGCCGAACGCCGGTGAACAGCCCGACCGGCAGGGTTACTTCGTCACCACTGACCACCTGACGAGGGAGCACCCGATGCACCTGACTGTGACCACCACCGCCCTGCTCGCCCTCGCGTTCGTCGTGGCCATGCTCGTCGCCGTCCTGGTGGGCACCGCCGCCGCCTACCTGGCGCGGCTGGACGGAGCGACCTACCCGGCGGCCGTGACCAGGGGCGCGGCTGCCTTCGCCGCCACCCTGACCCTGGTCGCCGCGCTGGCCGGCACGGCGGCCGCGCTGGTGGCCTGAGGGCGCGGGTCAGGAGCGGGGGCGGGGGAGGCCGAAGACCGTCCCCTCGGGGAAGAGCTCGGCGCCGGCCACCTCGCGCGCCTTGTAGAGACGGATCTCGGTGAGATCGGGAAGGTCAGCGAGGGGCGAGAGGTCCACCCGGCGGTCGCCTTTGGTCTGACAGAGGAGGGTGATCTGCTTCAGGCGCGGGAAGACGGAGGGCACCGCAACCAGCGGGTTCTCCGGACCCCAGCCGGAGAGGCAACGGAGGTCGAGGGATGTGACCTGAGGCAAGGCTGGCAGCCCTTCGCGGTACAGATGTGCGGACGCAGCGTCGTGCAAACCGAGGAAGCGCAGCTCCGTAAGCGCCTCGATAGCAGACAGGTCCCGCACCTTTCCGTAGAGTTGCAGCATGTCGAGCCGCGGCCAACGAGTGATGCCGGCCAGTGACAGCCCACCGGCTTTCGTGGAGGAGAGGGTTAGGCTCGTCAGGTCGGCTGCGATAGGCAGGGCTTCGATGTTTCGGAGGCCGAGCGGCATGAAGAGGTGCAGGTGCCGCAATCGAGTGAGCGCCGCGAGGCTGTCGAGTGCCTGAGTCGGGACGTCGAGGGTCAGGCTCGCAACGGCGGAGTCGGCCAGTCCTGCGAGGTCGTGAATAGCGGTGCAGCCGAGCAGAGTGAGGGTGGCCATCCGGGTGAAGGCGGAGAGAAACCCGACCTCGCGCAAGGCCGGGTTGTTTTGAATGTTGAGGTATTCCAGCTGCTCTGCGGCGAGAGCGTCGGCTATCTCACTGCCGGTGAAGGGACCGCTGACGATCACTTCGGGCGTCGTTTCCATCGACCGCAGGAGAGTGAACTGTTCGGCCGTGGTGACCGTCGTCAGGCGACGGTTGGGCCCATACCGGAGGACCTCCTCGGCGTAGGCGGCGGCGTCGAACCGGTCCCAGACGGACTGAAGTTCCCAAGCCACCCGATCCTCAGTGGCCAGCCGGAACCGCTTCATCACCCCCATCGCCGCCTCGCCACCGATCAAGCCGGCGGTACGCACTACCGCGGCCGCCTCGTCCTCGTCCAGTCCGTCGGGACCGGGGAGCAGATCGAGGATGACCGGTCCCGCCGCGGCGAGCACTGCGGCCTCCTCGCCGTCCCTCGGCGGCAGGAGAGCCGCCGCGTGCTCCGTCACCTCCTGCCGTACCTCAGGGTCCAGCTCGGTGGCGTTCTCCAGGCAGGCCATCGCCAACAGGTGTAGCCGGACCCGGTGGCGCTGGCTGCGCACCCCGCGGGCGACCAACCGGCGAAGCAATTTGGCACGCTCCTGCGGACGGGCGTGGCCGACCGCCATCCGGACGACGTCCTCCCATTGGTCGTCATGGGCGTTGCGCACCAGTAGCGGGAGGTCCATCGCCTCGATCGCCGCCTTGGCGCCCAGGTAGTCCTGGAAGGTACGGTGCACGAAGTCGACCGTGTCCGGGTCCGGCGTGCGCAGCAGGCCGCTGCGACCCACCAGGTGATCCAGAACCGCGACGGCGTCGCCCTGCGCCGCGACCTCGGGCATGGCCGACAAGAGGTTGGCGATCTGGGTGAGCGCCGTCTCGCGGTCCATCTCGGTCTGCCGGTTGACGACCAGCCAGTAGGCCAGGCGCTGCAGCAGCTGGATGCTCTGCTGCTCGGAGAGCACCACGCCCTCGGGGCGCTCGATGCCCCGCTCCCGGTCGCGGCGAACCAACAGCATCGACAGCGCCGCCGCGTACAGTTCCATCCGCCCCTGGGGTAGGTGGCCGCGCCGGTCCCGGTGCAGCGCACAGACCAGGGCGCACAGCAGCGGCGTGGTGGTGAGCTGGGCCAGCGGACGCTGGGAGCGCACGGTGTCCGTCAGTGCCTCGCCCAACCCGGCCAGCTGGGAGCGTTCCTGGCCGGTGCGCGCGCCGACCTCCGCCGCCGCAGCGTGCCAGCGGCCGACGAAGACCCCGACGTCCCGGGTGCTCATCGGACGGACCGTCAGCTCGTCGAATCCGTGGTCGGTAAGCCAGCCCTCCGGGACTGCCGAGGGACGGGTGGTTGCCAGCACGCGGACCTGCGGATAGGCGGCCAGCAACTCGCTCAGCCAGTCCCGGGTCCGTGCCCGCTGCGCCTGTGGCACCTCGTCCAGCCCGTCGACCAGCAGCAGCGCCCGCCCGCCCTGCAGCACGCGGTCGGCCCAGCCCGCCGGTTGCGCGGATGCCAGCGGACAGCCCACCGAGCTCAGCAGTTCCTCAGGACCGGGCAGCTGCCTGCGGCGGACGAGCGATCGCAGCGGCAGGACGAAGGGCACACACCGGTTCAGCTCCATCAGCGGAGCGGGCAGCACGCCGCGCGCGGCGGAGACCGCCAACCACTGCAGCAGCGTGGTCTTTCCGCTGCCGGCCAGGCCCCGCACCAGGGTCCGTCGTAGGTCGGCCAGCGCCTGCTCGGCCCGATTCACGGCTGCCACCGGGGCCGCGGGCCCCGGGCCTCCGAGAGCCACCGCGAGCGGGTCGGCGCTCGGTGCGCAGAACTCCAGGCTGAGGTAGGCGGTGTCCAACGGCCAGCAGGCGTACTCGGGTTGGGAGAGGTCTAGGCCGACCACCGAGAGCCGGGCGTGCCGCTCGGCCACGTACTGGCGGTACCGCTGCTCGAAGGCCGCATCGGGCGCAGACTCGCTCTCCGACCGCTCAGGCGCTACGGCGGGTGCAACCGCTGGCGCCGTCGCCAGGGCATGCCCGCGCAGGACCAGCAGTGGATCCGCGGTGATCCCCAGGGCGCGGGCGACCCGGACCACAGTGGCTTCGCTCGGCAGTGTGGGCCCGTTGAGGGCCTGGCTGACGGTGGTCCGGCCCAGGCCGGCCCGGCGGCTCAGCGAGTCCATCGACAGACCGCGTTCGGCCCGCGCCCGGCGAAGCTGTTCCTTCAAGTCCTCAACGGGTAACCGCTGCTCGCCGCCGGACCCCATATACCCCCACCCTCCACCGTGGACGTGCCGCACCGGAACCTTACCGGCGCCCGCCCACCCGCCGCCCCGTCCTGGCCCGCCACCCGCGCCTTCGACCGGCTGCCGGCCGCGGCCCTGGCGATGGTGTTCAAGCTCATCGAATCCGCCCAGGCCCGCTGGCGTGCCATCACCGGCGCCCGCCTCGTTCCCCTGGTCCGCGCTGGCGCGCGCTTCGAGAACGGTGTCCTGGTCCCTGGTCCTGCGCCAGGAGTGGGACACCGCCACCGGCACGGTCGCCGTCACCGACTTCATGCCGGCGCCCACGGTCACCGACCACGCGGACGCCAGGATCATCCCGGATCGTCGAGGGCGTTGGCGGCGAGGTCCGCGTCGCCTCGCTCTTCCGTCCCCGTCCCGGCTACGACGCCGCCAGGCCGCGCGTCGAGCGACTCACCCGCGGAGCCCAGCGGCTGCGGGTGAGGGCCCACCCGAACTCGTACTGGCTCAACGGCGAGGTTCTAGGAAGCGACGCCCCAGTCACTGCACAGACCCGACCCGGGAACGACGCGAACGAGATATCGGCACGCCCTACCCAACGACCCAGCCTCGCCGAAGTACCGGCCACATCATCAGCTCATCCGAACCGGTCACATGCGGAGGATGGGGCTAGCGAGACACCCCGGCCGCCTATGGGCCTTGCCTGGCGGTCGGTCGCCCGCTGGGCACTGCGCGGGGTTCCACCGTCGTTGGTCGGGCTGGCCTGTGCGGCGGGGAGGCCCAGGAGTTGCCCTGGGTGATCTACTGGGCCAGCTCACGTCGCGGGCGGGTCGCGTAGAAGGCCACCGCCGAGGCCGCCGCGACGTTGAGCGAGTCGACACCGGCATCCATCGGGATGCGGACATGCTCGTCGACCGAAGCGAGTGTCCTGGCGGCGAGGCCGTCGCCCTCCGTGCCGAAAACCAGGGCGAGCTTCTCGTTGTCCCGCGAAGCGAGGTCATCGAGGGTGATCGCCCGGTCACTCAGGCACAGCGCAGCGACCGTAAAGCCTGCGGAACGCAGGATCTCGATGTCCTTCGGCCAGGCCACCAGGCGAGTCCACGGCACCTGGAAGACGGCACCCATCGACACCTTCACGGACCGGCGGTAGAGGGGATCGGCACAGCGCGGGGTGAGGAAGATCGCGTCAACGCCCAGGGCGGCCGCGTTCCTGAAGGCCGCCCCCATGTTGGCGTGGTCGACGATATCCTCGAACACGGCGACGCGCCGAACCGCATGTTCTCGTAGACCCAAAGGCAACACCGCGCCGAGGTTGGTGTGGTCGACCAGGCCTTCCAGGACGGCGACCCGGCGGGCCCCGGCGAGCAGGTCGGCCGCGTCCGGGAGGGGCTTGCGCTCCATCGAGGCGAGGGCACCGCGGTGGACGTGGTAGCCGGTGACGGCCTCGGCGAGGGCGGGTTCGACCACGTGGACGGGGGCGTCGGCCTCGGCGATGACGTCGGCCATCACGTCCAGCCACTTGGCGGTGAGCAGCATCGACCGCATCCGGTAGCCGGCCGCGAGGGCGCGGCGGATGACCTTCTCCCCCTCGGCGATGAACAGGCCCTCGGCGGGTTCGCGGCGGCGGCGCAGTTCGACGTCGGTGAGGCCGGTGTAGTCGGCGAGGCGGGGGTCGGCGGGGTCGGTGATGGTGCTGGGTTCGGACACCCTGCGATCTTGCCAAGCCGGGGCGGGGAAGGCCAAACGGCCGAAGGGACGGGGTGGTCGCAGGCTATGCGGAGTGCAAATATGACCGTATGGCCCGAAATCCGGGCCGATCCTGGGCTCCGTCGGCCTCTGGTGCCACCGGCGACGCCGGCTCCTTCGGTGGGCGCCCACACGGTCGGCAACAGTTGCCACGCGCGAAGCGGTCGCGACCGATACGACACCGGTCGGTGGCCGGGCAGGTGTTCGCACTGCAGATCCTGATCGTGCTGCTGCTCGTTGCGGGGGCGGCGCTGGCGCTGGTGGTGCAGTCGCACAACGACGCCGACCGCGAGGCCGCCAACCGGACGGTGGCGGTCGCGCAGGCCTTCGCCAACTCACCGGGCATGGTGGCCGCGTTGCGCTCCCCCGACCCCACCGCGATCCTGCAGCCGAAGGCGCAGTCCGCGCAGGTCGCCTCGGGCGTGGACTTCATCGTGGTGCTGAACGACCAGGGCATCCGCTACACCCACCCGGACCCGGCCCTGATCGGTCAGAAGTTCGTCGGCACCTACGAGCCCGCGCTGCACGGCCAGGTGGTGACCGAGCGCCTCAACGGCACGCTCGGCCCGCTGGTCCAGACGGTGGTCCCGGTGTACGCGCCGGACGGCTCGGTGGTCGGGATGGTCTCGACGGGCGTCACCCTGAGCAACGTCTCCACCGCGAGCGAGCGCCAGCTGCCGGTGGTCCTGGGTGCGGCGGCGGGCGCGATCGGGCTGGCCACCCTGGGCACGGCGCTGGTCAGTCGACGGCTGCGCCGGCAGACGCACGGGCTGGGCCCGGTCGAGATGACCAGGATGTACGAGCACCACGCGGCGGTGCTGCACGCGGTTCGTGAGGGCGTCATGATCGTCGGCGGGGACGGGCAGCTGCTGCTCTGCAACGACGAGGCGCGCCGGCTGCTCGACCTGCCGCCGGACGCCGAGGGCCGCCCGGTGACCGAGCTGGGCCTGGAGCCCGCCTCGCTGGAGCTGCTGACCGCCAACCGCCAGGTGACCGACGAGGTGGTGCTGGCCGGGGAGCGGCTGCTCGCGGTGAACGTACGGCTGATCGACCAGACGGGCCGCCCGCCCGGCTGCGTCGCCACCTTGCGGGACTCCACCGAGCTGCTGGCGCTGACCGGCCGGGCCGAGGGAGCGCAGCGGCGGCTGCGGCTGCTGTACGACGCCGGGGTGACGGTGGGCAGCTCGCTGGACGTGACCAGGACGGCGGAGGAGCTGGCGCAGGTCACGGTGCCCCGGTTCGCGGACTTCGTCACGGTGGACCTCGCGGAGCAGGTGCCGGCCGGCGAGGAACCGCCCCCGGGTGGCTCGCTCGGCCGGATGCGGCGCGCGGCCATCGCCGGGATCAGCACCGACGCGCCGTTCTACCCGGTGGGCACCACCTTGGAGGTGGTACCCGCCACCCCGCTGGCCGGGGCGCTGCACAGCGGGGAGCCCGACCTTGAGCCGAACCTGGCCGAGGCCCGGGAGTGGCGCGAACAGGACCCCGAGCGCTCGGCGCAGATCCTGGCGTACGGGGTGCACTCACTGGTGCGGGTGCCGCTGCGGGCGCGCGGCGTGTTGCTGGGGGTGGCCCGGTTCTGGCGGTCGGAGCGGCCGGAACCGTTCGAGCCGGAGGACCTGGCGCTGGCCGAGGAGCTGGTGGCGCACGCGGCGGTGTGCATCGACAACGCCCGCCGCTACACCCGCGAGCACGCGATGGCGGTGACCCTGCAGCACAGCCTGCTGCCGCGCAGTCTGCCGGCCCAGAACGCGCTGGAGGTGGCGCACCGCTACCTGTCGGCCCAGGCCGGGGTGGGCGGGGACTGGTTCGACGTGATCCCGCTGCCGGGCGCCCGGGTGGCGCTGGTGGTCGGAGACGTGGTCGGTCACGGGCTGCACGCGGCGGCGACGATGGGACGGCTGCGCACGGCGATCCACAACTTCTCGACCCTGGACCTGCCGCCGGACGAGCTGCTGGGGCACCTGGACGAGCTGGTGAACCGGATCGACCAGGACGAGGCGGCCTTCAGCGAGAGTTCGGGGCTGGCCGGGGCGACCTGCCTGTACGCGATCTACGACCCGGTGTCGCGGCGTTGCACGCTGGCCAGCGCCGGGCACCCGCCGCCGGCCGTGGTGGACCCGCGGGGCCACGTGGTGTTCCCGGAGCTGCCGACCGGACCGCCGCTGGGGCTGGCGGCGCTGCCGTTCGAGACCGTCGAGCTGGAGCTCGCCGAGGGCAGTCGGCTGGTGCTGTACACCGACGGGCTGGTGGAGGACCGCGAGCGGGACATCGACGAGGGGCTGGAGCTGCTGCGGACGGCGCTCAGCGGGCCGCCACGCACGCCGGAGCAGACCTGCACGGACGTGCTCGGGACGATGCTGCCGGCGCACCCGCAGGACGACATCGCGCTGCTGGTGGCGCGGACCAGGGTGCTGGCGCCGGACCAGGTGGCGGAGTGGCACGTGCCCTCCGACCCGGCGGCGGTGCGGACGGTCCGGGCGCAGGTGGCGGCGCGGCTGGCGGACTGGGGGCTGGACGAGGCCGCGTTCGTCACCGAGCTGATCCTGAGCGAGTTGGTGACCAACGCGATCCGGTACGGCTCCGGGCCGATCAAGGTGCGGCTGCTGCGCGACCGGGTGCTGATCTGCGAGGTGTCGGACGGCAGCAGCACCTCGCCGCACCTGCGGTACGCGGCGACCGAGGACGAGGGCGGGCGCGGGCTGTTCCTGGTCGCGCAGTTCGCGGACCGCTGGGGGACGCGCTACACCGCGACTGGGAAGGTCATCTGGACGGAGCAGCCGCTGGAGTAGGAAGTCGGACCGGCCGACTTCCCACTCCGCCGACCACCGGTGAGCGTCCTAGCGCTGGAAGGCGGCGGCGAGGACGTTCACGACGTCGCCGACGACGATCACCGCCGGGGGCTTGACCTCCTCGGCCTCGACCACCGCGGCGACGGTGCCCAGGGTGGCGTCCACCCGGCGCTGGGCGGCGGTGGTGCCCTCCTGGACGATCGCGACCGGGGTGTCGGCCGGGCGGCCGTGCTCGACCAGCTTGGCGGCGATCGCACCGATCTTGTCCACGGCCATCAGCAGCACCAGGGTGCCGCTCATCCCCGCGACGGCCGGCCAGTTGGTGACCGAGCGCGGGTCGTCCGGGCCGACGTGGCCGGAGATCACGGTGAACTCCTGGGTCAGCCCGCGGTGGGTGACCGGGATGCCGGCCGTCTCCGGGACGCTGATCGAGCTGGAGATCCCGGGCACCACGGTGACCGGGATGCCCGCCTCGGCGCAGGCCAGCAGCTCCTCGCCGCCGCGGCCGAAGACGTACGGGTCGCCACCCTTGAGGCGGACCACGAACTTGCCGGCCTCGGCGTGCTCGATCAGCGCCCGGTTGATCGCCTCCTGGGCCATCTGGCGGCCGTACGGGATCTTCGAGGCGTCGATCACCTCGACGTCCTCGGGCAGCTCGGCGAGCAGCTCGCGCGGGGCGAGGCGGTCGGCGACCACCACGTCGGCGTCGGCGAGCAGTCGGCGGCCGCGCACCGTGATCAGGTCCGGGTCGCCGGGGCCGCCGCCGACCAGGGCCACGCCGGCGCCGTGCGAGCGGTACTGGCGGGAGGCCAGCGAGCCGTCCCGCAGGCCCCCGACGATGGCGTCGCGCAGGGTGGCGGAGTGGCGCGGGTCTCCGGTGAGGACGGCGACGGTGGCGCCCGCGTCGTGGCCGCTGGCCGGGGTCCAGGCGGTGGCGGCGGAGGCGTCGTCGCTGCGGGAGCAGAACACCCGCTCGCGCTCGGCCTCGGCGCTGACCGCCGCGTTGACCTCCGGGTCGTCGGTGGCGACCAGGGCGTACCAGGTGCCGGCCAGGTCACCGTCCCGGTACGGGCGGGCGTGCCAGGTCAGCTCGCCCGCGTCGGCCATGGCCTGGACGGCCGGGGTGGTGGCCGGGGATATCAGGTGCAGCTCGGCGCCGGAGGCGATCAGGGCCGGCAGCCGCCGCTGCGCGACCTGGCCGCCGCCGACCACGACGACGCGGCGGCCAGCCAGCAGCAGGCCGACCGGGTAGGGGGTACGGCCCTCGGTGCTCGGGTGCGGGGTGGGCGCGGTCATCGGCGGTGCTCCTGATCGGGGGGAGGGTGTCGGGGACGGTACGGAGATACGCCGCTCCGCGGGCCGGCGCGCCCTCGGGCCGGTCCGCGGAGCGGTGACGGAGTACGTCAGGCCTTCTCGGTGACCCCGGCGGAGTCGAAGGTGGCTACATCGTGCATCGCGCGGGCCGCACTCTGCACCAGCGGCAGTGCCAGCAGGGCACCGGTGCCCTCGCCGAGCCGCAGGTCGAGGTCGATCAGCGGACGCAGGCCCAGCTTCGCCAGCGCGGCCTGGTGGCCGGGCTCGGCGGAGCGGTGGCCCGCGATGCAGGCCGCCAGCACCTCGGGCGCGATGGCCTTGGCGGCCAGCGCGGCCGAACCGGCGATGACACCGTCCAGCACCACCGGGGTGCGCAGCGAGGCGGCGCCCAGCAGGAAGCCGGCGATGGCCGCGTGCTCCAGGCCGCCCACGGCGGCGAGGACGCCGATCGGGTCGTTCGGGTCGGGCTGATGCAGGGCCAGCGCGGCGCGGATGACCTCGATCTTGCGCGCGTGGGTCTCGTCGTCGATGCCGGTGCCGCGGCCGGTGACCTCGGCCGGGTCGAGGCCGGTGAAGACCGAGATCAGGGCGGCCGAGGCGGTGGTGTTGGCGATGCCCATGTCACCGGTGACCAGCGCCTTGTTGCCCGCCGCGACCAGGTCACGGGCGGTCTCGATGCCGACCTCGATCGCCTGCAGGACCTCCTCGCGGGTCATCGCCGGGCCCTGGGTCATGTCGCCCGTGCCGGGGCGGACCTTGCGCGGCAGCAGGCCGGTGGCGCGGCCCTGCTGGACAGCGTCCGGCAGCTCGGCGGCGACGCCGACGTCCACCACGCAGACCTCGGTGCCGATCTGCTTGGCGAAGGAGTTGATCACCGCTCCCCCGGCCAGGAAGTTGCCGACCATCTGGGCGGTCACCTCCTGCGGCCACGGGCTCACGCCCTGGGCGTGCACGCCGTGGTCGCCCGCGAAGATCGCCACACAGGCGGGCTCCGGGATCGGCGGCGGGCACTTGCGGGACAGGCCGCACAGCTGGGCGGAGATGATCTCCAGCATGCCGAGCGAGCCGGCCGGCTTGGTCATCCGCTTCTGCCGGTCCCAGGCCTCGCCGAGCGCCTTGGCGTCCAGCGGGCGGATGCCGCGCAGGGTGTCGGCGAGCAGGCTCTGCGGCTCCTCGCCGGGCAACGCGCGGTTGCCGTACTGCTCCTCGTGGACCACCCAGGACAGCGGGCGCTTCTTGGCCCAGCCCTGCTGCTCCAGCTCGGGCTCGTCCGGGAAGGAGTCGACGAAGCCGACGCACAGGTAGGCGACGACCTCCAGGTGCTCGGGCAGGCCGAGTTCGCGGACCAACTGCTCGTCGTCGAAGAAGCTCACCCAGCCGACGCCCAGGCCCTCGGCGCGGGCGGCCAGCCAGAGGTTCTCGACGGCCAGGGCGGCCGAGTACGGGGCCATCTGCGGCTGGGTGTGCCGGCCCAGGGTGTGCCGGCCGCCGCGGGTGCGGTCGGCGGTCACCACGATGTTGACCGGGGTGTCGAGGATGGCCTCGATCTTGATCTCGCGGAACTGCTTGGCGCGGCCCTTCGGCAGCGAGTCCGCGTACGCCTCGCGCTGACGCTCCGCCAGGGCGTGCATCCGCTTGCGGGTCTTCGCCGAGCGGATCACCACGAAGTCCCAGGGCTGCGAGTAGCCGACGCTGGGCGCGGTGTGGGCGGCCTCCAGGACCCGGATCAGCACCTCGTGCGGGATCGGGTCCGGGCGGAAGCCGTTGCGGATGTCGCGGCGCTCGCGAATCACCTGGTGGACGGCGTCGCGGCCGGCCTCGTCGTACCCGGGGGCGGCCGGGCCGCGCGGCTCGGCGGGCTCGACGGCCTGCGGGTCCTCGGCGGGCTGCTCGGACTGGGCCTCGGGCTGCTGCTCCGTCTCCGGCGCGACGGCTTCGGCGGCCTGCGCCACCTCGGCCTCGGCGGGCTGCTCGACGGCCTGCTCGGCGACCGGCTGCTCGACGGTCTCGGCGGTCTCGGCGGCGGGCTGCTCCGCGGTCGGCTCGACGGCCGGGGCCTCCTCCGGGGCGGCCTCGGGCACGGCTTCGGCGGGCTGCCCGGTCTGCTCCGCGGCCTGCTCGGCCTGCGGCTCCTCGGCGGCCGGGGCCTCGGCGGGCTGCTCGACGACCGGCGGCTCCACGGCCTGCTCGGCGACCGGCTGCTCGACGGTCTCGACGCCCTCGGCGGCGGGCTGCTGCTCCGCCTCCGGCGCGACGGCTTCGGCGGCCTGCGCCACCTCGGCCTCGGCGGGCTGCTCGACAGCCTGCTCGGCCACGGGCTCAGCGGCGGCCTCCACGACCTGCTCCGCCTGCTCGGCGACCGGCTCGACCGGGGCCTCGGCGGGCTGCTCGGCCTGGACGGCCTCCGGCTGCGGCTGCTCGCCCTCCACGGCGGGCTGCTCGGCGGGCTGCTCGACGGCCTGGCCGGAGGGCATCTCACCGGTACCGGCGGCGGTCTCGGCGACCGGCTCGGCGACGGCCTGCGGAGCGGCCTCGGCGGGCTGCTCGGCCTCCGGGGCCACCGGGACCTCCTGAACCACCTCGACGGCCTGCGGCGCGTCGGCGGCCGCTATGGGAGCGGGCTGCTGCTGCGCCGCTTCCTCGGTCACCGGGGCCTGCTGGGCGGCCTCGACCTTGGGCAGGCCGTGCGGGGTCGGCGCGGCGAGGAAGGCGGAGATCCGACGCGGCTGGCCGGCCGGGGCGGCGGCCTCGGTCTGCTCGGCGGTCGCGACGGCCTCGATGGCACCCTCGACCACGGCGGCCTCGGCGGCGCCGCCCTCAACGGCAACGGTCTCGACGGCGACGGCCTCAGCGGCCGCGGCCTCGACGACGACGGTCTCCACAGCGGCGGTCTCGACCCCAGCAGCCTCGGCCACCGGCTGGGCGACGCCCTCCGCCGGAACCGGCTCGGCCACGGCAGCCTGGGCCTGCGCGGCCTCCGGGCCCGGCGCCGCCTGAACGGCCTCGGGCGCCGGTACGGCCTGGGCGGCCTCCGGCGTCTCGACGACCTCGACCACCTCGATCGCCCCGACCGTCTCGACGGCCATCAGGCCCTCGATCGGCTGCGCGGCCAGCGGCACCTGCTGGAAGCCCTGGCCCTGCGGCACCTGCTGGACCTCCTGCGCCCCCTCGACCGTCGAAGCCATCGGGGGCATCGGCGCGGCGGGCGCCATCGGAACGGCCTGCGGCACGCCCTGGGGCACGGCACCCGGGACCGGCGCGACGGCCTCACCCATCGGCGGCCGGCCGACGACCGGGATGCCGTGCGCGGGCGTGCCGCCCTGCGACGGGCCGCGGTCGGCCAGCGAACGGACCGGCACCTGGCCGGTCATCAGCGACGGGTCCGGGATGGGCGGGCCGGCGTGCAGCGGGCGGCGCGGCTGCTGAGCCTGCGTCATGGGCTGCTGGGCCTGCGGCTGCATCGGGACGGCCTGGACGGGCGGCTGCTGGGCGTGCTCGGCGCCGAGCACCGGCGGGTCCACCGGCGGCCAGGACGGCTCGAGCGGGGTGCCGTCCGGCTGCGGAGCGAACGGCGCCTGCTCGGCGCCCCAGGAGCCCTGCGGGCCGGGCATCAGCAGCACGTCGTCCTCGTCGTCCAGCCCGTCCGGCTGGTCGACGAAGTGGAAGGCCGGGCGCGCGGCGCCCTGGTCGACGGTCCAGCCGTCACCCGGGACGGCCGGGGACGGCATGCCGGGGACGATGTAGTTCGGCTGGCCCTGCGGCGGGATGACACCCGCGCCGGGCAGTCCGCCGACCGGCGCCGCCGGGTTGGGGATCATCCCGCCGTCCGTCGCGACGCCCTGCAGGGGTGCAACGCCCGCGACGCCCTCCGGTCCGCCGAGCGGGTCGGGCCCGGTGTGCAGGTGCTCCGGCAGTCCCTCGCCCGGGACGTGGCCGCCATCGGTCATTGTCAAAGCTCCTTCCAGGCCGCTGCCGCGCCCCTTGGCGACGCGATCACCGACCGCAGCGCCCATCCGCACGGGCCGGGCCTGCACCGACCCGCCCCTCAACCACACGCGGCCGCCGCGCCGAGGCGCTGCGGCCAAAGTCCTTCCGGCGCGCTGCGGCACCCCGGCCCGGGCACCGCCCGTGAGGACGGTGCGCCATCTGAAACAACGACAACCCGGAGCAACCGGCACGACCGCACCGGACCCTACGACATTCTCCAGGTCCGGCACGCGGCCCGTCGAATCGCCCACACTCCGAGCGGAGCCGGGTTGCACCACGTCAAAAAAGGTGACAAACCGACCGAATCGGGCGGGTCGCCGACGGCTGCAGCCGCCTGGGACGCCACACTACCGGCCCGGCGCGGTGACCTCTCGAATCAGTGTCCGGATGCGACCTGGATCACCGCCGAGCCTGCGCCGCGGTCCCGGCACTCACCCGAGGCCTTCACACGATCTGCTCACCCCAGAGCAGCAGTGCGCCGCCCGCGCCCTCCCCGAGCTCCAGTCCGCCGCCCGCCCCCGCGGGGCGCAGCGCAGTGGACTGCAGCAGCGCGCCGTCCGCCCGGTAACCGGCCTCGGTGATGGCCCGGAAGACCTCCTCCGCCTCGGCGAAGGTGCGGGCCAGCGCGACGAAGCGCTCGGGCTTGCGGGCGAGCACCGCGCGCACCACGTCGAGGCCGCCGGATTCCACCACCGCCGCGTCCGGCTCCGGCAGTCCGCCCAGCACCTCGGGGCCGTGGCCGTGCACGGTCTCCACCTCGACGCCGTACCGGCGGGCGTTGACGGTGAGCCGGGCGCACGCCGAGCGGGAGGCCTCCACCGCGACCACGGCGGCGCCGAACCGGGCCGCCTCCACCGCGAGGGCGCCGCTGCCGGCGCCGACCGACCAGACCAGGTCCCCGGGACGTGCACCCAGACGGGCCAGCACCAGCGCACGGACGTGCGCGGGGAGCGCACCCGATGCGCCTGCCCCGTCCTCCGCGCGCCCGGCGCCCGCGTAGGCGTCGGCGGGGAGCGCCCAGCCGCGTTCCGCGCCGGGGTAGCCGACCGGGCGCCCGGCCAACCAGCCGGCCGCCTCGTCCACCGTCCCGGCCTGGGCGGTGCCGCCGATCACCAGCACCACGTTGGGCTCGCGCCAGACGTGGTCGGCGATCCGGTCGGAGGTCAGGACGGTGACGTCCTCCTCCGGGGTGCCGAGGGCCTCGCAGACCACGAAGGTCCGGTGCACCCCGCGCAGCATCAGGGCGAGTTCGCCCGGACCGGCACCCGGCGCGGTGAGCACCGCGACCTTGGGGTGGGCCCGGCAGATGTTGGCCGCGCGGCGCAGCCGGCCGCCGTGGGCGCTGACCACCTGGGCGTCCTCCCAGGGCATCCCGGCCCGGGCGAAGGCGGCGGCGACGGAGGAGACGGCGGGCAGGACCTCGAGTTCGAGGCCGTACTCGGGGCGGCGCAGGGTGCGCACCACGCCGAAGAAACCGGGGTCGCCCTCGGCGACCACGACGGCGGCGCCGCGGTGCTCGGCGATCTTCTTGGCGGCCTGCTGGATGTTGCCGAGGGTGATCCGCTCGGCGGCGTCCGGTACGGGGAGGGCGCCCAGTTGGTAGGGCGCGCCGGCCACCAGGGTCGCGGCGGCGAGGGCCGCGCCGGCGGCCTCGGTCAGCGGCGTTCCGTCCCACCCGATGACCGTGATCCGGTCAGCCATCTGCGGCCGTTCTCCCTCGACTCGATGCGCGGCTCGTCGCGCCGGCTGTGCGGCGCCGGTGCAGAGGCTACCGGGTGTGATCCACCTGAGGACGGGCCCTGACGGCCGACAAGTCGTCCACATGTCGTGCCGATCGGGTGACCGGGTGCTTCCACCGCGGCCACGGGCGGTGGATCAGTCGCGCAGCACGTAGCGGTGGTCGCCGCGCCAGCCGTCCCGGTGCAGTTCGGGCGACTCCAGGTCCTCCGGGAGCAGGCTCCACAGGATCAGGTCGCTGCGGCTCTCTCCCCCGGCCCGGCGGCTGGGAGGTGCCCCCACCACGACCTCACCGGACTCGCCCCGCACTATCCAGGCGCTGCGCAGCACGCCCTCGCTGATCCCGCCGATCTTCTGGGCGACCTGCTGGGCAGCGGTGTTCCCGGCGGCGGTGCGCATCTCCAGGCGCAGGAAGCCGCGGTCCTCGAACAGCCACTGGGCGACGCCGAGGACGGCCTCCGGGGCGTAGCCCTCACCACGCGCCCAGACGGCGGTGACGTAGGAGATCTCGGTGGTGCGCAGCCGCCAGTCGGTGTTGCGCAGTTCGACCAGGCCGACCAGGCGCTGGGTGAGGTGCTCGGTGACGGCGAAGACGATGCCGCGGCCTTCGGCCCGGTGGGCGGGGGCGAGGGTGCGGGCGAGCTCGGCCGCGTAGTCCTGGGTGAACGGGTGCGGGAGATCCGTCCAGGCCAGGACGAGGTCGTCGGCCATCATCGTGGCCAGGCCGGGGGCGTCGTCCTCCGCAAGGGGACGCAGCAGCAACCGTTCGGTGCTGATGGCGGTCTCGGGGAAGCTCGCTGCCATGCCGTCTCTCCTCGCCGGGTCGTGAACACAACACCGTACGCCCCCGTCGCGCTCCGGGTACCACGCGGTGCGCCGCCCGCACGACGGTACGTCAGAACGCGGTCGGCCGGAGCGTTCCTGGGTGCATACTGCCCGACCGGGCCCCCGCCGAGGTGCGGCGGGGGCCCGGTCGGGCGCCAGGGTGTGACGGTATGACGATCGGTGGCGATCAGAAGGCCGGGATGACCGAGCCCTGGAAGGTGTCGTTGATGTACTTCTTGACCTCGTCGGAGTGCAGCAGCTCGGCGAGCTTCTTGACCCGCGGGTCGTTCTCCTTGCCCTTCTTGACCGCGAGGATGTTGGCGTACGGGTTGTTCTCGGCCTTCTCCAGCACCAGCGCGTCGGTGGCCGGCTTCAGGCCGGAGTCGATCGCGTAGTTGCCGTTGATGACGGCGGCGTCGAGGTCGGAGACCGAGCGGGGCAGCTGGGCGGCCTCCAGCTCCTTCCACTTGAGGTTCTTCGGGTTGCCCGTCACGTCGGCCGGGGTGGCGGTGGTGCTGACGCCGTCCTTGAGGGTGATGAGCTTGTTGTCGGCGAGCAGCTTGAGCGCGCGGCCCTCGTTGGTGGCGTCGTTGGGCAGGCCGATGGTGGCGCCGTCCGGCAGGTCGGTGATCGCCTTGACCTTCTTGGAGTAGAGGCCCAGCGGCTCCAGGTGCACGGTCTCGACCGAGACGATGTCGGTGCCGTGCTTCTTGTTGAAGTCCTCCAGGTACGGGACGTGCTGGAAGTAGTTGGCGTCGGCCGACCCGTCCTGCACCGCCGTGTTGGGGGTCACGTAGTCGGTGACCTCCTTGATGTCGAGCTTGAGGCCGGCCTTGTCCGCGAGGTTGTCCTTGACGTACTTGAGGATCTGCCCGTGCGGGGTGGGGCTGGCGACGACCTTGAGCGGCGCGTTCGGGTCCGAGGAGGAGGACCCGGAGCTGCCGCAGGCGGCCAGCGAGAGGGCGAGGCCGGCGGTGGCGAGGACGCTGGTGAACTTCAGGGAGTTGCGCACGAAAAGTGCCTTTCTGCGTGTTACGGGGAGCCGCGTCCGGGGTCGGACGGGGGAGGTCTAGGAGGCGACGAGGTCCTGGTCCGGAGTCGTCGGGCGGCGGCCGAGCAGCCGGGTCCGGCCGCCGCTGCGGCCGCGGTGGGCGAGGCTCCGGACGGCGAAGTCGCCGATCAGCTGGACGGCGGTGACGATGATCACCAGTTCGGCCACGATGACCCACATGAAGGCCGTCTCGAAGCGCTGGTAGCCGTAGTTGACGGCGAGGGTGCCGAGGCCGCCGCCGCCGACCGTGCCGGCCATCGCGGAGTAGCCGATCAGGGTGATGACGGTGGTGGTGATCGAGGCCACGATGCCGGGCAGCGCCTCGGGCAGCAGGGTCTTGCGCACGATCGTCCAGGTGCTGCCGCCCATCGACTGCACCGCCTCGATCAGGCCGCGGTCGACCTCACGGACGGAGGTCTCGACCAGGCGGGCGAAGAACGGGATGGCGCCGATGGTGAGCGGCACGGTCGCGGCCTGCCAGCCGATGGAGGTGCCGACCAGCCAACGGGTGAAGGAGATCAGCGCGATCATCAGGATGATGAACGGCACCGAGCGGGCGATGTTCACCACGAAGCCGATGGCCTTGTTGACCGCCCGGTTGGCGAGCAGCCCGCCCTTGTCGGTGAGCACCAGCAGCACGCCCAGCGGCAGGCCGAGCAGCACGGTGACCGCCGCCGACACCCCGACCATCTGGAAGGTCTCCTGGGTGGCGGGCCCCATCAACTCCTGCATCTGGTCCCAGGTCATGCCACCGCTCCGTTCGCCGCACCGATCACGTCCACCTGCAGGCCCTGCTCGCGCAGGTAGCCGATCGGCACCACGTTGTCCTGGTGGCCGCCGGACAGTTCGACCCGCATCCGGCCGACCATCCGGCCGGCGATGGTCTCGACGGCGGCGCCGAGGATGTTGATGTCGATCTGGTAGGTGCGGGCGAGCTGGGAGACGAACGGCTGGGCCGAGGTGTCGCCCTGGAAGGTGATCTCCAGCACGGTGGAGCCGGGCCGCCCGGTGCCGAACTCGCTGAGCGGGAACAGCTCGCGGGCCAGCTCGGAGCCGGGCTTGGCCAGCAGGCCGGTGAGCTCCCCGGACTCGACCACCCGGCCGCCGCGCATCAGGGCGGCGGAGTCGCAGACGGTCTTGATGACGTCCATCTCGTGGGTGATCAGCAGAACGGTCAGGCCCAGCTGCTGGTTGAGGTCGCGCAGCAGCTTGAGGATCGAGCGGGTGGTCTCCGGGTCGAGGGCCGAGGTGGCCTCGTCGGAGAGCAGCACCTTGGGGTCGCCGGCCAGGGCGCGGGCGATGCCGACGCGCTGCTTCTGACCGCCGGAGAGCTGGTTGGGGTAGCTGCGGGCCTTGTCGCCGAGGCCGACGAGCTCCAGCAGCTCGGCGGCCTTGCGACGGCGCTGAGTACGGTCCAGGCCGTTGATCTCCAGCGGGAGTTCGACGTTCTGCTGCACCGTCCGCGAGGACAGCAGGTTGAAGTGCTGGAAGACCATGCCGATCCGGCGGCGCGCCTCGCGCAGCTCCCGGCCGGCCCGGTTCTCGCCGCCGGACAGCGCGGTGAGCTCGACCCCGTCCACGGTGACGGTGCCGGAGGTCGGGCGCTCCAGCATGTTCACGCAGCGGATGAGGGTGGACTTGCCGGCACCGCTGGTGCCGACGACTCCGTAGACCTCGCCCGGGCGGACGTGCAGGTCGACGCCGGCGAGGGCGGTCACCTCGCGGCCTCGGGAGCGGTAGACCTTCGTGAGGTCCGTGGTGGTGATCACAGCTGCTTCCGTGGGTCGGGGGCGAGCGGCGGTGTCGACCGCCCGACCGGGGTTGCGGTCGGCGGTGTCCTACGACGCTTCGCCAGGGGGATCCGGACCTACCGCCCCTTGATCGTGGCCGCCGGACGGCCGGGCCGCGCGACGGCGCGGCCCTCACGAGTCAGCGGCGACCGCGGGTGGGCGGGCACGCCGGAGGGAGGGGTTCCGGGGGTGGGAGGCGCGCTCGCACGGGCGGGAGCGGCGCCGGAGTCTCGCTTCGGGGCGCGAGGGGGAGGCACCCTCAACGGGGTGCCGGGGGCGGTGGCCCTCAGCAGTGACACATTCGACGGCACATGGCACACTCACCTGCCGGCAGCGTGCCGGTGGGGGTCCAGTTCGTCGTCGCAGTCATGTGAGCCAGTAAAACAGATCAGCCGAATTGCGCCCAATTATTTGGCAGCGCCGTCCGTATTACGGACACTCACGCCTTTGACCAGCGGTGATACGGCTCGGCGCCGCCACCTTCCTGTCCGGATGGTGGCGACGCCGGGGCCGGGCCCGTACGGGCGGGGGGGTCAGGCGGTCGCGGCGAGCGGGGTCGCGACGGACTTCTCCAGGTGCACGAAGCTCAGTCGGCCGCTGACCTGCTCGACGGCGGTCTGCCGGTACCCCTGACGGGCGTAGAGGCGCAGGTTGCCGAGGCTGCGGTGGCCGGTGAACAGGCGGTAGGCGGTCACCGGGCGGCCGTCCTCGACGAGACGACGCTCCAGGGCGTCCAGGAGCCGTCCGCCCAGACCGTGCCGCTGCATCCGGGGGTGGACCACCAGACGCTCTATCCGGCCGATGCCCTCCGCGTCGACGTGACCGCGGACGGTGCCGACCACCTCCTCGCCCAGCCGGGCGACCAGGACGTGCTGCTCGGTCAGTTCGGCGCGCAGGCTCTCCAGGGTCTGCGTCAGGGGCTCTATCGCCCAGTCGCCGTACAGCTCCGCCTCGGGCTGGTAGCCCAGGTACTGGAGCTTGAGGATCTGCTCGGCATCCTCGGCCACCGCGGCCGAGATGATCACGCTCATGCCCATGTGGAGGGGCCTCCCCAGTCGTCGTGCCCGGCGCGCAGAGGGTGGCGCGCTCACGCTCAGTATCCGAGTGATCGCGCCACCGTCAAGAGTGACGTTCGCCAGCGCTCTACCCGGGTGTCAGCTCCCCTCAACCTTCGGGGGGCAGACAGTGGCGAGTGTCACGGCGGGTGGAAGGGCGGGGGGTGAGGTGAGGGTGGGGAGAATCACCCCGGCCACTCAGAGGAAGCGCTCCGCGTGGAGCAGCAGCCGGAGGCAGGCCAGGCAGCGGGAGCGGGTGGGACCGATGGAGCCGCGCGGCATGCCGAGCCGTGCGGAGAGTTCGCGGTAGGTCGGCGGCGGGTCCTCGGCGAGGGCGGCGACGAGTTGGGGGCAGCGGCCGGGCAGGGCGGCGACGGTCTCGCGGACCACGCGGCGGCGGCGTTCGGCGAGGTAGACGTCCTCGGCGGAGGGAACGGGCGGAAGGGCTGTGCACACACCGTGCATGACGGGCCCCGGCGGGCCCGGTTACGCCCGGGCCGGGGCGCGTACGCGGGAGGGGCGCGCCGGTCGGACCGCCGCGCCCCTCCCCCGTCGCGCCGGGGGGTCAGCCCCGGGGCCGTCTCCTGGGTTCCGCCGGATCGGGCAAGGTCCCGGGAGACAGCCCCTACACCCACTCCTGCTGCCGCGCCAGGTCCGCCTTGACCTCGGCGAGCTGGACCGCGACGGCCGAGGGGGCGGTGCCACCGCGCCCGTTGCGGGCGGCGATGGCGCCGTGCACGCTGAGCACCGAGCGGACCTCGGGGGTCAGGTGCTCGGAGATCGAGGCGAACTGCTCGTCCGTCAGGTCGGACAGCTCGATGCCCTGGGCCTCGCAGACCTTGACGCAGGCTCCGGCCACCTCGTGCGCGACCCGGAACGGCACGCCCTGCTTGACCAGCCATTCGGCGATGTCGGTAGCGAGCGAGAAGCCGGCCGGGGCCAGCTCCTCCATTCGCTCCCGGTGCACGGTGAGGGTGGCCATCATCCCGGTGAACGCGGGCAGCAGCACCTCCAGGGTGTCGCAGGAGTCGAAGACCGGCTCCTTGTCCTCCTGGAGGTCCCGGTTGTAGGCGAGCGGCAGCGCCTTGAGGGTGGCCAGCAGGCCGGTCAGGTTGCCGATGAGCCGACCGGACTTGCCCCGGGCCAGCTCGGCGATGTCCGGGTTCTTCTTCTGCGGCATGATCGAGGAGCCGGTGGAGAAGGCGTCGTGCAGCGTGATGAAGCCGAACTCCTTGGTGTTCCAGATGATCACCTCCTCCGCGATCCGGGAGAGGTTGACGCCGATCATCGCGGTCACGAAGGCGAACTCGGCGACGAAGTCGCGCGAGGCGGTGCCGTCGATGGAGTTGCCGACCGAGCCGCCCTCGAAGCCGAGGTCGGCGGCGACGGCCTGCGGGTCGAGGCCGAGCGAGGAGCCGGCCAGCGCGCCGGAGCCGTACGGCGAGACGGCGGTGCGGGCGTCCCACTGGCGCAGCCGCTCGGCATCGCGGCCGAGGGCCTGCACGTGCGCGAGGACGTGGTGGGCGAAGAGGACGGGCTGGGCGTGCTGCAGGTGGGTGCGGCCCGGCATGGCGGTGTCGGGGTGCGCCTCGGCCAGGCCGACCAGGGCGTGCTGGAGGTCGAGCAGCAGGCCGCCGATGGTCTTCGCGTGGTCCCGCAGGTACATCCGGAACAGGGTGGCGATCTGGTCGTTGCGCGAGCGCCCGGCCCGCAGCTTGCCGCCGAGGTCGGCGCCGAGGCGCTCCAGCAGGCCGCGTTCCAGGGCGGTGTGCACGTCCTCGTCGGCGACGGTGCCCGTGAAGGTGCCCGCCTCGACGTCGGCGAGCAGCTGGTCGAGGCCGGCCAGCATGGCGGCGAGTTCCTCGTCGGAGAGCAGGCCGGCCTTGTGCAGCACCCGGGCGTGGGCCTTGGAGCCGGCGATGTCGTACGGGGCGAGGCGCCAGTCGAAGTGGACCGAGGCGGAGAGCTTGGCCAGCGCCTCGGACGGGCCGTCGGCGAAGCGCGCACCCCAGAGGCGGACGTCGGAGGACTGCTGGGCGGTCATCGCGGTGGCTCCTTACACGTATGCGGTGTGCGGCACACATTTACAGTGGGTGGCATAAGTATGCACGATGCCGTATGAAACACAAACCCCGGCCGGAGTTGCTCCCATGGCCGGGGTTTCGGACGGGTCGAGGTGTTACTGCGCCTTGGCCTGGGCGAGTTGCATCAGGTGGTCGGCGAGCGCCTGACCGCCGGACGGGTCGCGGCTGATCAGCAGCACGGTGTCGTCGCCGGCGATGGTGCCGATGATCTCGAACACCTCGGCCTGGTCGATCGCCGAGGCCAGGAACTGCGCGGCCCCGGGCGGGGTGCGCAGCACGACCAGGTTGCCCGAGGCGGTCGCGGAGACCATGAGCTCGCCGGCCAGCCGGGCCATCCGGCCCTCGCTGGCCGACTCCCCCATCGGCGCGCGCGGCGTACGGTCGCCGCCCTCGGCCGGGACGGCGTAGATCAGCGCGCCGTCCCGGTTGCGGATCTTGACCGCGCCCAGCTCGTCCAGGTCCCGGGAGAGGGTGGCCTGGGTGACCACGAGCCCGTCGTCGGCGAGCAGCCTGGCGAGCTGGCTCTGCGAACGCACGGGCTGGCGGGTGAGCAGGTCCACGATCCGCCGGTGACGCGCGGTGCGGGTCTGCGGGACCTGCGGCGTCGGGCCGGCGGCGGAGGGGCCGGAGTGGGAATCGGTCATGTGATTATTCTCCCGGACGACGGTCAACTCGCATCGGCCGGGGCGCTCTCGCGCACCGTCCGGAGGATGCCCGGCAGCGCCGCCAGGAAGGCGTCCGCCTCCTGCTCGGTCAGCACCAGCGGCGGCGCCAGCCGTACGGCGTCCGGAACGGCTGCGTTGACCAGGAAGCCCGCCTCCTGCGCGGCGGCCTGGATCTCGGCCGAGACCGGCTGGGTGAGCACGATACCGAGCAGCAGACCGGCCCCGCGCACGTGCGCGACCAGCGGGTCGCCGATCGCCTCGACGCCGAGCCGCAGCCGGTCGCCGATCTTGCGGACGTGCTCCAGCAGGCCCTGGGACTCGATGGTGTCCAGCACTGCGAGCCCGGCCGCGGCGGCCACCGGGTTGCCGCCGAAGGTGGTGCCGTGCTGGCCCGGGGTGAGCAGCTCGGCCGCCTCGCCGAAGGCCAGCACCGCGCCCATCGGCAGGCCGCCGCCGAGCGCCTTGGCCAGGGTGACCACGTCCGGCTCGACGCCCTCGAAGGCCTGGTGGGCGTACCAGTGGCCGGTGCGGCCGATGCCGGTCTGGATCTCGTCCAGGACGAGCAGGGTGCCGGTGGCCCGGGTGATCTCGCGGGCGGCCCTGAGGTAGCCGTCCGGCAGCGGGATGGCGCCGTTCTCGCCCTGGATCGGCTCCAGGAAGACGGCGGCGGTCTCGGTGGTGACGGCCGCGCGCAGCGCCTCGACGTCGCCGAAGGGGACGTGGGTGACGTCGCCGGGCAGCGGGCGGAACGGGTCCTGCTTGGCGGGCTGGCCGGTGAGCGCGAGGGCGCCCATGGTCCGGCCGTGGAAGCCGCCCTGGAGGGCGACCAGGTGGGTGCGGCCGGTCCGCCGGCTGATCTTGAAGGCGGCCTCGTTGGCCTCGGCGCCGGAGTTGCAGAAGAACACCCGGCCGTCCTCGCGGCCGTCCAGCTTCAGCAGCCGCTCGGCGAGGGCGATGGTCGGCTCGGCCATGAACAGGTTGGAGACGTGGCCGAGGGTGGCGATCTGTCGGCTGACCGCCTCGACCACGGCCGGGTGGGCGGTGCCGAGGGCGTTGACGGCGATGCCGCCGAGCAGGTCGGTGTACTCCTTGCCGTCCGCGTCCCAGAGCTTGACGCCCTCGCCGCGCACCAGCGGGATGCGGGGGGTGCCGTAGTTGTCGGTGAACGCGTGCTGCCACCGGTCGGTGAGCTGCTCGTTGTGCGTCATGCCAGTCCCCCGGTCACGGTCGGCTCGTCGTCCGGCACGACCATCGTGCCGATGCCCTCGTCGGTGAAGATCTCCAGCAGCAGGCTGTGCTGGACCCGGCCGTCCAGCACGCGGGCGGTTCCCACGCCGGAGCGGACGGCGCGCAGGCAGCCCTCCATCTTGGGGAGCATGCCGGTGGCCAGGCCCGGCAGCAGCTCGTCCAGCTCGCTCGCGGTGAGCTGGCTGATCACGTCGTCGGAGTTCGGCCAGTCCTTGTAGAGGCCCTCGACGTCGGTGAGCACCACCAGCATCTCGGCGCCCAGCGCGACCGCCAGGGCGGAGGCGGCGGTGTCCGCGTTGATGTTGTACACGTGGCCGTCGGTGCCGCGGGCGATCGAGGAGATGACCGGGATCCGGCCGTCGGCGATCAGCGCCTTCACCGCGCCGGCCTCGATGTTGACGATGTCGCCGACCAGGCCGATGTCGACCTGCTCGCCGTCCACCACCGCGTAGCGCTTGACCGCGGTCATGGTGTGGGCGTCCTCGCCGGTCATGCCGACGGCGAACGGGCCGTGCCCGTTCAGCAGGCCGACCAGCTCGCGCTGAACCTGGCCGGCCAGCACCATCCGGACCACGTCCATGGTCTCGGGGGTGGTGACGCGCAGGCCGTTGGTGAAGTTGGACTCCAGCCCGAGCTTGTCGAGTTGGGCGCTGATCTGCGGGCCGCCGCCGTGCACCACGACGGGGTGCAGTCCGGCGTAGCGGAGGAAGACGACGTCCTGGGCGAAGGCCGCCTTGAGGCTGTCGTCCACCATGGCGTTGCCACCGAACTTGATCACGACGGTCTTGCCGTGGAAGCGCTCCAGCCACGGGAGCGCCTCGATCAGCGTCATGGCCTTGGGCAACGCGGTGTTGTTGCGGGCCTGTTCGCCCTTGGGTGCGATCTGCACGGGTTTCCCTTATCGGAACGGATGTCGCGGCTCAGGTGGAGTAGGCGCTGTTCTCGTGGACGTAGTCGGCGGTGAGGTCGTTGGTCCACAGCGAGGCGCTCGCCGTACCGGCGTTGAGGTTCGCGGTGATGACGACCTCACGGCCCTTCATGTCCACCAGGTCGCGGTCCTCGCCCACGCCGCCGTCCCGGCAGACCCAGACGCCGTTGATGGCCACGTCCAGCCGGTTCGGGTCGAAGGCGGCGGAGGTGGTGCCGATCGCGGCCAGCACCCGGCCCCAGTTGGGGTCCTCGCCGTGCACGGCGCACTTGAGCAGGTTGTTGCGGCTGATCGTCCGGGCGACCTCGACGGCCTCGTCCTCGGTCGCGGCGCCGGTCACGTCGATCCGGATGTCCTTGCTGGCGCCCTCGGCGTCGCCGATCAGCTGGCGGGCCAGGTCGGCGCTCACCGCGCGGACGGCCTCGGCGAACTCGGCCGGGTCCGGAGTGATGCCGGTGGCGCCGGAGGCGAGCAGCAGCACGGTGTCGTTGGTCGACATGCAGCCGTCGGAGTCGATCCGGTCGAAAGTGGTCCGGGTGGCGCCGCGCAGCGCGGCGTCCAGGGCGGCGCTGTCCAGGTCGGCGTCGGTGGTGAGGACGACCAGCATGGTGGCCAGGCTCGGGGCGAGCATGCCCGCGCCCTTGGCCATGCCGCCGACCGTCCAGCCGGCCGGGCTGGTGACCTGGGCGGTCTTGTGCACGGTGTCGGTGGTCTTGATGGCGATCGCGGCGGCCTCGCCGCCGGTCTCGCTGAGCTCCTGAGCGGCCAGGGTGACACCGGGCAGCAGAATGTCCATCGGCAGCCGCACGCCGATCAGGCCGGTGGAGGCGACGGCGACCTCGCCGGCGTTGAGCTCCAGCTCGGCGGCGACCTTCTCCGCGGTGGCGTGGGTGTCCTGGAAGCCGAGCGGGCCGGTGCAGGCGTTGGCGCCACCGGAGTTGAGGACGACGGCGGAGACCTGGCCGCCCTTGAGGACCTGCTCGGACCAGAGCACCGGCGCGGCCTTGACCCGGTTGGCGGTGAAGACGCCGGCCGCGGCGAGCGAGGGACCGTCGTTGACCACCAGGGCGAGGTCCGGGGTGCCGGAGGCCTTGATGCCGGCGGTGACCCCGGCGGCGCGGAAGCCCTTGGCGGCGGTCACGCCGACGTTCACAGGATCGGTCACGGTGCGACTCCGTTCACGGGAAGGCCCAGCTCCTCGGGCAGGCCGAGGGCGATGTTCATGCTCTGCACCGCGCCGCCCGCGGTGCCCTTGACCAGGTTGTCGATCGCGCTGATCGCGATGATCCGCCCGGCGGTCGGGTCCAGGGCGACCTGGACCAGGGCGGTGTTGGCGCCGTAGACGCTGCTGGTCTGCGGCCACTGCCCCTCGGGCAGCAGGTGGACGAAGGGCTCGTCCGCGAACGCCTCGGTGTAGGCGGTGCGCAGGCTCTCGGCGCTCACGCCCGGCTTGGCCTTGGCGGAGCAGGTGGCGAGGATGCCGCGCGGCATCGGGACGAGGGTGGGGGTGAAGGAGACGGTGACCGGCTCGCCCGCGAGCGGGGTGAGGTTCTGCACCATCTCCGGGGTGTGCCGGTGCACGCCGCCGACGCCGTACGGGCTCACGCTGCCCATGACCTCGCTGCCCAGCAGGTGGGGCTTGGCGGCCTTGCCGGCGCCGGAGGTGCCGGAGGCGGCGACCACCACGGCCTCCGGCTCGGCGAGCCCGGCCGCGTACGCCGGGAAGAGCGCCAGGGAGACGGCCGTCGGGTAGCAGCCGGGCACGGCGATCCGGTTGCTGCCCTTCAACGCGTCGCGGTGGCCGGGGAGTTCGGGCAGACCGTAGGGCCAGGTGCCGGCGTGCGCGGAGCCGTAGAACTGCTCCCAGTCGGCGGCGGCCTTGAGCCGGAAGTCGGCGCCGCAGTCGACCACCAGGACGTTCTGGCCGAGCGCCTCGGCGACGGCGGCGGACTGGCCGTGCGGCAGCGCCAGGAACACCACGTCGTGATCGGCCAGCACCTCGGGGGTGGTGGGTTCGAGGACACGATCGGCCAACGGGATCAGATGCGGCTGCAGCGCGCCCAGGCGGGTGCCCGCGTTCGAGCCGCCGGTCAGCGCCCCGATCTCCACCTCCGGGTGGCCGAGCAGCAGGCGCAGCACCTCGCCGCCCGCGTATCCGCTCGCGCCGGCGACGGCGACTCGCAATGCCATGGCGTTCCTCCTTCGTCGTGGCATGAATATACGCGGGAGGGAAAATCCATGCAAGACTCGGAGTCGGCTGCCCGGTCAGGCCGGGCCGTACGCTGGCGCGATGGGCTTGGGGATCGAAGTAGTGATCGTGGACTGGCCCCGGGTGGAGGCGACCGCGCCCGGCGACCGGGAGGACCTCCTGATCGACGCCACCTTCGGGGAGGTGTTCGAGACCGGCGACCCCCACGAACACGGCTGGTACTGGCCGACCGGGCCCGGGGAGGACTGGTACGGCCGGTACGCCTTCCGCCACGGCATGGGCTCGTTCACGCCGCACTTCCTGGTCGGCCACCGCTGGGACCACCTGCGCGGGTTCATCGCACCCGAGCTGCGCGACCCGCTCGACCGGTTCAACGACGTGCTCTTCTGGCACGCCCTGGAGGACCTCACCGGGGAGGGCGCCGGGCTGCCGGAGCGGCCCTGCACCTGGGACGCGGCGCTGCTGCTCTGGCTGCCGCCGGACCTCGCACCCGTGGTGGCCGGGTGGTGGCAGCGGGTGTCGCCCCGGCTGGCGGAGCTGCGCGAGCCCTTCGACCGGCACGCGGCGGAGCCGGGCAGCGAGGTCGGCGGTTTCGAGAGGTGGACCGAACTCCTCACCGACTGGGGCCGGGTGGTCACCGAGGCGCAGCGCCGCGGCTGGGGCGTCGTCGGGCTGCGCTGCTGACCGCCGCCGTTCAGCGCTTCACGGCCCGCAGCACCACGAACTTGGGGTTCCCGGCGACGAGTTGGCAGTTGCCGAAGAGCTTGCGCAGCTTGACGTGGTAACCGAGATGCCGGTTGCCGACCACCCAGAGCTCGCCGCCGGGCCGCAGCGCCCGCCGGGAGCCGCTGAACATCCGCCAGGCGGTGGCGTCCGTGGTGGCCTGGTGGGAGTGGAACGGCGGATTGTTGAGCACCAGGTCCACCGAGCCGGGGGCGCACACGTCCGGGGCGAGCGCGTCGGCGGTGAGGAACTCGGCCGGGGCGTCCGGGCCCAGGTTCGTACGGAAGGTCTCCTCGGCGGAGGCCACCGCCTGGTGGGACTCGTCCACGAACACCAGCTCCGCGCCCGGCCCGGCCAGCGCGGCGGCCGTACCGACCACACCGTTGCCGCAGCCCAGGTCGACCACCCGGTCACCGGGGGCCGGGGTCGGCAGGTGGGCCAGGAAGAAGCGGGTGCCGATGTCGAGCCGCTCGGCGCAGAAGGTGCCAGCGTGATTGACCACCGTACGGCCGGAGGCCGGGCCGATGTCCGGCGGCAGCGCGTAGCGGTGCGGCCACGGGCTGGGACCGGGATCCAGTGCCGGGTCGGGGGTGCAGAAGATCAGCCGGGCCTTGCGGACCGCGAGCGAGGTGCGGGTCGGACCGAGGACCTTCTCGAAGAGCTGCAGGGTCGAGGTGTGGATCTCGGTGACCATGCCCGTGCCGACCACGACCGTGCCCGGGTGGATCGCCGGGGCGAGCCGGTGCAGCTGGTCCTCCAGCAGCGCCAAACTCTTGGGGACGCGCACCAGCAGGACGTCGATCCGCTCCGGCGGGGTGTCCCGGGTGGTGAGCAGCCGGGCCTCGTCGACGACGGCGCCGGCCCGGGCGAGGTTCTCCCGGGTGGCCTGCCGGCCGAGGTGGGAGTCGGTGATCTGGACCGGCTCGTACGGCGCCAGCGCGGTGGTCAGCGCGCCCCAGCGGTCGCCGAGGACGGCGATCCGGCGGCCGGACAGCTCGGTCGGGGCGCCGGCGGCGCTGTCCGCCTCACCGGCGAGGTGGCGCAGCAGGTACTCGTCGGCGGCGTCCCAGGCCCGCAGCCGCTCGCGCGGGTCCGCCGGGAAGCGGGTGAGGTCGAGGGTGCCCCACGGGGTGGCCAACGGGGTGGCCGACGGGGTCGCGGCGGGCGTGGTCTGCGGATTCATCGTGCTCTCAGGCTATCGGACGGCCCGACGGGGAAAGTACTGAACGAATCCGGCGGGACGGATACTGGAAGAGCCCGACCAAAAGGGGTGAGGGCGATGGACTGGAAGCTCGAAGTCGTGGTGGTCCCGGTGGCGGATGTGGACCGCGCGAAGCTCTTCTACGAGGAGCAGGCCGGCTTCACGGTCGACCACGACACCCGGCTGCGGGACGGAGTCCGGGTGGTCCAGCTGACTCCCCCGGGGTCGTCCTGCTCGATCGTGGTGGGCACCGGGGTGATCGATTCGGTGCCCGGGTCGGTGAAGGGACTCCAACTGGTGGTGCCGGACATCGAGAAGGCGCACGCGGAACTCACGGCCCGCGGCGTGGCGGTCAGCCCGGTCCAGCACTTCGTGGCGAAGTCGCGGGTGGACGGGCACGGTGAGGACTGGAACAACTTCGTGTTCTTCAACGACCCGGACGGCAACGGCTGGGCGGTCCAGGAGGCGCCTTCGGCCGCTTAGGGCCCTGGTGGGCCTTGGGTAGGCCTCGAAAATAGGCCCGGGTAGGCCTTGGGTAGGGTCGTGGGATGGCTGAACACGAGGGAAGCGTGCGGGTGGACGCCTGGATCTGGTCGGTCCGGCTGGCCAAGACCCGGTCGCTGGCGGCCGCCGCCTGCAAGGCCGGGCACGTCCGGGTGAACGGCGAGCGGGCCAAGCCGGCCCAGACCCTGAAGCCCGGGGACGAGGTGCGGGTCCGCGAGGATGGGTACGAGCGGGTCGTCGTGGTGCAGAAGCTGATCCGCAAGCGGGTCGGCGCCTCGGTCGCGGCGGAGTGCCTGATCGACAACAGCCCGCCGCGGCCGCCGCGCGAGTTCGTCGCGCCGGTCTTCGAGCGCGACCGCGGCGCCGGGCGCCCGACCAAGCGGGAGCGCCGCGAGCTGGACGGGCTGCGCGGACGGTAGTCGCCCTACGCCACCGTGTCGGTGAGCACCCGGGCCACGAAGGCGTCCAGGTTGAGCACCGTACGGGCGATCTGGTCCTCCAGCGGCAGCGACTCGTCGGGCCGGGTGACCAGGGTGGACTTCTTCAGCCCGCGCACGTAGAGCGAGCAGGCCAGGTCGGCGCAGATGTAGGTGCCCACGGTGTTGCCCTCGCGCCCCGCCGCCCCGGCCCGACGGGCCGCGAGCAGCGCGACGCCCGACCCGGCGTGCGCGGTGATGCACAGCGAGCACACATTGGTCTTGGTCAGACTGCGCCGGACCATCGGCGAGCGCAGCGTCACCCCGATCACCTCGCCGCCGTGCGGCGCCACCAGATATGCCCGGTCGGGCGCGCCCTGGTCCCGCCAGCCGAGGAAGTCCAGGTTCTCCCACGGAAGTTCGGCCAGCCCCCGGGGCACGTTGAGCCGACGGGCCTCGCCCTTGGAGCAGTTGACGAAGGACGCGCGGATCTCGGAGTCGCTCAGGGGTTCCATGTCGCGGAAGCTAACACCGCGCGCCGCGCCCTGTCGCGCCAATTTCTCCCGGTACGCACGGAACCGCCGGCCACGGTGAGGGGTTGTCAGTGGCCCGCCATGGTCTTCAACGGCCGGTCCCGGCGCAGGAGGGAGGTGCCGGGACCGGGCTCTCGTGCGGGGTCAGTGCTTGAAGGCGACGCCCGCGTAGGCGGAGACGTCCTGCCAGCCCTCGGGGAGGTCGGTGGTGGGGACGTGGCCGGCGGTGGGGCGCCAGAGCGGGAGTTGGACGAGGCCGGGGCCGGCGAACTCGAAGTCGCCGAAGAAGGGTTCGACGCCGGCGCGCGGGCGCAGGACGAGCGGGGCGCTGGCGCTCTTGTAGATGCGGGCGCCCTCGGCGGCGCTCTCCCGGGAGGCGAAGTCGGGGCTGCCGTGGGAGAGGATCAGCGCACTGCCGGGCGCGAGCGCGTCGCGCAGGGTGCGCACGATCTGCTGGGCGCCCTCCTCGTCGCGGATGAAGTGCAGGACCGCGACCAGCATCAGCGCGACCGGCTGGGAGAGGTCGACGGCGGCGGCCAGCGCGGGGTGGCGCAGGATGGCCTCCGGGTCGCGCAGGTCGGCCTCGATCACCGAGGTGCGCCCGGCCGGGTGCCCGGCCAGCAGGGCGCGGGCGTGGGTGGCGACGATCGGGTCGTTGTCCACGTACACCACCCGGGCGTCCGGGACGGCCCGCTGGGCGACCTCGTTGGTGGAGCCGACGGCCGGGATACCGGTGCCGATGTCGATGAACTGGCGAATGCCCCGGCCCGCCGCGAACTCGACGGCCCGGCCCAGGAACTGCCGGTTGGTGCGGGCCAGCAGCGGCAGCGCCGGGTAGGCGGCTATCGCGGCCTGGGCGGCCTTGCGGTCCGCCTCGAAGTTGTCCTTGCCGCCCAGGTAGTAGTCGTACATCCGCGCGGTGTGCGGTATGCCGGTGTCGAGTTCGCTCGGCGGCTGCCAGTCCTCGGCTCTGGCCCACTCCCAGTCGGTGCCCTGGCCGACGGCCGCAGTGTCCTCGTGCATCATCTTCCGCCCCCAATGCGCAATGCCGGAATGAACCTACCGCCCCGTAACACGCGGTGCGCCGTGATCGTATCCAACGACACGCCGTGGAAACAGCGGGAGTTCAGGTTTACGCAACACCCGTAGAACGGAGTGTGTGCACGTCAAAGCGCGTGCGACCGCCTATGCCGGATCGCTCGGCGGGGCCGTCCTCTCTATGCTGGCTGCCGATGACTGCCGACCGCCGCACCGTACTGCGCACCGCCGCCCAGCTGGCCGCCCTGACCGCCGCCGGCGGAATCCTCACCGGCTGCGGCAGCGGTACGCCCCGCCGGGCCGACACCGGGACGCTCGCCGCCCACCCCGGAGCCGTCGACCCGCAGCACACCACCGACCCGGCCTGGACCGGCGGGGAGGGCCCGGAGTCCCCCGCGCCGACCGCCCCGACCACCCCGGCCGCACCGCAGCCCACCGGCGAGCCGACCCCGACCGCCGCCCAGACCTCCGCCCCGCCGACCCCGCCCGCGCTGACGCCGCTCGCGGCCGGCACGCCGTACGAGGTGGTGTACGGGCCGCGCACCGGCAAGAACGTGGCGCTCACCTTCCACGGCAGCGGCGACCCCAAGCTCGCCACCGCGCTGCTGGAGGCCGCCGAGCAGCGCGGCGCCAAGCTGACCGTGATGGTGGTCGGCAGCTGGCTGGACCAGCAGCCGCAGATGGCCCGGCGGATCCTGGACGGCGGGCACGAGCTGGGCAACCACACCCAGAACCACCTCAACATCTCCGCGATGACCCCGGACCAGGCCCGCGCCGAGATCGCCCAGTGCGCCGACCGGCTGCAGAAGCTGACCGGCTCGATCGGCCGCTGGTTCCGCCCCTCCGCCGCGCAGTACGCCACCCAGATGGTGCGCGACCAGGCCAAGTCGGTCGGCTACGAGCACGTGCTGTCCTTCGACGTGGACCCGCGCGACTACAACGACCCGACCGCCGCCGAGCTGCAGCGCCGGGTGCTGACCACGGTGCGCGGCGGCTCGGTGGTGGCCCTGCACATGGGCCACCAGTGCACCATCGACGCGCTGCCGGCGATCCTGGACGGCCTGACCAAGGCGGGGCTCAAGCCGGTCACCGCCAGCCAGCTCTGCGCGTAGCCGTTCGGTCGGGCGGCCGGGCCACCCGGTCGGCCGGACCACCGGGTCGGTCAGATCACCGGGTCGGTCAGGCCACCCGGTCGGCCGGATCACCGGGTCGGTCAGGCCATCGGGTCGTCGTCCTTGTACGGGCGCAGCCGCAGCGTCCGGGCGTCCGTCCTGCGGATCTCCTCGGCCCGCTCGACCAGCTCCGCCAGATCGTCCCTCCCGGCGTGGATGAACCGCCCGTGCAGCTCGTCGAAGCGGCCACGGGCGGCGTCCACGGTGACCGCGACCATGTACGGGATCGAGCCCCAGGCCTTCATGTCCTTGAACATCGGCATCCCGGCGGTCATGTCGGTGGCCACCGCGCCGGGGCTGATGTCCAGGACGACGACGTCGTGCCGGGCCAGCGAGTCGGCCATGTTGTCCGAGAGCTGGAGCAGCGCGCCCTTGGAGGTGGCGTACGCGGTGTAGTCGCCGTCCGGGCGCAGTGCGAAGCCGGAGTTGAGGTTGATCACCCGACCGCTGCGCCGGGCCACCATGCCCGGCAGCACGCAGCGCAGCAGGTTGTAGGGGCCCCGCAGGTTGGTCTCGATCACCTGCCACCACTGGGTGGGGTCGGTCTCCCAGATCGGCACCTCGGCGCGGTCGACCTGGCCGGCGTTGTTGACCAGCAGGTCGATCGGGCCGAGGTCGCGCTCGACCAGCCGGACGGCCTCGCGCACCGAGCCGGGGCGGCACACGTCGGCGGTGACCGCGACGCCCCGGGACCCGTGTTTGAAGCACTCCTTGAGGGTCTCGGTCAGCGTGTCGTGGGTACGGCCCAGCAGGCCGACGGCCATGCCCTCGGCGGCCAGACCGATGGCGATCTCCCGGCCGATGCCCCGGCCGGCGCCGGTGATCAGGGCGACCTGTCCTGCGAGTGATCCCATCGGCACCGCGTGCTCCCTTCCCGTCCCCGGCTCCCGTCCGCGGCGTTTTGTCGGACCTGCGGCATTCTGTCGGCCGCCGGGCGGTGAGGGCCCCGGGCACACGCGCGGGCGCCGCGGGCTCACTCGTTCGGAGGATCGGTGAACGCTGGCACTCCGCCGGGGAGGGGGTGACCTACTGGCCGGTACGGAGTAGTAACGTCGTCGGGGCGGTGACCGGTGCACCCATTCCGGTCCACCGACCCGTTGACCAGCAGCTCGCTGGGCCACCAGTTCGCTGGGCGACCCCCAGCACCACCGAAGGGCAACTGAGTGAGTGACATCGCGCGCGTCGGAGTAGTGGGCTGCGGCCTGATGGGGTCGGGCATCGCGGAGGTCTTCGCCCGGGCCGGGCTGGACGTCCTGGTGTCGGAGGCCAGCGGTGAGGCGCTGGAGTTCGGCCGCACCCGGCTGACCAACTCCCTGGAGACGGCGGTCAAGCGCGGCAAGCTGACCGCCGAGCAGCGGGACGAGGCGCTGTCCCGGCTGTCCTTCACCGTCGACCTGGCCGACTTCGCCGACCGCGACCTGGTGGTCGAGGCGGTCGCCGAGCGCGAGGACATCAAGGTCAAGATCTTCGAGACCCTGGACCGGGTGATCGAGCGCCGCGACGCGATCCTGGCCTCCAACACCTCCTCGATCCCGATCGTGAAGCTGGCCGCCGCCACGTCCCGCCCGGAGCAGGTCATCGGCCTGCACTTCTTCAACCCGGCACCGGTGCAGAGGCTGGTCGAGGTCATCCCGACCCTGACCACCTCGGCGACCACCACCGAGCGGGTGGAGGCCTTCGCCTCCCAGGTGCTCGACAAGGAGCCGATCCGCGCCCGCGACCGGGCCGGCTTCGTGGTCAACGCGCTGCTGGTGCCGTACCTGCTGTCCGCGGTGCGGATGTTCGAGTCGGGCGTGGCCACCGCCTCCGACATCGACAAGGGCATGGAGGCCGGCTGCGCCCACCCGATGGGCCCGCTGCGGCTGTGCGACCTGATCGGCCTGGACACCATCGTCTCGATCGCCGAGTCGATGTACGACGAGTACAAGGAGCCGCTGTACGCCGCTCCCCCGCTGCTGTCCCGGATGGTCGACGCGGGCCTGCTGGGCCGCAAGTCGGGCCGCGGCTTCTACGACTACACCGCGAGCGCCTGAGCCCCGACACGGAAGGGCGCGCCCGCACCGGAGACTCCGGTGCGGGCGCGCCCTTCCACGTGCCTGACGGCCCCGGCTACTTGACCCCGGCCTCGGCGCAGGCCTCCGCGTACGGCTGGGTGCAGATGTCGGACGCCTTGTAGAGCCCGCCGTTGACGACGGTGGCCTCCACCTTCGGCTTGGTCACCACGATCGGGGTGAGCAGCAGCGAGGGGATGTGCAGTCCGCCGCTGTCGGTGACCGAGGTCGCGGTGGTGCTGATGTCCAGGCCCTCGGCCAGCTGGACGGCGATGCTGCCCGCCGCGTCCGTCTCGGGCTTGTACGGCTTGTAGATGGTGTACGCCTGCTCGCCCGTGAGCACCCGGCGGATCGCGTCGATGGAGGCGTCCTGGCCGCCCACCGGCACGTTCTTGATGCCCGCGGTCTTCAGGGCGTCGATGACGGCGGCGGCCATGCCGTCGTTCGCGGCGTAGACGGCCTGGATGTTGTTCTTCCCGAGGCTCTGGATGGCCTCGTTCATCTTCGCCGTGGCCACGTCGGGCTTCCACTCGCCGGACTGCTCGTACGCGATCTTGACCTTGCCGTCCAGCGCCAGGTGCGCGCCCGCCTTGAACTGCGCCGCGTTGGGGTCGGACTCGGCGCCGTTGATCATCACGACGTTGGCCGAGGAGGCCTTCGGGCCGAGCGCGTCGAGCAGGGACTGGCCCTGGAGCTGCCCGGTGTGCTGGTTGTCGAAGGAGACGTACGCGGCGACCTTGCCCTGGGCCAGCCGGTCGTAGGCGACGACCTTCACGCCCTTCGCGTTGGCGGCATCGACCCACGGGGCGGTGACCTTGGCGTCGACCGGGTCGAGCAGGATGACCTTCACGCCCTTGGCGAGCAGGTCGTCGAACTGCTTCTTCTGCGCGGCCGCGTCGCCGCCCGCGTTGGCGTAGCTGACCGTGCACTTCGTGCAGAGGCCGGTCACCGTCTGCTCGATCAGCGGCTTGTCGAACGCGTCGTAGCGGGTGGAGGACGCGCTCTCCGGCAGTAGCAGACCGATGCCCTCGTCGCCCCCACCGGCCGCCGGCTTCTGGGGCGCCGCGGTTTGACCGCAGGCCGCCAGGGTGAGTGCGAGCGACACGGCGACCGTGCTGGTGGCCGCGAGACGCATGGGTCTGTTCATGATCGGTGGTGCCTCCTGTGCTGCGCCGCAAACCTGCGGCAGGGCACGGAGTCAAGCGCCACCGGGCGGATGCGTCAATAAGGGAGGGATCCTTCGTTACCCCCCTGCTCGATTCGTTACGGGATGAACAGGATTTTCACATCCTCTTTGGTTTTTCGCGGGGGGGGTGATCGAAGGCCGGTGCGGCGGGAGACCGAGGGAGAACGGCCCCCCGCCGCGGCGCCGGCCGGGGCGTCAGCCGTTGATGGCGTAGCTGTCGCCGTAGACCTTCCACTTCAGCGGCGGGTTGAGGTCGAAGTTCTTGGCGCTGAGGAAGACCAGTTGCTCGGTGTCGACCCGGCTGGTGTCGGAGTGCGCGGCCTCCTTCTTCATGACCACCTTGCGGGCGTCCAGGAAGGCCTTGAGGTAGGTGGCCTCGTCGCCGCCCTGGGCGGGCGTCCTGGCCTTCTTCATGGCGGCCGCGCGGATGCCCCCGAAGCTGTCGGAGCTGCTGCCCGGGCCGTGCATCACGATGGCGTCGTAGTAGACGAACTGGCCGAGCGCCCGCAGGCCGTCGGCCTTGGCCTGGCCGACGGCGGGGTTGAAGTACACCCGGTCGCGCTCGTCGTTCTGGGCCTGCTGGAAGGCCGGGTCCTTGGCGGCGGCGACCCAGTCCCTGACGAACGAGTCACCGAGGCCGGCGTGCGAGTCGCTGCCGTTGACCTTCTTCAGCGCGGGCAGGTACGTGGCGAGCACGTTGCCGGGCTTGAGGTCGGTGTAGTGCCGCACCAGCTCCAGCATGTCCCCGGTGCCGGAACAGAAGCCGATGATGCCGGCGGTGTAGCCGCGGCCGTCGCCGATGTCCTCGATGTACTTGTACTGGGCCTTCCAGTCCAGCGACGAGTTCTCCGCGCTGGACACCAGCTGCATCGCGATGTCCTTCTTGTGCGCGTCGTCCAGGCCGACACCCGCGAGCCGGACGGACGTCGCGGCGGCGGGCGCGGCCTGGGCGGCCGAGGTGGCCGCGACCGTGAGGGGCGCGGCCACCAGGGCGGCGGCGAGGGCTGCGCGGAGGGCACGACGGGACTGAGGGCGCATGAGATGCTCCGGTTCCTCGTGGGTTAGGAAACCTTCCTAACGAGAAGCAAACGTCCTGGCGCCCCGACCCCGCAAGGGTTTTGACGGATTCACTTCAAACTGATGTGGACGGCGCAGGTCAGACCGCCCGGCGCCGCACCCACCAGACCGCTGCCGCGCACAGCGCCACGGCGAGCAGGGTCGTCCAGCCGAACTCGATGAACTGGAACGGCCAGAACCGGTCCGCCGGCTGGTACACCTCGTGCACGGTGTAGCCGCCGTCGCGCACCAGGGACTGGAGGTGGGCGTAGTCACCGCCGAGGCTGTAGAAATCGTTTTCGGAGATCCGGTTGCCGGCCGGGTCCGAGAACCAGACACTCAGAACCCAGCGGTCGTCCAGCGCCATCGGCGTGAGGGAGTGCGTCGGCATCTCCAGCGGATTCATGTAGTGCGAGCGCAGCGCGTCGGTGACGAACGGCAGCGCGACCGAGGCCGCCAGGCCGATGCCCACCGCGAGCACCGTGCGGCGCAGCACCGCGCCGGCCAGCGCCGCGACCCCGAAGGTCACCAGCACCCGGCCCACCAGGGCGGGCCACGTCTCCGCGAACAGCTCGGGGGTGAACGCTCCGCTCTGGAGCTCCAGCGGCGCGCTCCACCAGCGCAGCAGCAGCCCGAACAGCGCCGCCACGACGGCCAGCACCGCGCCGCCCACGACCAGGCCGCCCGCCGTCCAACGGGTCCGCCCGGCGCCCTGGGTCCAGGCGAAGCGCACCGTGCCGTGCTCGAACTCCCTCGCCAGCAGCGGGCCCCCGAGGAACGCGCCGAACGCGCCGCCGAGGACGTAGGCCACGGTGACGAGCTCCAGCTGGCTGTTGCCGTACTCGCGCCGGAACTGCTTGTACTTGGCCAGGCAGGCCTCGGCGGTCGGATCGCAGGAGGCCGCGCCGCTACGGTCCAGGCCGGTGTGCAGGTACCAGCCGTGGAGCAGCAGGGCGAGGGAGATCGCGCCCATCACCGTGAGCAGGGTCAGCAGCGCGGGCCGGTGGCGCAGCCCGGCGGCCCGCAGCACGGCGGAGCGGGGCGGGGCGAGGGTGGTCGAGCTCACGACAGCATCGCTTTCTCGGTCGTTCCGGTGGTCGCGGCGGTACGGACGGCCCCGCGCGGGCCGGGCAGGGCGGAGGCGGTCGGCTCGCGCAGGTAGGCGAGCACCAACTCCTCCAGGCCGATGCGCTGTTGGCGCCACTCGCCGGACACCGGGGCGTCCACGCCGCCGGTGCGGACCAGCAGGTGGGACTGGGCGCCGGCCCGGCGGTCGCGGACCACCGGCAGGCGCTCGGCGACCGCCTCCGCCTCGGCGGTCGGGCCGGTGAGCATCCGGTGGCCGCCCAGCAGGTCGTCCACCTCGCCGGTGACCTGGACCCGGCCGCCGGCAAGCACCACCAGGTAGTCGCAGCTCTGCTCCAGCTCGTTGACGGCGTGCGAGGAGAACATCACCGACAGGCCGTCCTCGGCCACCGCGGTCAACAGCACCGACATGAAGTCGTGCCGGGCGAGCGGGTCGAGCGCGGCCAACGGCTCGTCCAGGAGCAGGAGTTCGGGCCGCTTGGCGAGGGCCAGGGCGAGCGAGACCTGGGCCTGCTGACCGCCGGAGAGCCGGCCGTACTTGCGGTCCAGCGGGATGCCGAGGCCGTCCAGGTGGTCGCGCGCCCGGGCGGCGTCCCAGCGCCGGTTGAGGTGACGGCCCATCGCCAGCAGGTCGCGCACCCGCAGGCCCGGGTAGAGCGCGGCGTTCTGGGCGACGAAGCCGATCCGATCCAAGGCCCGTGGTGAGCCCGGGAGTTGGTCGCCGAGGACGGTCATCGCGCCCTCGCCGGGCAGGGACAGGCCCGCCGCCAGGCTGAGCAGCGTGGTCTTGCCGGCGCCGTTCGGGCCGACCAGCGCCACCACATGCCCGGCCGGGACGGCGAGGTGACAGTCCCGCAGCGCCCAGGAGCGGCGGTAGCGCTTGCCGATCCCCCCGCAGTCGATCACCGTGTCCGTCGGCATCACGCCACCACCCCGTCCCGACCCTCGCGCAGGTCACGCAGCGCGTCCTCGAACACCGCGACCATCCCCCCTTCGTCCAGCCCGGCGGCCCGCGCCGAGCGCATCCAGTCCAGCAACCCCCGCCGCAGCGCGGCCCGTTCCCGCAGCGGCACGACCCCGGCGGGCAGCCCGCGCACGAAGGTCCCCTGGCCGCGCCGACCGACCGCCAGGCCGCGGTGCTCCAGTTCCCGGTAGGCCTTGAGCACGGTGTTGGGGTTGATCGCCAGCCCGGCGACCACCTCCCGCACCCGGGGCAACCGGTCCCCCTCGGCCAACCAGCCCATCCGCAACGCCTGTTCGACCTGCTGCACGAGTTGCAGGTAGGTCGGGACACCCGAGGCCGGGTCCAGGCGGAACTCGATCGGGGAGGGCCGGTCAGCACCTTTATCTAGTTCCATAGTTAATGAGTTAAGTGGGAATGGTGACGGGCCGTCAACCCAAGAAAGAGCAAAGGGCCCCGCCCGGACCACGGTGGTCCGGGCGGGGCCCTTCAGGCCCTACGGCGTGTCCGCGCTCAGGCGCCGCGCAGCACCGCGCCGGTGCGGGCGACGGCCTCGGCGACGGCCGCCTCGCGGGCGGCGGTGGCCTCATCGGCGGTCAGGGTGCGGTCGCCGGCGCGGAAGCGCAGCGCGTACGCCAGCGACTTCTTGCCCTCACCCACCTGCTCACCGGTGAACACGTCGAACAGCCGGATGGCCTCCAGCAGTTCGCCCGCGCCCGCGCGCAGCGCGGCCTCGACCTCGGCGGCCGGGACGGCGGTGTCGACGATCAGCGCGACGTCCTGGGTGGCCACCGGGAAGCCTGAGACCGCCGGGCCGTTGACCTTCTCCGGGCCGTCCGCCGTCAGCAGGTCGATGTCGAGCTCCATGGCCGCCGACCGGGCCGGCAGCCCCAGCGCCTTGACCACGCGCGGGTGCAGCTCACCGGCGTGGCCGACCACCCGGTCGGTACCGGCGACGACCAGCTCGGCGCAGCGGCCCGGGTGCCAGGGCGCGCGCTGCCCCTGGCGGACGGTCAGCTCGACACCGGCCGCGCGGGCCACCGTGCGGGCCGCCTCGACGGCGTCCGCCCAGGAGGCCTGGGCGCCCTTGCCCCACCAGCCGGAGGGCAGCCGCTCGCCCGCGAGGGCGACGGCGACCCGGCGCGGCTGGTCCGGCAGCGCGGCGTCCAGCGCGGCCAGCTCCGCGTCGCTGGGCCGGTGCTCGACCGACGGGCGCGGGGCCACGGTCAGCTCGTCCTTGGGCAGGAAGACGGTGCCGGTCTCGAAGACCGCCAGGTCGGTGTTGCCCCGGCCGATGTTGCGGCGCAGCGAACCGAGCAGGCCCGGCAGCAGCGTGGTGCGCAGCGCCGGCTCCTCGTCGTTGAGCGGGTTGACCAGCTTGACCGTGCGACGGCGGCGGTCCCCCGCCTCCAGGCCGAGCGCCTCGAAGGCGGCCTCGCCGAGGAACGGGTAGTTGTTGACCTCGACGTAGCCGGCCCCGGCCAGCGCGACGCCGATCCGGCGGTGGGTGCGCTGGGCCTCGGTCAGGCCCTTGCCCGGCGGGACGTCGGGCATCCGGGCGGGCACGTTGTCGTACCCCTCCAGCCGGATGACCTCCTCCGCGAGGTCGTACGGGTCGGTGAGGTCGGGCCGCCAGGTCGGCGGGGTGACCTCCAGGACGTCGGCGCCCGCGACCGAGCAGCCGATCTCCTGCAGGCGCCGGGTGACGGTCTCGCGGCCGTACTCGGTGCCGGCGACCCGGTCGGGCAGGTCGGCGGCGATGGTGATGGTGCGCACCGGGTGCGGGGCGGCGATGTCGGTGACCCCGGCCTCGGCGGTGCCGCCGGCGATCAGCACCAGCAGGTCGACGGCGCGCTGCGCGGCGGCGCGGGCGGCCTCCGGGTCGACGCCGCGCTCGAAGCGCTTGGACGCCTCGGAGGGCAGCTTGTGCCGCTTGGCGGTGCGGGCGATCGAGACCGGGTCGAAGTGCGCCGCCTCGATGATCACCTCGGTGGTGCCCGGGCCGGCGGCCGGGTCGAGGATCTCGGTGGAGGCGCCGCCCATGACCCCGGCCAGACCGATCGGGCCGCTGTTGTCGCAGATCAGCAGGTCCTCGGCGACGAGCTTGCGCTCGACGCCGTCGAGGGTGGTGAGGATCTCGCCCTGCTCCGCCCGGCGGACCGTGATCGGGCCGTCGACGCGCTGCTTGTCGTAGGCGTGCAGCGGCTGGCCGACCTCCAGCATCACGTAGTTGGTGATGTCGACGGTCAGCGAGATCGGGCGGATGCCCGCCTTCTGCAGGCGGCGCTGCAGCCAGATCGGGGACTTGGCGTTCGGGTCGACGCCGACGACCGTACGGGCCACGAAGCGGTCGCAGCCGGCGGGGTCGTTGACCTTGACCAGGTAGCCGAAGGAGTTGGCCGGCGGCACGTCGAGCAGCGCCGGGTCGGCCAGCGGCAGCCCGTACGCGGCGGCGGCCTCGCGGGCCACACCGCGCATGGACAGGCAGTAGCCGCGGTCCGGGGTGACGGCGATGTCGAGCACCTCGTCGACGAGCTGGAGCAGCTCGATGGCGTCGGTGCCGGGCTCGTACTCGGGCGGGAGCACGAGGATGCCGCCGTGGTCGTCGCCCATGCCGAGCTCGCGGGTGGAGCAGATCATGCCGGCCGAGGTCTGGCCGTAGGTCTTGCGGGCCGCGATCGGGAACGGGCCGGGCAGCACCGCGCCCGGGAGCACGACCACGACCTTGTCGCCGACGGCGAAGTTGGTCGCACCGCAGACGATCTCCTGCGGCTCGCCGGTGCCGTTGGCGTCGCCGACGTTGACGAAGCAGTGCCGGATCGGCTTCTTGAAGCCGGACAGCTCCTCGATGGAGAGCACCTCGCCGACCACCAGCGGGCCCTTGAGGTCGGCGCCGAGCTGCTCGACGGTCTCGACCTCCAGGCCGGCCCGGACCAGACGCTCGGCCACGTCACGGCCGGTCTCGCCGGCCGGCAGATCGACGTACTCGCGCAGCCAGGAAAGCGGGACGCGCATCAGATCTCCATCCCGAACGGGAGGGTGAAGCGCACGTCACCCTCGACCATGTCGCGCATGTCGGCGACGTTGTGACGATTCATCAGGATCCGCTCCAGGCCCAGGCCGAAGGCGAACCCGCTGTAGCGGTTCGGGTCCACGCCGCAGGCGACCAGCACCCTGGGGTTGACCACGCCGCAACCGCCGAGCTCGATCCAACCCTCGGAGGAGCAGGTGCGGCACGGGCGGTCCGGGTTGCCGACGCTCTCGCCGCGGCACACGAAGCACTGCAGGTCGATCTCGGCGCTCGGCTCGGTGAACGGGAAGTACGAGGGGCGCCAGCGCAGCTCCAGGCCGCCGCCGATCAGCTTCTCGACCAGCACCTCGATGGTGCCCTTGAGGTCGGCGAAGGTGATGCCCTCGTCGACGGCGAGGCCCTCGACCTGGCGGAACACCGGGGTGTGGGTGGCGTCCAGCTCGTCCGTCCGGTAGACCCGGCCGGGGCAGACCACGTAGACGGGGGGCTCGCGGTCGAGCATGGTGCGGGCCTGGACCGGGGAGGTCTGGGTGCGCAGCACTACGCCGGAGTCGGCGGAGCCGTCCGGGGCCTGGACGAAGAAGGTGTCCTGCATCGAGCGGGCCGGGTGGTCCGGGCCCAGGTTGAGGGCGTCGAAGTTGAGCCACTCGGCCTCGACCTCGGGGCCCTCGGCGACCTGGTAGCCCATCGCGACGAAGGTGTCCTCGATGCGCTCGGCCAGCGTGGTCAGCGGGTGCCGGGCGCCGCGCGGGGCGCGGTCGTACGGCAGCGTGACGTCCACCGCCTCCTCGACCAGCACGCGGGCGTCACGCTCCGCCTCCAGCTCGGCCTGCCGCTTGGCGAGCGCCTGGTTGACCGCGCCGCGGGCCTGGCCGATCAGCTTGCCTGCGGCGGCCTTGGCGTGCGGCGGAAGGGCGCCGATCTCGCGGTTGGCGAGCGAGAGCGCGGAGCGGTCGCCGGTGTGGGCGACCTTGGCCTGCTTCAGCTCGTCCAGGGTGCCGGCGGCGGCGAAGGCGGCGATCGCCTCGTCCCGCGCCTGCTCCACCACCTCGGGCTTGAGGGCCTCGACCTCGACCGGGTCGTACGACTTGTTGGGTGCCGACATCTCTATCTTTCCCGTGCTCCTGCTCGTCCGTGCTCAGGTGTGTGGGGCTCGCCTTCGCGTCACGCCCGGCGGGGCCGGGGCGCGGGCAGCCGATCTCCGTTCACCGGACGGCTCACGGGGAGACCGAAGGGCTAACGGGGAGTGGTGTCCGCGGCACAGCCGCACAGGGCGTTGCGCAACGCCAAAGGTCGAGTGTAGTCGCAGCGCGTAGCGCGGCTGCCGTGAAGCCCGTCCGACGGGACCCCGGTGCCCTCTCAGAGCGTGCTGTGCTTGTCGTGCATCCTCTGTCAGAGCATGAAGTCCGGAACGCCGGCGGGCAGGATGAATCGGAACCGGGCCCCGCCGCCGGGCGCGCGGCCGACCCGGATCGAGCCGCCGTGGGCCTCCACGATGCCCTTGACGATATAGAGCCCGAGGCCGGTGCCGCCGCGCTTGGAGCCCCGCCAGAAGCGGGTGAAGACGCGCGGCATCGACTCCTCGGGGATGCCGCTTCCTTCATCGCTCACGGTGACCGCGGTGCCTTCCACGATGCGGGGCGGAGTGCCGGAGCGCTCCCAGACGGGCGCCTCGACGACCTCCTTGGCGGGTGCCACCTCGATCGTGACAGTTCCCTCGCCGTGACGCACCGCGTTTTCCAGCAGGTTGGCCAGCACCTGGTCGACCTTGTCCGGGTCGGCCCACAGCACGGTCAGCGGCTCGCTGATCCGGATGTCGAAGCGCTCCTCGGGGATGCCGGTGGCGACCTTGCGCTCGACGTGCCGGCGCACCGCGGCCGCCAGGTCGACCACCTGCTTGCGCAGCTCCAGCCGCCCGGCGTCGATCCGGGAGATGTCCAGCAGCTCGGCGATCAGCCGGGTGACCCGGTCGGCGTCGGCGTCGACGGTCTCCAGCATCAGCCGCTTCTGCCCGTCGGTGAACCGCTCCCACTTGGCCAGCAGTGTGGCCGTGAAGCCCTTGACGCTGGTCAGCGGGGAGCGCAGCTCGTGCGCGACGGTGGCGATCAGCTCGGCGTGGCTGCGCTCGGTGCGGCGCCGGGCCTCGGTGCCGCGCAGGGCGATCACCAGGCGCTCCAGCGGCCCTCCGGGCCCGGTCCGGACGTACCGGGCGGAGACCAGCACCTCGCGGCCGCCGGGCAGCAGCAGGTTGCGCTCGGGCTGGCGGGTGCGGATGGCCAGGCCGCCGTACGGGTCGGTCAGCTGCCACCAGCGGCGGCCGTCCAGGTCCTCCAGCGGGAGGACGTCCTCCAGCGCGCTGCCGAGAGCGGCCTCCGGGAGCACGCCGGTGAGCCGGGCCGCGGCCCGGTTGAAGCAGACCACCCGGCCCAGCGCGTCGGCGACCACCAGGCCGTCCGGCAGGTCGTCCGGGTCGAGCTCGGGCCCGTTGCCGACCATGGGTTGCCTCCCCGATTACCCACCGTGCCGTTCCCCCCACCGAGGCAGACCCTAGCGCCTCGCAGGCCCCGACAGTAGGGCTTGCAGCGTGGCGATCCGGGCGCGCCCCGGGGCGTGTCAGCCGTTCGAGCGGCAGCCGCCGGGCGAACGCTGCGCCCGCGCCGAGGCGTACAGGCACACGGCGGCCGCGGTGGCCAGGTTGAGGCTCTCGGCGTGCCCGTGGATCGGGACGCGCACGACCTCGTCGGTGAGCGCCCGGGTCTCCTCCGGGAGCCCCCACGCCTCGTTGCCGAACACCCACGCGCCGGGCGCTCCAAGGGTGCCCTCGTCGAGCTCCTGGTCCAGGTCACGCTCCCCCGCGCCGTCCGCGGCGAGCACCCGGACGCCGGCCTCGCGCAGCTTCCCGACCGCCTCCTCGACCGGCACGCCGACCGCCACCGGCAGGTGGAACAGGCTGCCGACGGAGGCCCGGACGGCCTTCGGGTTGTAGAGGTCCACCGAGGCGTCGGTGAGCACCACGGCGTCCGCGCCGGCCGCGTCGGCGGTGCGCAGCACGGTGCCGGCGTTCCCGGGGTCGCGCACGTGGGCGAGGATCGCCACCAGCTTGGGCCGGGCCTTGAGCACCTCGGCGAACGGGGTGTCGATGAAGCGGCAGAGCGCCACGATGCCCTGCGGGGTCACCGTGTCGCAGATCCCGGCGATCACCTCGTCGGTGGCGGTCAGCACCGGCAGCCCCTCGTTCAGGGCGGCCTCGACGATGTCCGCGTGCCGCTCGGCGGCCTCCAGGCCCACGTACACCTCGACCACCGCGTGCTCGGCCGTCCCCGGCAGCTTGCCGAAGGCGACGGCCTCCCGGACGGCCTGCGGGCCCTCGGCCAGGAAGCGGCGCTCCTTGGTGCGCTGGTTCCGCTTGGCCAGCCGGCGGGCGGCGACGACGCGCGGCGAGCGCAGGGAGGTGAGCAGGGGGGTGTCGGTGCTCGGCATGGTCTCGTTCTCTGGAGGCGCTGACGCTGGAGGTGCTGACGCTGAAGGTGCTGGGAGGCGGAAAGCAGAACCGGACCCGCAGGAGAGCCTGCGGGTCCGGTCAGAGCTCAACCGATCTCGGAAGATCAGGCGGCGTCCGCGGCGGCCTTCGGGGCGTTCACGTCGGCCGGCAGCGCCTTCCGGGCGACCTCGACCAGGGAGGCGAACGCACCCGGGTCGTTGACGGCCAGGTCGGCCAGCATCTTGCGGTCGATCTCGACGCTGGCGGCCTTCAGGCCCTGCACGAAGCGGTTGTAGGTGATGCCGCTGGCACGGGCCGCAGCGTTGATGCGCTGGATCCACAGCTGACGGAAGTCGCCCTTGCGCTTCTTGCGGTCGTTGAAGTTGTAGACCAGCGAGTGGGTGACCTGCTCCTTGGCCTTGCGGTACAGGCGCGAACGCTGGCCACGGTAGCCGCTGGCGCGCTCCAGGATGACCCGGCGCTTCTTGTGGGCGTTGACTGCCCGCTTGACGCGTGCCACTTGATTACTCCTTGGGTTGGACCACGGACTACTTCACGTGGTCCGTCATTCGAATGGGTCGGGAAGGATCAGCTGCCCCGCACCGGCTCGCACCGGGCGGGAAGGCGATCACTTGCCGAGAAGCTTCTTGATCTTCTTGGCGTCAGCGGGGGCCATCTCGACCGTCCCGGCCAGCTTGCGGGTCAGCGTCGAGGGCTTGTGCTCCAGGAGGTGGCGGCGGCCGGCGCGCTCGCGCAGCACCTTGCCAGAGCCACTGATCTTGAAGCGCTTGCTGGCGCCACTGTGCGTCTTCTGCTTCGGCATTTCGCCGTATCTCCTCGTCAGTCCCGTCCACGCCCGCGCGACCTGCGCCGCGCGGGCGTGAACTGGATGGATCTGCGGTGACCGGGCGGGACGCCCTGTCACCCTGGGGGCCGACCCCGGACTGCCGTGAGCCTTACGGCTCAGGCGCCCTGGGGAGCGGCCGGCTGCTCGACCGGAGCGTCGGCCTCGGGGGCCTCCGCCTCGGCCGGGGCGTCCTGCACCTCGGTCACGACGTCGATCTCGGCGTCGGTCTCGGCGTCGTCCGCGGGGGCGGCGTCGGAGCCGGGGGTCCGGCCCAGCCGCTCGGCCTTGCGGGCGTCCGCGAGGGCGCGGGCCTCGGCCATCGCCTCGGTCTTCTTCTTGTGCGGGCCAAGAACCATGATCATGTTCCGGCCGTCCTGCTTCGGCGAGGACTCGACGAAGCCCAGCTCCTGGACGTCGTCGGCGAGCCGCTGCAGCAGACGGAAGCCCAGCTCGGGGCGGGACTGCTCACGACCGCGGAACATGATCGTGATCTTGACCTTGTCGCCCTGCTTGAGGAACCGGACGACGTGACCCTTCTTGGTGTCATAGTCGTGCGGGTCGATCTTCGGCCGGAGCTTCATCTCCTTGATGACCGTGTGCGCCTGGTTCTTGCGCGCCTCACGGGCCTTCATGGCCGACTCGTACTTGAACTTGCCGTAGTCCATGAGCTTGCACACCGGCGGCCGGGCGGTCGCCGCGACCTCGACCAGGTCGAGGTCGTACTCCTGCGCGAGCTCCAGCGCCTTGGCAAGCGGCACGATGCCGACCTGCTCGCCGCTGGGACCGACGAGTCGCACCTCCGGGACGCGAATCCGGTCGTTGATGCGGGGCTCGGTGCTGATGGGGCCTCCTCGGTTGCACCTTCTGCGATGCGGCCGTCGGACGGCGGTCGCACGTAGTGGACTCGACCACTGGGCGGGGCTTCATTCGAGCTGCGCTGCCCGGAACCTCTCGGCACCGTGTGCACCGCGACACGAAAAAAGCCCCGCTCGGTACAAGCGGGGCTCCACACAACCGGGGGCGGCACCCCGTGAGGGGTGCTGCGGCGACTCGGCGCCGTGGCGCCCGTCGCGGACCGGGACCCGTCGACCGTGAGGCCGATCAGGTGGGAGACTTTCGCGGTTGCCCTCTCGGGCCTCCTTGCAGTGGAGCCTCCACTTGCTGGCCAGGTGCCCATACGGGATCCCGGCCGGTCAGTCTCGAAGCATACAGCGCCGGGGGGTCGAAAGCTATTCCGCCCCTCCGCGCAACCCCCTTGTACGCTCCAGGGGTACGCAGACCGGCACGACGGAACGAGCCCCCCTTGAGCAGCGAGCCCACCCAGACCCCCGGCGCCGACGACGAGGCGCTCGGCTTCGACGACCTGACCCGGGACATCGCCGAGGTCCCGGCCGTCGAGGTGATCACCACCGTCGCGGTGCACCTGATGAGCGCCGCCGCGGTCAAGTGCGGCCTGGCCGAGGGCGGCGAGAAGGACAAGGACCTCGACGAGGCCCGCAAGCTGATCACCGCGCTGGCCGGGCTGGTCACCGCCGGCGCCCCGGAGATCAGCAACTTCCACGCCGCGCCGCTGCGCGACGGCCTGCGCTCGCTGCAGCTGGCCTTCCGCGAGGCGTCCATCGTCCCGGACGCGCCGGGCACCGGGCCGGGCGAGAAGTTCACCGGGCCGGTCTACTCCTGACCGGAATCACCTGTGGCCTCCCACTCACCCCCGGAATTCCGGGGGTGAGTGGGAGGCCACAGTCGGTCCTACCGCCGGTACAGCGCCTCCCCCGGCAGCTGCGTGCTCGCCGGGAGCACCGCGAGGTCCAGCCCCCGGTCCAGCCGCACCCGCAGCACCGGGTCCCCGGCCACCGCCCGGCCGACCCGCTGCGCGGCCGCCTGCAGCCCCGGCTGGTCCAGCGCCGGGTCGAAGACCACCGCGAGCACCCCGTCCGAGTCCTCCGAGGGCGCCAGCAGCCCACTGACCACCTGCGGCTCGGCCGCCAGCAGCGCCCGGACCGCCTCGCGCACCTCCGGGTCCGTCACCGGCGGCAGGTACGGGCGGTTCTCCGCCAGCGCCCGCAGCCGGGCGCCGGCCAGCAGGAAGGGCACCGGCCCGGCCGGGTCGATCAGCAGGGTGTCGGCACGCTCGGAGAAGGCCACCATCGCGGCCTGCGGGGCCGCCGTCGGCGCCGGACGGGCGTCGGCCCGCCAGCGGGTGAGCGTCTCCAGTGACGTGAAGGCCGGCAGCGCGCGGCGCCCGTCCGGGGCCTCCAGCACCGGGACTGCCATGTCACTGGTCTTGTCGTGCCGGTGTCCGTGCTCGTCCACCTCGACCTCGCCGAGGATGGCGACGATCGGGACCATCAGCCGGGTCGGGGTCAGCGCCGCCAGCACCTCGGGCTCGGCCGTACGGGCCTGCGACCAGCGGGCGAGGGCCGCGGCCAGCGCCGGGTCCGCCGCGCCGTCGTCGTCGGAGAAGCCGGGATTCGGGATGCTCTTGCCGACGAACGCCGGGTTGGAGAAGTCTTTGCGGTCCACCCGGCCGACCCTATGCCACCGCGAGCCACCGCCCGCATTTCCCTGCACGCGCCCTCTACCCACCGGTAAGGCGCTGTGGCACCCTGCGCGCATGGTGATGCTCGACGCTCCCGCGCCCGCCCCGGTCTCCGACCGCCACCGGTACGACCGGGCCACCGCCCACCTGGACGGACCGGTGGCCGTCGTGGACCTCGCCGCCTTCGACGCCAACGCCGCCGACCTGGTGCGCCGGGCCGGCGGGAAGCCGATCCGGGTGGCCGGCAAGTCGCTGCGCTGCCGGGCGCTGCTGGAGCGGGCGCTGGCCGTGGACGGCTTCCTCGGGGTGATGAGCTTCACCCTGGACGAGTCGCTCTGGCTGGCCCGTACCGGCGTGCGCGACATCCTGCTCGCCTACCCCTCCACCGACCGGGCCGGCTACGCCGAGCTGACCGCCGATCCCGGGCCGGCCCGCGAGATCACCGTCGTCCTGGACGACCCGGCCCAGCTGGACCTGATCGACAAGGCCCGCTCCGGCGACGCCGAGGTGCGGGTCTGCCTGGAGCTGGACACCGCGCTGCACCTGCTCGGCGGGCGGGTCCGGGTGGGCGCCCGGCGCTCGCCGCTGCGCACCCCGGAGCAGTTGGTCGCCTTCGCCGAACTCGTCCAGCGCCGCCCGGGTTTCCGGGTGGTCGGCCTGATGGCGTACGAGGGGCACATCGCCGGGGTGGGCGACCTGGTGCCGGGACGGCCGGTGCGCTCGCGGCTGATCCGGCTGATGCAGGGCCGGGCGCGGGCCGAACTGGCCGAGCGGCGCGCGGCGGTGGTCCGGCGGCTGCGGCAGGTGGCGGAGCTGGAGTTCGTCAACGGCGGCGGCACCGGCAGTGTGGAGTCCACCGCGGCCGAGCGGGCCGTCACCGAGGTGGCGGCCGGCTCCGGGCTGTACCAGCCGCAGCTGTTCGACAACTACCGGGTGTTCCGGGGCCGTCCGGCCGCACTGTTCGGCCAGCCGGTGGTGCGCCGCCCCGGGGTCGGGGTGGTGACGGTGCTCGGCGGCGGCTACCCGGCCTCCGGCGCGGCCGGGCCGGACCGCTCGCCGGTGCCGTACCTGCCGCCGGGGCTGCGCTACGACCCGATGGAGGGTGCGGGCGAGGTACAGACCCCACTGCTCGGCTCGGCCGCGGACGACCTGCTGATCGGCGACCGGGTCTGGTTCCGGCACGCCAAGGCGGGCGAACTGTGCGAGCGCTTCGCGGAGTTGCACCTGATCGAGGGCGACCGGATCGTGCGGACCGTGCCGACCTACCGGGGCGAGGGGAAGACCTTCCTCTGACCGCCGGTCGCCCTTTCGGCAGCCTTAAGCGGGCCCGATGGAACACCTAACCCCGGTGTCCCGTCGGGCCTTTGCGCTGTTCCAGGGCCTACAGTCCGTCAACAGGAGCGGCACGCAAGGCTATTGCCATCTGGTCCAGACCAATCCTACGCTCTGGCCGGGGCCCGCGATCCGGGCCGAGCGGCCCCCGAACGGGCAGGCGTGTCCGCTCTCCCCCACACCCGCCCGGAACGACGGTCAAGGAGTCCCCACCCCATGTCCATCAAGCGAAGTGCCCTGTCCGTCGGCGTGGTCGGCGCCGCGGTGCTCGCGGTGGCCGCGACCACCGCCGGTACCGCCAGCGCCCACGGCACGATGACCAACCCCGTCAGCCGGGTCGCCGCCTGCTACGCCGAGGGCCCGGAGCACCCGGTGTCGCAGGTCTGCAAGGACCTCGTCGCCGCGAGCGGCACCCAACCGCTGTACGACTGGAACGAGGTCAACATCGCCAACGCCGCCGGGAACCACCAGGCGCTGATCCCGGACGGCCGGCTCTGCTCGGCCAACCGCGACAAGTACGCGGCGCTGGACTGGCCGCGCACCGACTGGCCGGCCACCCCGGTCAGCGCGGGCGACTTCACCTTCCGGTTCCGCACCACCGCGCCGCACGTCGGCACCCAGACCGTCTACCTCACCAAGCCGGGCTACGACCCGACCAAGCCGCTGAAGTGGTCGGACCTCGACCCGACCCCGGTGGCCCAGGTGCAGGTCGACCGCACCGCCGTCAACGGGTACTACACCTACTCGGGCACCCTGCCGCAGCGCACCGGCCGCCAGCTGCTCTACATGATCTGGCAGCGCAGCGACAGCCCGGAGGCGTTCTACAGCTGCTCCGACGTCGACTTCGGCGCGCCGACCACCGCCGGCGCCCCGGCCGTCTCCTCGCTCGCCGCCCCGGCCGCGCCCGACGACGCGCAGATCGCCGCCGACGCGCCCAAGTCCACGGTCGCCCACCACGGCCACGGCGGGGACCCGAACGCCCCGGCCGGCCGGCCGATCCCGACCACCTCCGCAGCCGTGGCCGGCACCTCGGCCACCGGTCCGCTGCTGCTGGCCGGCGCCGCCGCGATCGGCGTCGGCTGGGCGGGCATGGTGCTCCGGCGCCGTCGCGTCGAGGCTGTTCGACGCGACTCCTGACGCCGGACGCGGGGCCGGGCCGGCCCACCCCCGTCCGGTCCCGGTTCCGCGGCTCCCCCGGGGAGCCGGGATGAACGGCGGCCCACCCGGAGGGATTCCTCCCGGGTGGGCCGTCGCGGTGTGAGGAGCGGGGGCTCAGGTGGTCGAGGTCCCCGAGTCATCGGGAGCGCCCGAACCGCCGGAGCCGCCGCCACTGCCGCCACCCGGCATCCCCGGGAGGCCGGGGATGCTCGGGATCTTGCCCTTGTAGTCGGCGATGCCCTTGACGATGGTGTCCATCACCGCGACGTCCGGCGCCTTGTCGGCGATGTCGAAGCCGAAGTGCACCGAGACCAGCGTCTTGCCGTCGGTGGACGGGAAGACCACGGTCTCCACGTAGCCGTTGTTGCCCTTGGCCGCGTCCACCTTCCAGCGGACCAGGTAGCCGTCCTGCCCGTTGACCTTCACGGCCTCGGACTTGAGCTCCTGGTGACCGGTGAGGTCGCCGTAGGAGTCCTTGGCGGTCTTCTCGATGTCCGCCTTGGCCGCCGCCTGGGCGTCGGTGCCGCCGCCGTCGATCCGGCCGGTGGTCACCCCGCCGAGGGTGCAACTGCCGGTGCCGTCCGCACAGGTGTACGAGCCGACGGTGAGTGCGGCGAAGCCGTCCTTGGTGTGGCCGGCCTGCCAGCCGGAGGGCACCGGCAGGCTGAGCTTGTTCACCAGGTCGATCGCCTTCCCGGCGCCCGGCTTGGACTTCCCGCCGCCGTTACCGTTACCACCGCTGCCGCCGCTGCCGCCGCCCGGGAGGCCGCCGAACGGCCCGCCGTCGTCGTTCGGCACCGGCAGCTGACGGGCGCTGGGCGCGGTGCGGTCCTTGTCGTGGCCGTCCATCGCGAGGTAGGTGATCCCCGAGCCGGCGCCCAGGCCGAGCAGGGCGGCGACGGCGGTCGCCACCACGAGCCTGGAGGGCTTGCGCCAGGCCTTGCGCGGCGGCTTGGCGGGCTCGCCGAAGGAGCCGTAAGCCGCGCCGAAGGGCGGCGGCTCCGGGTAGCGGACCGTCGGGCCGCTCTCCAGGACCTCGCCCTCCAGCACCGTGGGCTGCTCCGCCGTTCCCGCCCCCGGAGCCGCTGCGGCCGGGGCCTCCGGCTGTGGGGCGTCCGAGGGCGCGGGCCGGGTGTCGGCCGTCCAGCCCCTGCCGTCCCACCAGCGCTGCGGTCTCGGGTCACTGGTGGTGTCCTTCGGGTCCGGGTACCACCCGGCGGGAATCTGCTCACTCACAACAGAGAATCTAAAGGGAGCCGGATAAACGCGAAATCAGCGCAGCCGCGAATTCCCGCGGTTTTCGATGAGATTACGGTGAGAAGCCCACGACCCGGCCCGGCGCGCCCAGGGCCTACAGCGGGGTGACGTACGCCCCGGCGATGCCGCCGTCCACCAGGAACTCGCTCGCGGTGATGAACGAGGAGTCGTCGCTGGCCAGGAAGGCCACCGCGGCGGCGATCTCCTCGGCCCGGGCGAAGCGGCCGAGCGGAATGTGCACCAGCCGGCGGGCCGCCCGCTCCGGGTCCTTGGCGAACAGCTCGCGCAGCAGCGGGGTGTCCACCGGCCCGGGCGAGAGCGCGTTCACCCGGATCCCCTCCCGTGCGAACTGCACGCCCAGCTCTCGGGACATCGCCAGCACCCCGCCCTTGGAGGCGGTGTAGGAGATCTGCGAGGTGGCCGCGCCCATCCGGGCCACGAAGCTCGCGGTGTTGATGATCGAGCCCCGCCCGTGCCGGCGCATGTACGGCAGCGCCGCCTTGCAGCACAGGTAGACCGAGGTCAGGTTGACCTCCTGGACCTTGCGCCAGGCGTCCAGGCCGGTGGTCAGGATGGAGTCGTCCTCCGGCGGCGAGATGCCCGCGTTGTTGAACGCGACGTCCACGCTGCCGTAGGTCTCGTACGCCTCGTCGAACAGCGCCTCGACCATGTACGGGTCGGTGACGTCTGTGTGCACGAACAGCCCGCCGACCTCCTTGGCGGCCGCCCGCCCGGTCTCCTCGTCCAGGTCCGCGCAGACCACCTTGGCACCCTCGGAGGCGAGCCGGCGGGCGGCGGCCAGGCCGATCCCGCTGCCCGCGCCGGTGACCACGGCGGTACGGCCGACCAGACGGCGGCAGACCGTCTCGTCCTTCCCGGGCTTCTCGCTCATCGGGCTCCTACTCCTCGCTTTGACATCCTCCCCCGGCCGAAGCCGGGGGATTCCAACACCGGTGGGGTGTTGAGGTTCACGGGCACTCGACCGCTGGCTCGGCGTTGCCCCTCCGGTACCGGAAGGTGTCTTCCGGGGCCTTGCGGCCTGTCCTACCGCGACGTTGGCTGCTGCGCTGGTGTCCGCGCTGCAGGTGAAGCCGCAGAATACGCATGCGAAGTCGGCTTGGCTCTTGCACGACTTCTTCTCGATCCATCCGCAGGCACTGATGCACATCAGGTGACACACCGTCATCCTAGCGGCACACAAAGACAGCGCGATCGAGTTCACGTTACGCATCCCCGACAACCTGCACGCCCAGCCCGCCGATCAGGCGACCACCGACCGCCGGTCCCTCAACTCCGATTCGGTCACGGCTCACATCCGTTCGAAGGATCGGTAGCGCTCCCAGTCGGTGACGGCCCCGTCGTAGGCGGCCTGCTCGACCCGGGCCATGTTCAGGTAGTGCTCGACCACGTCGTCGCCGAAGGCCGTGCGGGCCAGTTCGCTCTCCGCCCACAAGTCGGCGGCCTCGCGCAGCGATCCGGGCACCCGGACGTACTCCTCCACCGCGTAGGCGTTGCCCAGGCAGGGCGCGGGCAGGTCGAGCTTGCGCTGCAGGCCGTACAGGCCGGCCGCGATCATGCCGGACACCGCGAGGTACGGGTTGACGTCGCCGCCGGGCACCCGGTTCTCCATCCGCAGCCCCGGGCCGTGACCGACCACCCGGTAGGCGCAGGTGCGGTTGTCCCGGCCCCAGGCGACGGCGGTCGGGGCGAAGGAGCCGGGGCGGTAGCGCTTGTAGGAGTTGATGTTCGGCGCGTACAGCAGGCTGAACTCGCGCAGGGCGAGCAGCTGTCCGGCCAGGAAGTGCCGCATGGTGTCGGTCATCCGGCCGTCCCGGTCGGCGAAGGCGGGGGCGCCCACCGCGTCACGCAGGGACAGGTGGATGTGGCAGCTGTTGCCCTCGCGCTCGTCGTACTTGGCCATGAAGGTGAGCGCGCAGCCCTGTTGGGCGGCGATCTCCTTGGCCCCGGTCTTGTAGACGCTGTGCTGGTCGCAGGTGGTGAGGGCGTCGGCGTAGCGGAAGGCGATCTCGTGCTGGCCGAGGTTGCACTCGCCCTTGGCGGACTCGACGGTCAGCCCGGCGCCGGCCATCTCGTTGCGGATCCGGGACAGCAGCGGCTCGACCCGGGCGGTGCCCAGCATCGAGTAGTCCACGTTGTAGAGGTTCGCCGGGGTCAGGCCGCGGTAGCCGCCGAGCCAGGCCTGCTCGTAGGTGTCGCGGAACACCAGGAACTCCAGTTCGGTGCCGATGTCGGCGGCCAGGCCGTACTCGGCGAGCCGGGCGATCTGGCGGCGCAGCAGCTGGCGCGGGGCGGCGTCCACCGGGTGGCCGCCGTGCCGGGCCAGGTCGGCGGTGACCTGGGCGGTGCCGGGCTGCCACGGGGTCAGCCGCAGGGTACCGAGGTCGGGACGCATCGCGAAGTCGCCGTATCCGGTGGCCCAGGAGGAGAAGGCGTAGCCGTCCACGGTGTTCAGGTCCACGTCCACGGCCAGCAGGTAGTCGCAGGCCTCGGCGCCCTTCTCGGCGACCTCGTCGAGGAAGAACCGGGCGGCGAAGCGCTTGCCCTGCAGCCGGCCCTGCATGTCGGTGAACGACAGCGCGACGGTGTGCACCTCGCCGGCGTCCACCAGGGTGCGCAGCTCGTCCAGGGTCAGCGGCGGCCGGGGCGGTGAGCCCGCGGCGGCGTTCTCGGGCATGGCGGAACCCTCCCCATCGATCACTCTTCGAGTTCAGGCAGTCACAGCGAACCGTACGGCCTGCGGCTCGCGGGGCGGAAGAGGGCGGGCGGGTGTGGCGCGCCGATGCGCGTGATTGACGTGGGATCAAACGGTGCGGGAGGAGAATGCGCGCCATGGATCGCAGGCCTTTGATCGGTGTCAGCACCTACCTGGTGGACGCTAGTTGGAGCGACTGGCGGGGCCGCCGGGTCGCCCTGGTACCCGAGCGGTACACCGCGTACGTCCGGAACTCCGGCGGGATCGCCGTCCTGCTGCCGCCCGACGCCCCCGAACGCGCCCCCGAGGTGCTCGCCCGGCTGGACGCCCTGGTGATCGCCGGCGGGCCGGACATCGACCCGGCGTACTACGGCGAGCCGGCGCACCCGTTGACGGAGGTGGACTCGCCGGAGCGGGACGCCTGGGAGGTCGCGCTCCTGCGGGGCGCGCTGGCGGCGGGGATGCCGGTGCTGGGGATCTGCCGGGGGATGCAGGTGCTGAACGTGGTCTGCGGCGGGACGCTGGTGCAGCACCTGCCGGACGTGGTCGCGGTGGACGTGCACGGCGGGTCGCCGGGGGTCTACGGCGCGCACCTGGTGCGGCCGGTGCCGGGGACGCTGCTGGGCGGGCTGCTGCCGGAGAGCGAGTTGGAGGTGCCGAGCTTCCACCACCAGGCGGTGGACCGGCTGGGGGCGGGCCTGCGGGTGAGCGCACTCGCCCCGGACGGGACGGTGGAGGCGGTGGAGGGGCCGGGGTTCACGGTGGGGGTGCAGTGGCATCCGGAGCAGGGGGACGATCTGCGGGTGATGCGGGGCCTGGTGCGGGCCGCCACCGCGGCGGCGCTGGACGCGGTGGCACTGGGGTGAACCCGGCCGGGCGCGGGCCCGGGGCATGGGCCGCAACTGGCCACGGGGAAAGAGTTTTTGGGTCAGCTGTTCCCCGCGCCCCGTGCCGGGGCGCGGGGAACGTCGCGTTCAGCCGCGTTCAGGACCGCAGTGTCGGCACCGGCGACGGGAGGTGCTCGGCGGCCGCCGGCAGGGTGGGGAGCATGCGAGTGGCGCGGGCGGCACCGCCGTACGGGGAAGGACATCCGAAGGACATCCGAACGGCAACGACAACGGTCACCAGTACAGCCTTTGGATCTTTGTCGATTCTGCGGTTCACTTCGAGTGCGGGGCGATCGCCCCCCCGTCACCGACCACACGTCCGCCCGGAGAGGACTTCGATGGCCCGGCACGAGCATTCCCACGATGATCATGCACATGACCACCAGCACTCGCACGGCCACGGACACGGACACGGACACGGGGGCCACGGCGGCCACTCGCACGGTGTCGCCGCCGACGCCGACCGCCGCTGGCTGGTCAGCGCCCTCGCCCTGATCGTCGTCTTCATGGCCGGCGAGGTCGCGGTCGGCTTCGCCGCCCAGTCGCTGGCCCTGATCTCCGACGCGGCGCACATGCTCACCGACGCCGCCTCGATCGTGCTGGCCCTGGTCGCTATGCGGCTCGCCGCCCGCCCGGCCCGCGGCGGCTACACCTACGGGCTCAAGCGGGCCGAGATCCTCTCCGCCCAGGCCAACGGCGTGACCCTGCTGGTGCTCTCGGCCTGGCTGGGCTACGAGGCGATCACCCGGCTGATCGAACCGCCCGAGGTCACCGGCTCATTGGTGCTGGTCACCGCGCTCATCGGGATCGTGGTCAACCTGGCCGCTACCTGGTGCATGTCGAAGGCCAACCGCAGCTCGCTGAACGTCGAGGGCGCCTTCCAGCACGTGCTGACCGACCTCTACGCCTTCATCGCCACCGCCGTCGCCGGCGCGGTCATGCTGACCACCGGCTTCGCCCGGGCCGACGCGATCGCCTCGCTGATCGTGGTCGCGCTGATGCTCAAGGCGGGCATCGGGCTGGTCCGGGACTCCGGGCGGATCTTCCTGGAGGCCGCCCCGGCCGGGATCGACCCGGACACGGTGGCCGACCGGCTGGTCGCCGAACCGCTGGTCGAGGAGATCCACGACCTGCACATCTGGGAGATCACCTCCAACCAGCCGGCCCTGTCCGCCCACATCCTGGTGACCCCCGGCGGCGACTGCCACGCCGTCCGGCGCTCGCTGCAGCGCCGGCTGGCCGAGGAGTACGGCATCACCCACAGCACGCTCCAGGTCGACCACGTCGGCGAGGACGAGGCGGGCGCGCTGCTGCAGATCACCGCCCCGGGCGATTCGGCCGCCGAACACTGCGCCGACGCCCACGGTCCGGTGCACCGCGCCGGCCCACACGAGCACTGAGAACCAGCTGTCCGTCACCCCCGTACGGCATGATCTGAGGCGTGACCGCACCGCGACTGATGCTGCTCGACTCCGCCAGCCTGTACTTCCGGGCCTACTTCGGCGTACCGGACACCCTGCGCTCGCCGCAGGGTGAGCCGGTCAACGCCGTCCGCGGCCTGCTGGACTTCATCGCCCGGCTGGTCCAGGACCACCGCCCCGACGAACTCGTCGCCTGCATGGACGCCGACTGGCGCCCCCAGTGGCGGGTGGACCTCGTCCCCTCGTACAAGACCCACCGGGTCGCCGAGGCCGCCGAGGACGGCGAGGAGGAGGTGCCGGACACGCTGGCCCCGCAGGTCCCGGTGATCGAGCAGGTGCTCGACGCGCTGGGCATCGCCCGGGTCGGCTCGCCCGGCTACGAGGCGGACGACGTGATCGGCACCCTCACCGCCCGCGCCAAGGGCCCGGTGCAGATCGTCACCGGAGACCGCGACCTGTTCCAACTCGTCGACGACGCCCGGCAGATCACCGTGCTCTACCCCGTCAAGGGCATGGGCAACCTGCAAGTCACCGACGACGCCCTGCTGCTGGAGAAGTACGGCGTCCGCGGCGCGCAGTACGCCGACATGGCGGCACTGCGCGGCGACCCGTCCGACGGCCTGCCCGGCGTCAAGGGCATCGGCGAGAAGACCGCCACCCAGCTGATCAACGAGTACGGCGACCTCGCGGCCATCCGCGCCGCGGCGCTGGACGTGAGTTCCAGGCTCACCCCGGCCCGCCGCCGCAACATCGTCGAGGGCGCCGCCTACCTCGACGTCGCCCCCACCGTCGTCCGGGTGGCTCAGGACGCCCCGCTGCCCGACTTCGACCCGGCCCTCCCCCACGAGCCGCTGGACCCGATGACCCTGGAACACCTCTCCACCCGCTGGGGCCTCGGCACCTCCCTCGACCGCGTCCTGGAGGCCCTGGCCGCGCGCTGAGCGCCGCGATGGGGCCCGCACGAGCGATCTCGTGCGGGCCCCGATCATCTGTTCTCACGCGGCGGCGAGTTCGGCGGCTCAATGGGCGAGTACCTTCGCCGTACTGCGACGCACCGAGAAGGGGAACTCATCATGGCGCAACCGGCTGTGCCCGGCACGCTTCCGTCCACGTACCGAGGCTTGATCCTCGACTTCGCCGGCGTCCTCACCACGGATGCTCTCGCTGTGCACCGCGAGTGGTGCGTAAGCCAGGGACTCGACCCCGAGGCCTGGCGCCGCACGCTGAACACGCACCCGGTCGTCCGGCAGCTTTACGCGGACCTTGAGCGCGGCACCCTCAGCCAAGCAGACTGGAACCGACAGACCGCGCCGTACCTCGGACTGACCGAGCACGAGAACCTGATGGGCCGAGCGTGGGCTGGCGTCCGGCCGGCGGCCGACATGGTGGCCCTCGCCAAAGCCGCCCGGGAAGCCGGCTACATGGTCGCCATGCTGTCCAACAGCTTCGGCCTGGACCCCTATGACCCGTACGCCGCCTGCGGCGTGTGGGACCTGTTCGACGTCACGGTGATCTCCGAGCGCGAGGGAATCGCCAAGCCTGACCCGGCGATCTACCAGCTGACGCTGGACCGCATAGGTTTGCCGGGCGAGGCGTGCGTGTTCGTAGACGACCACCCGGTGAACCTGCCGCCAGCCGAAGCGCTCGGCATCACCACGGTCCTCGCCGACGGTCAGCCTGGCACCTCCGCCCGGGTGGCGTCCCTGCTTGGCATCGGCGCCTGCGTCTGACCTGCGGCAGGCCGACCACCGCCCCGCACGTCAACTGGCCTACGGGGCATAACCGTTCTATGTCACACCCGCACCCTGTGGGAGTACCGTCACAGGAAGGCCACAACCTGGGACGGAGTCAGCCAATGACCCTGTGGGCGGAACGGACCACGGCGGAGCGTGTCAAGATCCTGCGCGGCAGGGAGGTGACGCAGGAGAACTTGGCAGAGAAGTCGGGCGTGTCCCTCGGCACGATCCGGAAGCTCGAACAGGGCGGCAGCCTGTCGCTGCCGTCGCTGATGAAGGTAGCCGCCGGCCTCGGCACGGACGTGTCGGTGATCCTCGGCCAGCAGTCCCCGCGCCGGGGCATGGACCTGGACGAACGCTCGGCCCTGCGGGCGGTGTCGGCGGCCGTGCACGACACCGGCCTTGGCATCGGCACCGACGTGGAGCCCGGCAGCCTGGAGGACCTGCGGGACGCCGCGCGGCGCGCTGACGCCGCGTTCTGGAGCGGCCGCTACGTGGAGCTCGGCGCGCTCCTGTCCGCCCTGCTGCCCGAGGCGCGGGCGCTGTTCGACGCCGCCGGACCGGACCGGCGCGAGGCCGCCGGCGGCGTCCTCTCCGACGCGTTCCAGACCGCCGCCGTCATGGCCAACATTCTCGGCGCCCGCGACCTCGGATACACCGCGATCACCCACGGCCGCAACGTCGCCGACCAGGTCGGTGACGACCTTCGGTCCGCCCACCTGATGGCGTCGCTGTCGTGGATCTGCCTGCGCGACGGCCATACCTCCAAAGGCGTTCACGTCGCCCAGCAGGCCGCCGCCAAGGTCGAGCCGCGTATGTCCGACAGTGACCCGGACCGGCTCAGTGTGTACGGACAGCTCGTCACGAACGCCGCCGTCGCCGCGTCCCGAGGCGGGGCGAGCGCGGACACCGCCCGGGACTTTTTGAGCCAGTGTCACGCCGTTGCGGCCCGAATCGGCCGCGAGCACGCCCGAGGCAACCAGGGCCAGCCCTTCGGCCCGTCCTACGCCGCTACGCAGGCCGTGTCGGTGGCGATGGCGCTCGGCGACACCGCCGGCGCACTGCGCTGGATCGAGACGACCCGTCTCGACACAAACATGCCGCTGTCCACGCGGGCCAGGTTTCACCTGGACATCGCGCTGACACGCACCGAGACGCGGCAGTGGGAGGCTGCCGCCGCCGAGTTGAAAGAGGCGTGCCGGATCGCCCCGAGGTGGGTCCGGCACCAGGCTCTTCCGGGGGTGATCACGGACCGGATCGCGGACGTGTCGATGTCCATGGCGCGGAGCGTTGCGCAGGCCGCCGGCGTCCCTCTGGTGGTCAGGTAGCGCCACGTCGTGACGTGGTGGTCCGTGAGCTTCGGAAATACGCGGCTACCACGCCCCGTGGCGCCCGGCCGCCGTGACGGGCGCGGGTACCACGGAGCGTGGTGGTCGGCGGTGGGTGACTTCGTCGGCTACCACGACCCGTGTATTCACCGACAGTGATCGTTCGATGACAGTGGTCGGCATGACCAGTGACCACCCCCGACCCGTCGGCCGCGTCCCCGTCGCCATCTACATCTGCGTTGGTGACGCACCAGCCGCCGATCTCATCGCCGCCCATGTCCGTACGTTCGCCGAGGCCTGTCAGTGGCCGGTGGCCGTGCTCTCCGTGGACAGCGACCCCGCGCAGCCCCTGATGGCCCGGCCCGGCTGGCAGGCCGTGACCGACGCCCTGTCTGAGCAGACGGTCGTCGGCGTTGTTACCTGGACCCGCGACATGGTCCACGACGACCCCATGGCCAGCCCGAGCCGGCATGCGGCCGCCTTCGACCGGCTCGCCACCGTCCTGCGCGAACGCGGCACGTTCCTCGCCGCCGCCCACCCCGGCGCCGTCGCGGTGCCGCTGCGCCGCTCCCCCGGCGACCACTGGCGCCGGCGCGAGCTCGCGTCCTCGGCCGCCGGCCTGTTCACCCCCCGTCGCGCGGCCGGACTCGGCACCGACCCGAGGGACACCGGATGCTGACCTGGCCGACCACCGCGCGCCCCACATGGGGCCAGCGATGACCACTACCTCTGAACGGACCCCACCGGCCGCAGATACGCCCCCGGCCGCCCTGCCGGCTCCGGCCACCATCCGGCTGCCTTACGCCCCGCAATCGGCCCGCGACGCCCGCCGTCTGGTCAGCGCCAAGCTCACCGAGTGGGGCCTGCCCAACCTGGCAGACGACGCGGAGCTGATCATCTCCGAGCTGGTGGGCAACGCGGTGCGGACCGGCTGCCAGACTCACATGGTCGTCGCCGTACTCCGCCCCACAGCCGGCACCGTGCGCCTACTGGTCTCCGACGGCTCGGCGTCCCCGCCCGTACAGATCGACGCCGGCCCCACCGCCGAGTCCGGCCGGGGCCTGACCCTGGTTCACCACCTGACGAACGGCAAGTGGGGCGTCCAGCTCTGGCCTCGGGGCAAGGTCGTCCACGCCGACCTAGCCGTGCCGGACGACCGCGCCTGACGGCGCCCAAGACTCCGCCCGCTGTTCTAGGCGGATCCGGCGCCGGCCGCGTGCATCCCCCGAGCAGCGGCCGGCACCCCAACAACCCCTGATCGCGAACACCACCCGAAGGAGACGGCCGTGTTCCTGCCCTATGCCGTGATCGAGCAGCTGACCGACGCGCAGGTCAAGAGCTGGGAACAGCACTTCGCCGGCGATGGCCACGAGCGCCCCCGCTCCATCGAGGAGGGAATCTGGCGCCGAACGCAGGACGCCGCTAACGCAGCACAGTCCGGCTGGTCGGTGGACAATGCCGGGCGCCGCCGGGTCGTCCACTACCGCTACCTGTACGGGCTCGACTACACGTTCCCTGTCCCGCGCCTGGTCCTGTCGGACCTGTACCTGTTCCACTCCTGCACCGCCCCCGCCGACGAGATCGCTGCGTACCTGCGGCAGATCGGCGTGTGGCTCGGCCGAGGCAACTGGCGCTCGAAGGGCGATGGTGTGTGGGCGAAAGGTGACCTGCGCCTTAGCGTCGCCGATTACGACGACCATCCGCAGGACGAGCGCGCCGGACGTCTCACCCCGGCGGGCTTCCGGTCTGTCGATCTGTCTTTCATCTCGGAGGACTTCAAAGTCCCGCGCACCGTGCGGAATCTACCGTGGGACGTCCTCGCGGGCGGCATGCGGGTCAAGGACCAGCGCGGAGAGCCCACGATCACGCCCGACCTCACGCCGATCCTGGACTACCTGCCGTTTCAGGTCGAAGTCGGCTGCGGCACGTCCATCGAAGCCGGTATCCCACCGCTGCATTACCTGCACGAGGTGTACCGGGTCACCGACCGCCGCGACAACGCCCTGACGCAGTCGCACGCCTTCACCCTCAGTCCCGAGGCCGACACGCTGGTGCCCGAGATGCTGCTCAGCGCGGACACCAAGGCGCCCGACCTGGTCGCCATGTTCCGCGCGTGCTTCCTCGCCGAGCCGACGGCCGCGCACCGCGCGCTCAAGGCCCTGCACACCGCCGGACACCTGGTCGGCCCCGTGATCACGCACAACTTCGACACCCTCTCCGCGCGGGCCGGGCTGCCCGAGGTGTTCGTGCGCCGCTACGACCAGAAGATTCCGCCGGTGCCGCTGCTGCCCGAAGCTCGCTCCCTGCTGGTCATCGGCCTGCATGCCGACCGGCGCGCGGTCCAGCAGCGTGCCCGCGACACGGGGATGCGGATCTTCTACGTGGACCCCGAAGGGCTGGTGGAGAACGGCACCTTCAAGCCCTACCCGATCGAGGGAGCCCGCACCGGCGACGTCATCGTGCGCCAGGACGCCATCCCGGCCCTGATCCAACTATGCGAGCTACTGAACATCACGGTGTGACACGGCGTCACATACCGTCCGGATCAAGGCCTTCGGGCCGGTAGCGTCGCGGGGGGGGCCCCCCCCCGGCGCCCCCCCCCCCCCCCCCCAAAACCCAACAACCCGGTAAGGGGGGGACCGATAGGGGCGGGGGCCCCCCCGCACCCCCCCCCCCCCCC